>JBEIPS010000009.1:0-59468 GCA_040376915.1 Hylemonella sp.
CCAGTTTCTCGCGCGCGCACATGCGCACACACGCGGGCACGCACACGCGCGCGCCCATACGAGTTCACCTTACCAAATTTTTCAGCAGTGTCCAAGAATTCCGTTTCCGAGTCCGGCCGCCGTATCCAGACCCGCCGCTCCGGCGTCCATGGCAAGGGGGTCTTTGCCGTCCAGGATATCCCCAAGGGCGAAACCCTCATCGAGTACGTGGGCGAGATCATCAACTGGAAGGAGGCGCTGCGCCGCCACCCCCACGATCCCAAGGATCCCAACCACACCTTCTACTTTCACGTTGACGAAGACCATGTCATCGACGCCAAGGTCGGCGGCAACTCCTCGCGCTGGATCAACCACGCCTGCGCTCCGAACTGCGAGGCCGACGAGGAGGAAGGCCGGGTCTTCATCAAGTCCCTGCGCAAGATCAAGGCCGGCGAGGAGCTGAACTACGACTATGGCCTGATCATCGACGAGCCTTACACCAAGAAGCTCAAGGCCGAGTATCCCTGCTGGTGCGGCAGCGAGCAGTGCCGCGGTACCCTGCTGGCGCCCAAGGACGACAAGCCGAAGAAGGCCAAGAAGAAAGACAAGGCCAAGAGCGGCAAGCGCTGAAGGGCATCGCCATGTTGCGCTGGCCGGCGGAAGCGATCTGGGAAGCGGTGGCACCCGCCTTGCCTGGTTTCACCGTCGAGGTCTTGCCGCAGCTGGATTCCACCAACACCGAGCTGATGCGCCGCGCACGTGCCGGCCGCCTGGAGCCCGTGCTGCTGGTGGCCGAGGAGCAGACCGCAGGCCGCGGCCGCCTGGGGCGGCCCTGGAGCAGCGGTGCGCGGCCCGGGGATGTGCTGATGTTCTCGCTGGGCCTGCCCCTGCAGATGGCCGACTGGTCGGGCCTGTCGCTCGCCGTGGGCCTGAGCGTGGTGCAGAGCCTGCACCCGGACCTGCAACTCAAGTGGCCCAATGACGTCTGGCTGGCCGACCGCAAGCTGGCCGGCATCCTGATCGAGACCACGCAGATACACGACGCGCGTTATGCGGTGATCGGTGTGGGGATCAACATCACGCCGCGCGATGGCGCTGGCCTGGCCACACCACCCGCCTGGCTGCAGGAACTCGTGCCGGACATGACCGCGCCACAGGCCTTGCAGCGTGTGGCAGCGGCGCTGGTGGGGGATGTTCAACGCTTTGAGGCCCAGGGTTGGGGACCTTTCCAGCCGGCCTATGCGGCGCGCGACGCTCTGGCCGGACGCGAAGTGATCCTGAGCGATGGCACGACCGGCCAGGCCCGGGGCGTGGATGGCAGCGGCGCCCTGCTGGTGCATACTTCCGGCGGGCTGAAGAAAATCTCCAGCGCCGAAGTCAGCGTCCGCCCCTCGAAGTGAAGCCCCTTTCATGTTGCGCCTCCTCGTCCTGCTACTGGTCCTGCTGAACGCCGCCTATTTCGCATGGTCGCATGGCATGTTGCGCGCCTACGGCTGGGCACCTGCGGAACAGAGTGAACCGCAGCGCCTGACCCAGCAGATCCGTCCCGAGGCGATCCGCATCCTGCCGGCCGACGAGGGGCGCCGGGCCGAGCAGGTGGCGTTGACGCCGCCCAAACCACCGGAATGCCTGCAGGCGGGCCTGTTCGACGAGGCCCAGACCGAGACCGTGCGCAAGGCGCTGGAGGCCACGTTGCCAGCCAGTGCCTGGTCGCTGGAGTTGCTGGTGGAGCCGGCACGCTGGATCGTCTACATGGGCAAGTTCCCCAACTCAGCAGCGCAGGAAAAAAAGCGCGTGGAGCTGGAGAAGATGAAGCTCAAGCTGCAGTCCCTGGACAACCCCGAGCTGCAACTGGGTCTGTCGCTGGGTCGCTTCGAGACCCAGGCGCAGGCGCAGGCGGAGCTGGCGGCTCTGCAAAAACGCGGCGTACGCACGGCGCGTGTGGTGCAGGAGCGGCTGGAGATCCGGCAGAGCCAGCTGCGCATCCCGGCCGCCGACGAAGCCCTGCGGCCCAAGCTGGAAGAGCTCAAGTCGGCGCTGGGCGACAAGACGCTGCGCAGTTGCCGCTGATCAGGGCCTTACTCCGGCGTCAGGTCAAAGCGGACCGTGAAGCGTGCCCCGGGCGGGGTCTGGCCGGGCCGCGTGTCTTCCACGCTGATGCGGGCATGGTGCTGCTGCGCGATTTCCTGTGCGATGGGCAGGCCCAGGCCGGATCCGTCGACGTCATTGCCCAGCGCCCGGTAAAAAGGCTGGAACACCAGCTCGCGTTCCGCCAGCGCGATGCCCGGCCCGGAATCTTCCACCTGCAGCACGATGATCTTGCCGAACGGGTCGGCCAGCACCCGCGCCGTGATGACGCCGGGTTTTTCCACGCTGGAGGGGGTGTAGTTCAAGGCGTTGTCCAGCAGGTTGCGCACCAGCTCCTTGAGCAGGGTGGGGTTGCCTTCAAGCATGACGCCGGGCATGCCGGGTTGGGCACCCTCGTAACCCAGGTCGATGTGCTTTTCCATGGCGCGCGGCACGCTGTCCTGCACGACTTCCATGGTGAGACGGGCCAGGTCACAGGGCAGCCGGCTCATGGCCGTGGTGCCGGCCTCGGCGCGCGCCAGCGCCAGCAGCTGGTTGACGGTGTGGGTGGCGCGAACGCTGGCCCGGCCGATCTGGCGCAGCGAGAGTTTGAGCTCTTCGGTGCTGGTGCCCTCGCGCTGGGCCAGGTCGGCCTGCATGCGCAGGCCAGCCAGTGGCGTCTTGAGCTGGTGGGCGGCGTCGGCCAGGAAGCGTTTTTGCGCGCCGATCGAATCCTTGAGTCGTAGCAACAGATCGTTGACCGAGGACACCAGGGGGGCGACCTCCAGCGGCACCGCCTGCGTGTCCAGCGGGCTGAGGTCGTCGGGACGGCGGGCGCGGATGCGCTCTTCCAGGCGGTTGAGCGGCTTGATGGCCTGCACCAGCGCCAGCCAGACCAGCAGCACGGCCAGCGGCAGGGTGACGAACTGCGGCAGCATCACGCCCTTGATGATCTCGGCCGCCAGCACCGAACGCTTGTCCAGGGTCTCGGCCACCTGGACCAGCACCGTTCGCTTGGCCTGCGTGTCCATTGGAACCCACATGTAGGCCACCCGGATGTCCTGGCCATGAAAGGTGTCGTCCCGCAGGCGCACTTCACCGGGTGTGACCGGCGCGTCTTCTGGTGGCAGCGGAAAGTCGTGCTCCCCGCTGAGGTATTCACCGCGTACACCCAGGACCTGGTAGTAGACCGTGTCGATGTCGTCGGCACGCAGCAGTTCCCGTGCCGGCAGCGGCAGGTTGAACTGCACATGCTGCTGGTTGACGGTGACCAGCTGGGCCAGGGCGTTGACGTTGTATTCGAGCGTGCGATCGAAGGGCCTGCCCGCAATACCTTGCGCTACCAGCCAGGTCAGCACCAGGCTGATCGGCCACAGCAGCAGCAGGGGCGTGAGCATCCAGTCCAGGATCTCACCAAAGAGTGAGCGCTGCTCGCGCTGGAAGAGTTTCACGATACAGCCGTCACTCTGGAAATGGCCTGGCGTTCAGCTGCTCTGGATCTTCTCAAGGCAGTAGCCCAGGCCGCGCACGGTGGCGATGCGGATGGGCCCCTTCTCGATCTTCTTGCGCAGGCGGTGGATATAGACCTCGATGGCGTTGTTGCTGACCTCTTCGCCCCACTCGCACAGGCGTTCGACCAGCTGGTCCTTGCTGACCAGACGGCCGGTGCGCTGCAGCAGCACTTCCAGCAGGCCGAGTTCGCGCGCGGAGAGCTCGACCATCTTGCCGTCGATGGTGGCCACGCGACCGGCCTGGTCGTAGACCAGGGGGCCGTGCTTGATGTGGCTGCTGGCCCCACCCATGCCACGGCGCACCAGGGCGCGCACACGGGCTTCCAGTTCCTGCAGGGAGAAGGGCTTGGCCATGTAGTCGTCGGCGCCGTAGTCCAGGCCCTTGACGCGCTCTTCCACGCTGTCCGCGGCGGTGAGGATGAGCACCGGTAGGCTGGAGCCGCGTGCACGCAGCTTCTTGAGCACCTCCAGGCCATGCATCTTGGGCAGGCCCAGGTCCAGGATCAGCAGGTCGAACTCGGTGTTGGTCATGAGGGCGGCGTCGGCCTCGGTGCCGCTGGCCACGTGGTTCACCGCGGCGCCGGAGCTGCGCAGGGTGCGCAACAGGCCGTCAGCCAATACCTGGTCATCCTCGGCGATCAAAATCCGCATGCCTGTCTCCTGGGGCCTGCCGGCTGTGGGCGCCGGCTCGGCGTGGTGTGTCAGGACGATTCTAGGCGCTGGCGTAGGCCTCCAGGCCCAGGGCAATGACGGCCGCCACCTCGGGACTGACCGCCTGCTTCAGCTCGGTTTCCGCCTGCACCACAGCCCGCTGGAAGCCGCGCAGCCAGGCCAGGCCCACCGGCGTGAAACGCACCAGCCGGGCCCGGCCGTCACGCACGTCAGGTTCGCGCGTGACCAGGCCCCAGGCCTCGCATTGGTCGACCAGCTTGCCCATGGCCTGCTTGCTCATCCCTGCCAATGCCGCCAATTCCTGGAGTCGGGCGCCCTCCAGCGCGAGGTGGCGCGTGATGTGGATGTGGGCCGCGCTGACCTGGCCGCGCGCTGCCAGGTTGGACAGGGCCAGGGGGACTTCGGCGTCCTGTGCCATCAGGTGCAGCACGCGCTCGTCGAATCGCCGCATGGCATGGCCCAGCAGGCGGCCCAGGTGGGTCTGGCGCCAGCCGTCGTCGATCGGTGCGGAAAGCGTTGTTGTCGGCATGTCGAAATAGTAAACCAAAATGACCAAATTGAGGCTTTACTTGAAAGTACAACGCGCATAAAGTACTGATCAAGCATCCAGCCTGTAGTTAAAACCACTGGATGAAACAGTTAACCCAACAAGGAGAGCATCCATGGACGTATCCGGCAAATCCATCAGCGTCGCCAACAGTGAAAAAGCCAAGGCCCTGGCGGCCGCGCTGGCCCAGATCGAGAAGCAGTTCGGCAAGGGCACCATCATGCGTCTGGGCGAGGGCGAGGCGATCGAGGACATCCAGGTCGTCTCCACCGGTTCCCTGGGCCTGGACATCGCCCTGGGCGTGGGCGGCCTGCCGCGTGGCCGTGTGGTCGAAATCTACGGCCCGGAATCATCGGGCAAGACCACGCTGACGCTGCAGGTCATTGCCGAGATGCAGAAGATCGGCGGCACCTGCGCCTTCGTCGATGCGGAACACGCCCTGGACGTGCAGTACGCGCAGAAGCTGGGCGTCAACCTGCCCGACCTGCTGATTTCCCAACCGGATACTGGCGAACAGGCCCTGGAGATCGTCGACAGCCTGGTGCGCTCCGGCGCCGTGGACCTGATCGTGATCGACTCGGTGGCGGCCCTGACCCCCAAGGCCGAGATTGAAGGCGAGATGGGCGACAGCCTGCCGGGCCTGCAGGCCCGCCTGATGAGCCAGGCCTTGCGCAAGCTCACTGCCACCATCAAGAAGACCAACTGCATGGTCATCTTCATCAACCAGATCCGCATGAAGATCGGCGTGATGTTCGGCAGCCCCGAAACCACGACGGGCGGTAACGCGCTGAAGTTCTACGCCTCGGTGCGCATCGACATCCGCCGCACCGGCACGATCAAGAAGGGCGAGGAGGCCATCGGCAACGAGACCAAGGTCAAGATCGTCAAGAACAAGGTGGCGCCGCCTTTCAAGACCGCCGAGTTCGACATCCTCTTCGGCGAGGGCATCAGCCGCGAAGGCGAGATCATCGACATGGGCGTCAACGCCAAGATCATCGAGAAGTCCGGCGCCTGGTACGCCTACAACGGCGAGAAGATCGGACAAGGCCGCGACAACGCACGCGAATTCCTGCGCGAGAACAGAGAGCTGGCGCACGAGATCGAAAACAAGGTGCGCGATTCGCTGGGCATCCCCTTGCTCAACGAGGCCGCAGAAGCCGTCGCTGAATAAAGCCGGCGGCCGGTAAGGAGGCGCGGACCATGGCCACGGCCCGGCTGTCGTTCCAGCCCACGCTCAAAGGGCGAGCGCTGCGCCTGCTGAGCCAGCGCGAGCATTCGCGCCGCGAGCTCGAGCGCAAGCTCCAGCTGTTTGAAGAAGAGCCCGGGACGCTGGCGCGGGCCCTGGACGAACTGCAGGCCCGGGGCTTTATCAGCGAGGAACGGGTCGTGGAGTCGGTGCTGAACCGGCGCGCGAGCCGGCTGGGGGCGGCTCGCATCCGTCAGGAGCTACAGGACAAAGGGCTGGACGGCGAGTTGATCGCGCGGGCCCTGTCCGGTCTCAAGGACAGCGAACTTGCGCGTGCTCGGGAGGTCTGGCAAAGAAAGTTCGAAGCCTTGCCGCAGACTCCCCAGGAGCGGGCACGGCAGACACGTTTTCTGCTGGCGCGCGGTTTTACAGGCGATGTGGTGCGCCGCGTGCTGGGCGGCGATCCGGCGGATGAAGGGGCTTGACTACAGGCCCAGCATCAATCTGAGGTTCTGTACCGCTGCACCGCTGGCACCCTTGCCCAGGTTGTCCAGGCGTGCCATCAATACGGCCTGCCCCAGGCTATCGTTGCCGTAAACGCTGAGCTCCATCTTGTTGGTTCCATTGAGCGCGGTGGGCTCCAGGCGACCGCCGGCCGCGGGGGGCACCACGCTGACCCATTCGCTGCCGGAGTAATGCGCGCGCAGCGCATCCTCCAGCTGCTGGGTACGGCTGACGCCCTTCATCAGGTCGAATTGCACGCCGATCTGGTCGAGCATGCCGGCGTAGAAATTGCCTACGGCGGGGACAAAAATGGGCCGGCGGCTCAGGCCGCTGTAGCGCTGCAATTCGGGCAGGTGCTTGTGGGTCAGGCTCAGGCCATAGACCTCCAGCGGGGGGGCTGTCTTCGTGACCTCATAGGCTTCGATCATCTGGCGGCCGCCACCGGAATAACCGGAATAGCCCGACATCACCACCGGATAGTCGGGCGGCAGCAGGCCCGCGTCCACCAGTGGGCGCAGCAGGGCGATGCCGCCGGTCGGGTAGCAGCCCGGGTTGGCGACACGACGGGCCTGCGCCACGGCCTGCGCTTGGCTGCGCGTGAGTTCGGGGAAGCCATAGACCCAGCCCGGAGCGACCCGGTGGGCGGTCGAGGCGTCAATGATCTTTGGGCCGGGCCGCCCGGAACTCTTTTCCAGCGCGTCGACCAGCGCCACGGTCTCCAGGGCCGCTTCGTCGTGCAGGCAGAGGATGACCAAGTCCGTACCGGCCAGCAATTCGCGCTTGGCAGCCGGGTCTTTGCGCCGGTCGGCGGCAATGCTCAGCAGCTCGATCTGCGGCATGGCCAGCAGGCGCTCGCGAATCTGCAGGCCGGTGGTGCCGGCTTCGCCGTCAATGAAGACTTGGTGTCGTGTCATGGTAAAGGCGGGCCTGATTGATCAGGTCAATCAATATGATGGATGTCCAGCAAGTTTTGGTGCAGAGCAACATGATACATTCCAAGGCTGTGCTGAATCCAGCATCAGCCACGGGACACGTCGGTTCCGAGGTCGGACAGAAAATCATTTCCTGAGAGAGCCCTCATGAAGATCCACGAGTACCAAGGCAAGGAAATCTTGCGCCAGTTTGGTGTGCCGGTGCCCCGCGGCATCCCGGCCTTCACAGTCCAGGAGGCGGTCGAGGCTGCCCAGAAGCTGGGCGGCCCCGTCTGGGTCGTCAAGGCGCAGATCCATGCCGGTGGCCGTGGCAAGGGCGGTGGTGTCAAGGTGGCCAAGTCCATTGACGACGTCAAGCGCCTGGCCGGTGACATCCTGGGCATGCAGCTCAAGACCCACCAGACCGGCCCCGAGGGCCAGAAGGTGCGCCGCCTCTATATCGAGGACGGTGCCGACATCCAGAAGGAATACTACCTGTCCGTGGTGACCGATCGCGCCACGCAGAAGGTAGCCTTCATCGCTTCCAGCGAAGGCGGCATGGACATCGAGGAAGTGGCACATGCCACGCCCGAGAAGATCATCACGCTGTTCGTGGATCCGGCCACCGGCCTGACCCAGGCGCAAGGCCAGGAGCTGGCCAAGGGCGTGGGCATGCCCACCGACTCGCAAGCGCAGTTCATCGACATCTGCCAGAAGCTCTACAAGTGCTACATGGAGACCGATGCCTCGCTGGTCGAGATCAATCCCCTGAACCGTGACAGCAAGGGCAATGTCATTGCCCTCGACGCCAAGTTCAACTTCGATTCCAACGCACTGTTCCGCCACCCCGAGATCGTGGCGTACCGTGACCTGGACGAAGAGGATCCTGCCGAAATCGAGGCCTCCAAGTTCGATCTGGCCTATATCTCGCTGGACGGCAATATCGGCTGTCTGGTGAACGGCGCAGGTCTGGCCATGGCCACCATGGACACCATCAAGCTGTTCGGCGCCGAGCCGGCCAACTTCCTGGACGTGGGTGGCGGTGCCACCCCCGAGAAGGTCACCGAGGCCTTCAAGATCATGCTGAAGAACGACAAGGTCAAGGCCATTCTGGTCAATATCTTCGGCGGCATCATGAAGTGCGACACCATTGCCACCGGCGTTATCACCGCCTGCCGCGCCGTGAACCTGAGTGTGCCGCTGGTGGTGCGCATGAAGGGCACCAACGAAGAGCTGGGCAAGAAGATGCTGGCCGAGTCCGGCCTGCCCATCATCAGTGCCGACACCATGGCCGAAGCCGCCCAGAAAGTGGTCGCTGCCGTCAAAGCCGCCAAGTAAAGCCAAGGAACAGTCATGTCGATCTACATCAACAAAGACACCAAAGTCATCACCCAGGGCATCACCGGCAAGACCGGTCAGTTCCATACGGAGAAGTGCCAGGAATACGCGAACGGCAAGAACTGCTTCGTCGCCGGCGTGAACCCCAAGAAGGCCGGTGAGGCCATCTTCAACATCCCGATCTACGCCTCCGTCAAGGAAGCAGCCAAGCAGACCGGTGCTACGGTCTCGGTGATCTATGTGCCACCGGCGGGTGCTGCTGACGCCATCTGGGAAGCCGTGGAAGCCGATCTGGACCTGGCGATCTGCATCACCGAAGGCATCCCGGTTCGCGACATGCTGATGGTGCGCAACAAGATGAAGGCCAAGGAAGCCGCTGGCGGCAAGAAGACCCTGCTGCTGGGTCCCAACTGCCCCGGCCTGATCACGCCGGAAGAAATCAAGATCGGCATCATGCCCGGCCACATCCATCGCAAGGGCCGCATCGGTGTCGTGTCACGCTCTGGCACCCTGACCTATGAGGCTGTGGCGCAGCTGACCGAGATCGGTCTGGGCCAGTCCAGCGCCGTGGGTATCGGCGGCGACCCGATCAACGGCCTGAAGCATATCGATGTCATGAAGGCTTTCAACGACGATCCGGAGACGGATGCCGTGATCATGATCGGTGAAATCGGCGGCCCGGACGAGGCCGAAGCCGCCCGCTGGTGCAAGGCCAATATGAAAAAACCCATTGTCGGCTTCATCGCTGGTGTCACGGCGCCTCCCGGCAAGCGCATGGGCCATGCTGGCGCGCTGATTTCCGGCGGTGCCGACACGGCCGATGCCAAGCTGGCAGTCATGGAAGAGTGCGGCTTCAAGATCACACGTAACCCGTCGGAGATGGCCCGCCTGCTCAAAGCGCTGCTCTGAGTCGCTTGACCGCAGTCAAGAACTGCGGTTTTCCACACCATCGAGCCCGGTTGTCTATAGGACAATCCGGGCTTAAATCCTTTACGACAACATATAACTTGAGGAGTGGTTCATGGATTTCTTGCAAGATGTCAATTTCTGGATCGGTTTGCTCAAAATCATCTGGATCAATATCATTTTGTCCGGCGATAACGCCGTAGTGATCGCGCTGGCGGCGCGTTCGCTGCCGCCGCACCAGCAGCAAAAAGCCATTCTGTTCGGCTCGGGCGCAGCGGTTGTGCTGCGTATAGGCCTGACCCTGGTGGCCGCCCAGCTCTTGCAGATGTCCTTCCTGCAGATCATCGGTGGTCTCCTGCTGCTCTACATTGGCGTGCAGCTGCTCAGCGAGGACGATGGCGAAGAAGAGGGGCATGGCAAGGAGGGCGGTGGTTTGATGGCGGCCGTGCGCACCATCCTGATCGCTGACGTGGTCATGAGCCTGGACAACGTGATTGCCGTCGCCGCTGCTGCCAAGGGCAGCAACCTGCTGCTCATGATCGGTCTGGCCATCAGTATTCCCCTGGTCATTTTCGGCAGCACGCTGATGATCAAGCTCATGGAACGATTCCCCATCATCGTCACGCTGGGCGCGGCTCTGATAGGCTGGGTCGGCGGCGAAACCATCGTCAGCGATGTGGCGCTCAAGGAAATTGCCGCGGAAAATGCCTGGTTGCACTACGTTGCGGCTGCTGCGGGGGCCGCCTTCGTGGTCCTGCTGGGGCGCGCTTTGCAAAAGCGCAGCCGGCCTGCGGCAAGCTGATCCTGGGCATTGGCGCGAGGCCTGCGGAGGCCGCGCCCAAGATCCTCGGTCAGCCCTTCTTGAGGGGTGACCCGGGATTTGCAAAAAAACGACAACACCCCGTGCATTACTACCTTGCCGGCCGGGGGTTGCTCTGCTAAGGTCAACAGCTTGTATGGCGTAAGCTAGCTGCTAGCTACGCTGGTTTCATGGTGGGCTGCTGAAATCAATGGCGTGAGCCCCACGCATCTGAACAGGCACGAATTGGCAACTTCATTTACAAGCAAACGGCCTCTGCTGGAATCGGGGCTCGTCCTAGTCGTGCTTTTGGGGGCGGCCCTGTTAATTGCCACCAACGGGCGCGGCACGTCTGCATCTCCCGGCCTGTCTGAGGCAACTCTTTGAGCCATGACGACAGATGCCATGATTTACAGATTTTGTGCGCAAACCGACCCCGGGCTTGCCCGGCAAAACAACGAGGATGCCGTCGGTTTTGACGAGGGTACCGGGGTGGCCGTCCTGGCCGATGGCATGGGCGGTTACAACGCAGGCGAAGTAGCCAGCAGCATGGCCACCTCGATCATCAACACGGAGATGAACCGCTGGCTGGCCGAGGCGGGTTTGGCGGCAACGGTGCAGGATATCCGTCGTGCGCTTGAAATCTGCGTGGGCAACGCCAATGCGGCGGTCTACCAGGCCGCGCGCGCCAATACACACTATTCGGGCATGGGAACCACGCTGGTAACCGGTGTCTTCCGTGGCGCCGATCTGGTGGTCGGGCACATCGGCGACTCGCGCTGCTACCGGCTGCGGCAGGGGGAGCTGGTGCAGATCACCCGGGACCATTCCCTGCTTCAGGAGCAGATCGACGCAGGGCTGCTGACCCCCGAGCAGGCTGCCCTGTCCATGAACAAGAATCTGGTGACCCGCGCCCTGGGTGTGGACGACGCGGTTCTGCTGGAGGTGCACGAGCATACGGTCGAGCCAGGTGACGTCTATCTGATGTGCTCGGACGGCCTGTCCGACATGGTCCGGGACCAGGATATTGCGAAGATACTCCAGCTACCCGTGCCTCCGGAGCAGCGCGCCAAGGCCTTGGTCGACACGGCCAACGCGCATGGCGGGCGGGACAATATCACGGTCCTTCTGGTCCAGGGCGAAGCCGAGGCAGAAAAGCGCGGTTTAATGGCGCGTTTGCTGGGAAAATAGCGAAGGTTATATTTATAACGAGCAACAGGAATAGGAGTCGGGCATGCCGAAAATGATCGTATCGATCGACGGTGTTGTCATCAAGGAAGTGCAGCTGACCAAAGAACGCACGACCCTGGGGAGGCGACCATACAACGACGTGGTGATCGACAATCTGGCTGTCAGTGGTGAACATGCTGCACTTCAGATGACAGGCAACGAGGTGATGCTGGAGGACCTCAACAGTACCAACGGCACCTATGTCAATGGCAAAGCCGTCAAGAAGCAGGCCCTGCAAAACGGCGACACCATCGAAGTCGGCAAGTACAAGATCAAGTTTGTCAACGAGGCCGAGGCTCCTGGTTTCGACAAGACGATGCTGTTCAAGCCGGGTGAAACACCGATGGCGGCGGCCGAAGGCGCCGGACTCAGCGGTGCGTTGCGCGTGCTCTCGGGTACGGCCTCTGGTCGTGAAGTTCCGTTGACGAAGGCGGTCACGACGGTTGGCAAGCCGGGCGTGGCCGTGGCTTCCATATCGCGTCGGGCCCACGGCTATGTTGTGGCCCATGTCGAGGGCTCGGGTATTCCGATGCTCAATGGTGCGCCGATAGGCAACGAACCTGTGGCGCTCAAGAGCGGCGACATGATCGAGCTGGCGGGCACGAAAATGCAGTTTATCCAGAGTTGAGTCTGCAGCGGGCCCGGTGGGCCTGCTGAATCCTGTGGGCCTGTTGTCACAGGCAGACAAAGGAGTGGTCATGAAGGTGCGTGTGTTGGGCTGCTCAGGTGCTATCGCCAGGGATTGCCGTACCACGTCCTTTGTGGTGGATGGCGATGTTCTGGTTGATGCGGGCACGGGTGTCGGAGACCTGACCCTGGACCAGATGCTGAGCATAGACCACGTGCTGCTGACGCATGCCCACCTGGACCATATCGCCGCCTTGCCTCTGATGCTGGATGCCATTGCGGCACGTCGCAGCAGCCCGGTTCAGGTGTATGCCTTGGCGGGCACGATATCCGCACTCAGGGCGCACATCTTCAATGACGTGATCTGGCCGGATTTCACCCGCCTGCCGACCACCGACGCGCCGTTCATCCGTTTTCAGGAAATCCGGGTTGGACAAGAACTGCAGATTGCCGGCAAGCGTGTTGAAGTGCTGCCGGCGGTGCATACCGTGCCTGCCGTCGGATATGCCGTGATGACGCAGCAGGCCTGCTGGGTTTTTTCCGGGGATACCGAACGTAACCCCGCTTTCTGGCGCAGAGTCAACCAGCTGGACGTGAGCATGCTGGTGATCGAGACCGCTTTCAGCAGCCGCGAGAGCCAGCTGGCGGAAACAAGCCGGCATCTGTCGCCGGCCGTGCTGGCTGAAGAGTTGGACTGCATCAGCGCAGGCAGCAAGTATCCAATCTACATTACGCACACCAAACCTGCAGAAACCGAGTTGATCATGTCAGAAATTCGCAAGCTGGAAGGCAGCCGTCCAAGTGCCAGGAAGCTGGCGCATGACATACGCTGGCTGCAGGCCGGGCAGGAGTTCGATCTATGAGTGCCGTCATGAAACCTCCGGGTGGAGGTGCAACTACCGACCAGGTCTTCCGTGATTCACAGCAGCCCGCATCGGACAAGCAGGACAAGTCCTTTGAAGCCCTGTTTGTACGCCAGCTCAAGCAGGTTGTGCTGCGTATCCATGAGACCGAAAACGTCGAGCAGATCATGCTGGAGGTCAGTCCGGAGATCTGCAAGCTGTTCAACGCGGACCGTTTGACCCTGTACGCGATCAGCGACGATGAAACCTCCATCGTCTCCAAGATCAAGACAGGGCTGACCAGCAGCCGCGAACTCAAGCTGCCCATCAGCCCGCAGAGTATTGCCGGCTACGTGGCTTTCAGCCGCAAGTTGTTGAACCTGGCCGATGTCTACGACGAAGACGCGCTCAAGCAGATCCATCCATCACTGACTTTTCTGAAGGAAGTCGACAAGCGCTCAGGCTATCGGACCAAACAGATGCTGGTGTCTCCCATCATTGAGGGGGGCAATCTGTATGGTGTGCTTCAGGTCATCAACAACAAGAATGACCAGCCGTTTGGCGAGCTGGACGTCAAGGGAGTAGTCCAGCTGTGCAAGACGCTGGCCACGGCCATACGCCAGCGCCTGCAGAAGGTGGATGAGCCGCAGCGCATCCGCGCCACCAAATACGATGGCCTGGTAGCCGACGGCCTGCTCAGCGGGGCCCAGCTGCAGGACTGTGTGCAGGAGGCGCGCAACGAAGGGCAACCGGTCGAGCATTTGCTGCTGAGCCAGCACCAGATCACGCCCGCTCAGGTGGGCCCGTCGCTGGCCAAGTTCTTTGGCGTACCTTACGAGCCCTTCAATTCGGGGCGTATCCGCTCGGAAATGCTGCACGGCTCGCTCAAGCGCGAGTTTGCCGAAGGCCAGGGATGGATACCGCTGGAAGAGTCGCCCGAGGGCCTGGTCATCATGTGCCTGGACCCCGAGGCTACGCGCGGCGCACGCGTGGTGCCGCAGGTGTTCTCGCGCATCAACAAGTTTTCCTACCGCGTCACCACACAGACAGAGTTCGAACAGACGCTGGAGCAGCTGTTTGGCGCCACGGCCGACGGAACCTCGATCGATCAGCTGCTGGCGGATATGGGTACCCCGCTGGGTGATGACGGGGAAAACGACGACTCGCTGGAATCAGCGGCGGCCGACAACGAGCTGGTCAAGTTTGTCAACAAGGTCATCATCGACGCGTACCAGCAGAAGGTTTCGGATATCCACATCGAGCCCATGCCAGGCAAGCTCAAGACGGGGATCCGCTTCCGGATCGATGGCACTTTGATGCCGTACATTGAAGTCCCTGCGCACTTCCGGCAGGCCATGGTCACGCGCCTGAAGATCATGTGCGACCTCGATATCTCCGAGCGTCGCAAGCCCCAGGACGGCAAGATCAAGTTCAAGAAATATGGCCCGCTGGACATCGAGTTGCGGGTGGCGACCATACCCTCTGCCGGCGGCGTGGAAGACGTGGTCATGCGTATCCTGGCCGCAGGCGAGCCGATTCCCCTGGAGAAGCTGGGTCTGACACCCCACAACCGCGAACGGCTGGAGTCCACGGTCAGCAAGCCCTACGGCCTGTTCTATGTCTGCGGCCCGACCGGCTCCGGCAAGACCACCACCCTGCACTCCATCCTGAAATTCCTCAACACACCCGACACCAAGATCTGGACGGCCGAGGACCCGGTGGAAATCACGCAAAAAGGCCTGCGGCAGGTGCAGATCAACAAGAAGGCCGGCATCGACTTTGCGTTGATCATGCGCGCCTTCCTGCGCGCCGATCCGGACATCATCATGGTGGGCGAATCTCGCGACAAGGAAACCGTGTCCATGGGCGTGGAGGCCTCGCTTACAGGCCACCTGGTCTTCTCCACCTTGCATACGAACTCTGCGCCGGAGTCCATCACACGTCTGCTGGACATGGGCATGGACCCCTTCAATTTCGCCGATGCCCTGCTGGGGATTCTGGCCCAGCGTCTGGCCAAGAAGCTGTGTGACTGCAAGGAGCCCTACAACCCGGGAACCTCAGAGGTCAACAGCTTCATCTCCGAGTACGCCCAGGAACTGCGCAATACCAAGGCTTGGAAGGCGGACTTCAGCGGCGAAGCCCAGAAGCTCTACGAAGAGTGGGTGGTGAACTACGGCGAAGACGGCAAGCTGCGTTTCTACAAGCCGGTCGGTTGCGATAAATGCAACAAGACCGGTTACAAAGGACGGATGGGCTTGCATGAACTCCTGATCGCAGACGACAACATCAAGAGGCTGGTGCAGGAGCGTGCCCGGGTGGCCGAGATCTTTGCTGCAGCGGTGGAAAGTGGCATGCGGACCCTGAAAATGGATGGCATGGAAAAGATCATGCTGGGCATGACAGACCTGAAACAGGTTAGGCAGGTCTGCATCAAGTGACAAGTCCGGTTAGACAAAAATGTCAGACAACTGAGGCTTGGGACAGAAATGAAGCCGAAATGGGAGGCTTTTTCTGGATTTCGCCGTAAAACGACAACATAATTCACGGTTCTGGCTTGGCATGGAAACTGCTGATCCTTGACCATACAGCACCGCTGTATCCATTTCTTTTAACCAAGGAGCTTTACATGAAGCGTTCACTGCAAAAGGGTTTCACCCTGATCGAACTGATGATCGTGGTTGCGATCATCGGTATTCTGGCCGCCGTCGCCCTGCCGGCTTATCAGGACTACACGGTCCGCGCCAAGGTCTCGGAAGTGATTCTGGGCGCATCTGCATGCCGCACCAGCATCACCGAGGTGTATCAGAGCAATAACATTGCGTCTTTGCCGGTTGGTGGCAAGTGGGGCTGTGAATTCGCGGCCGGGGCCAGCTCGGGCCCGACGAAATACGTGGCCTCGATTGAAACGACAGAGCGGGGTGACATCCGCGTGTTGGTGCAAGGTCTTACCCCCAACATTACCGCCGGCTCCTACGTGTCGATGACGCCCACGATCAATGCGGCGGGCACCTCTGTTTCTGGCTGGGATTGCGGGCCGACGGGCAATATGCCGGCAAAGTTTCTGCCCGGTTCTTGCCGCGCGACCATCACCCCCCTGGGCGCTACGTGGGGCTCTTCCTGATACAGGAAGTCAATATGTTTGACAAACGGGTGGCTTAATTCGGCCTACTCGTGGTCTGAAAGGGCTCTTCGGAGCCCTTTTTCTTTGGAACGTTCAACACACAACCAAGACATGGCCGCACTGATCTTCTCGATACTGCTGGGCATGGGATGGCTCATGCCGGACCATTTTCCTCCGTGGTGGGCGTTTCTCAATGAAGCTCCCGTGTTTCTCGGTTTGCTGCTTGCGATGGGGACGACGTGTTTGATCGCGCTCAGGCAAAGGCGCCATGTGGCGTTCAGGCTTGGTGAAATGCCGACCCTGGTGCTATTGCTGATGCTGCTGGCGGTAGCCCAGTATTTCACAGGAAAATTGCCTTTCGCCGGTGACCTGTGGGTGACATTGATCTATCTCGGCGGATTTGCGCTCGCATGGATGCTAGGAGCCATATGGGCGGATGAGCCAATAGCCGCAGGGCGTGATCCGCTGGAAACCGTGGCATGGGCGTTTGCGTTGGGAGCGGTCTTGTCAGCCCTGATGGGCCTGGTGCAGTGGCTCGAGCTGGAAGGGGACTGGGCTCCTTGGGTCATGTTGGCGGCCCACAGCACCCGGGCCTTGGCCAATCTGGCACAGCCGAATCAGCTGTCAACGCTGCTGCTCATGGGCATTGTTGCAGCAGCCATATTGCGTGAGAGAGAGAAAATAGGCACGGGCTTGTTGGTGCTGATGGTCACCGTGCAAAGCCTCGGCGTAGTCCTGACGCAGTCTCGCACGGGGCTGCTTGTGGTTGCAGTGCTTGCTCTCTGGTACTTATGGGCAGGTGTTGGCTTCAGTCACATACGACGCCATGCCGTCATGATCTGGGCGGCATCCATCTGGCTGCTGGAACTGGTGTTGTCGCAAGGGATGGGGCAGGCCATTGGCAAGCAGGGGCTGGGCGAGCAAATTGTTCAGGCTGGATCGCGACCACTGATGTGGCGGCAGTTCCTGGAAGCAATCGGTCAGTCGCCCTGGTGGGGTTATGGTTGGCTGCAAACACAGGCAGCGCAACAGGATGCAGCACTCAAAGTACCGGGGTTTGAGCAAGCGTTCTATGCTCACAACATCGGACTGGATCTGGCGATCTGGATCGGTGTTCCCTTGACGGTACTGGTGGTTATGACCATCGTGATGGTGATCTGGCGGAGAAGAAGCTTCTACCGTGACAAGCGCGTGATCATGGTGCTGACATGGGTTCTTCCAGTGGGCTGCCATGCAATGCTGGAATTTCCGTTGGCATATGCATACTTTCTGCTGCCCGTGGGGGTGCTGCTAGGCATGCTGGATCAATGGACACAAAAGGATAGAAGTTGGTCCTTGAAACTACCCGGCTGGGGGGCGGCGTTCGGGTGTTTCCTATATGGTGGCCTACTCCTTGGAGTAGGCCTTGAGTACATGCAAGCGGAAGAGGACTACCGGGTTGCACGGTTTGAGCAACGCCGCATAGGAAAAACTGCAGATACCTATGAGGTTCCAAATCTCAGATTACTGACACAACTCGGCACCGTGCTGCAAGGCATACGTTTGAGGGCGGTGCCTGGAATGAAGCCATCTGATATTGAGCTCCTGAAGGAAGGGGCGCGCCGCTACCCATGGCTCCCTCTACATTTTCAGTATGCGGTTGCTCTAGGCTTGAACAACCAGCCGACGCTGGCAACTCAACAACTGGAAGTGATGAGGGGTTTGTTTGGCGAGAGGCTCTATCAAGAGATTCGTAAAGAGTATTTAAACCTCCAAGAAGGCCGGTATCCGCAAATGCGCGAAGTTCACGTTCCATGAACGGAGCCTGAAATAACGTGACTAAGACGGCTGTGAAATCTGCGGCAGTCATTTCTCTACTTGTCGTGCCATGGCTCATAGAGCCCAATGCCGTTCCGAGCCCAGCTGCATGGCAATGGTTTGCAAGTGCAGCCTGTATGGGGGCATTCCTGATTTTTCTGCCAGTACCCGGTTCGTGGGCCGAGCCCAACGGTGTGCGTCTCATTGCCGCCGCCTGGTTGGTGGCAGCGCTGCTGAACACCGTGATAGCGTTTATGCAGTACTTTGGCATAGACATGCATTTCAGCTGGATAAGCCAGGCTGATCCGGGCACAGCTTTTGGGAATTTACGCCAGAGCAATCAATATGCAACCCTGACCAATATTGGGTTGGCGGCCATTCTCTGGACCCTTGGACAAAATCTCGATCAGCAGAAGCGAGGCGCACAGGAAACTCTTTTGCATCTGATCGCAGCAGTGTTGGCCGCGGGTAACGCCGCATCAGCCTCCCGGACAGGAGTGATAGGGATCCTGCTCCTGTTTGGATTGACGATAGGGTGGCATGGGGTCAAATCATCTCTGCAGAGAAGTGTGATTGCCACCGCAATGGTGGTTTATGGTGTCAGCTTGCTATGGCTTACCTGGCTTAACAATGGGTTGGCAGGCGCCAGACTAATTGCGAAGTTCCAACATGGGGACGACGGGTGTAGTAGCCGCCTGCTGCTCTGGAGCAACATGCTGGAGTTGATCGGAAAGCATCCTTGGTCCGGTTGGGGCTGGGGTGAATTGGATTACGCCCATTTCATAACGCAGTACCAAGGGGGTCGCCAATGTGAAATGCTTGATAACGCGCACAACCTGCCTTTGCACTTGGCGGTGGAATTAGGACTACCGGTCGCACTGATTTGCGGTACTTCCATATTCTGGTACGTATGGCGTGCCCGACCATGGTCCGAAGAGAACAACAGTCGCAAGCTGGCCTGGAGCGTTCTGGCGTTAATCGCGTTACACAGCATGGTCGAGTATCCGCTTTGGTACGGACCCTTTCAAATGGCACTGGCACTAGGAATCGGATTGCTCTGGGTTACAAGGCCCACGGTCGAGACAGTGTCCGCCCTGAATATACGAAAGGCCAGGCATCTGCAGCGAGGGCTTGCACTGATCCTAGTCGCCTTCACGGCCTATGGTGCCTGGGACTATTGGCGCGTCAGCCAGATATATCTACCTCCTGAGCAAAGAGCTGAAGCCTATAGCGAAAATACGCTTGAGAAAATCCGTGGTTCCTGGTTGTTTGCCGATCAAGTTCGATTTGCCGAATACACCTTGACGCCAACGACCCCGGAAAATGCTGGACAGCTTCATGAGCAAGGTTTGAAGCTATTGCATTTTTCCCCAGAGCCAAGGGTAGTGGAAAAACTGATCGAAAATGCGGTTCTATTGGGACAGGATGAAGACGCGCGCTTCTATCTATCGCGTTACAAGTCGGCCTACCCACAGGAACATGCACGTTGGGGGCGAAACATTGATTCGCGGTAGAGAAGGTGCCTTAAGAGGCTCGGTAGCTACCCGATTTGCCGCCGTGCTTTTCTAGAAGATGCACGTCTGTCATGGTCATGCCGCGGTCCACGGCTTTGCACATGTCATAGATGGTCAACAGAGCAACTTGCACTGCGGTCAAGGCCTCCATCTCGACACCGGTCGGGCCGACGGTTTCCACCTGGGCGGTACAGACCACATGCGCCGGCACCGTGGCGGTCGCGGAGTGCGCAGAAAAGTCGACAGTCACGCGGGTCAATGCCAGGGGGTGGCACAGGGGAATCAGGTCGCTGGTCTTCTTGGCAGCCTGGATACCCGCGATGCGGGCGATGCCCAGAACATCCCCTTTTTTGGCCGTACCAGACTGGATAATTGCCAGAGTCGTTGGCTGCATCTCGATGCGCCCGGTGGCCACGGCGATGCGGTGGGTGCTGGCCTTGGCTGCCACGTCCACCATATGGGCCTGGCCTTGCGCATCAAAGTGGGTCAGTGAACTCATGGAAAATCTCAGCTTTACAAAATCGCTACAAAACTTGAGCATCATACGACCATGAATCAGACGAGCGAATTCCACTGGAAAGATCGATTCAAGGCCAGCGCCATCCACCTGAGCTTGAGTCTATGCATTGCTGCTTTGGCTGCGCTCCTGGTGTTCGGACTCTGGTACCCCTATCCTTACCGAAGCAGTTCGGGTGGCAAGGAGTTGTTCCTGATCGTCATCACGGTGGACGTCATACTGGGGCCGCTGATCACCTTGACGGTCTTCAACCGCCGCAAGCCGCGCCGCGAACTGGTGCGCGACCTGTCGGTGGTGGGCCTGATCCAGATGGCTGCCTTGGCCTACGGCTTATGGACGGTTTTCGTCGCCCGGCCGGTTCATCTGGTGTTCGAATACGACCGCTTTCGCACGGTGCATGCCATCGAAGTGCCCGAAGAACTCCTGGGCAAGGCACCAACCGACGTGCAAAAGATGCCGATCACTGGTCCGACAACGCTTGCTCTGCGAGCTTTTCGAGATGCCAATGAGAAGGGCGCGGCTACGCTCATGGCTTTGCAGGGGCTTTCGCTGAGCGCCAACCCAGAGCTTTGGCAGGCCTATCCGCAAGCGCGGGTGCAAGTTTTGGCGGCCGCCAAGCCGCTGGCTGAGCTGAGCGCGCGCTTCCCACAGCAGGCGGAAATGATCAATGCCGGCGTGATGCCGACTGGCAAAAGCGCGGGGGAACTGGTTTATCTGCCCATGGTCGCACGCCAGACGTTCTGGACGGTGTTGCTCGACGCGCAGAGCGCCGAGCCGCTTGGCTTCGTGCCGCTGGACTCGTTTTGAAAGAACAGAAAACCGTCAGGGCCTGGACCGGGCGGCATTGGCTGGCGGGTCTGCTGGCGTTGGCACAGATTCTGGCTCCGGCCGCCGCACAGACCACCCTGCCTTCCCTGGGTGATGGCGCGGAAATGAGCATCGGTGCCGAGAGGCAGCTGGGCGATCGCATTGCACGTGAGCTCTATCGCGATCCGGATTACCTCGACGACGCCATCCTGGGTGAATACGTCCAGGGCATCTGGTTGCGCCTGATGGAGGCAGCCCGCCAGCGCGGCGAACTGCCACCAGAGCTGGACCAGCGTTTTGCCTGGGACGTTGTGCTCGGGCGCGAGCGCAGCGTCAATGCCTTTGCACTGCCCGGGGGTTATATGGGGGTGCATCTGGGCCTCATCGCGGTGGTGAGCAGTGAAGACGAGCTCGCTTCGGTGCTGGCCCACGAGCTCAGCCACGTGACGCAACGCCATATCGCGCGCATCATCAGCCGCCAGAGCAATCAGGCGCCCTGGTTGATTGGTGCCATGATCCTGGGGGCCCTGGCGGCGGCGAGCAACCCCGGTGCTGCCGGCGCCATGATCGTCGGCGGCCAGGCCGCGGCAGTGCAGGGCCAGCTCAATTTCTCGCGTGACATGGAGCGTGAGGCCGATCGTGTGGGTTATGGTGTGATGACACGGGCCGGCTTCGATGCCCGAGGTTTTGTTGGCATGTTCGAAAAGCTGCAGCAGGCCAATCGCTTCAACGACACCGGCGCTTTTCCCTATCTGCGCAGCCATCCCCTGACCACGGAGCGCATTGCCGACATGCAGTCGCGCCAGCAGTTGCGGGAACGAACCGCGCCGCCGCAATTGACCGTGGCGCATGCCATGCTGGCATCGCGTGCGCGCATGCTGGCCAATCCGGAGGTTGACAACCTGCGCGCCGCCTTGTTGCAGGCGCAGGGCGGAACGGTCGCGACGATGTCGCCCGCGCAGCAGGCCGGCGTGTACTACGCTGCAGTTCTGGGTGCGCAGGGCCTGCGCGAACTCGAGCAGGCACAGCGTTGGCTGGACCGTTTGCAGGCCGTGGGCCGCGGTGATGCGCGGGCGACCTATCAGACGCGTCTGCTGGCTGCCGAATTGGCCCTGGCCGCTTCGGATCCGCGTCGCGCCGGTACTCTTCTGGAGGCGGCGGCGCCCGGTGCCGGCCAGGCGGTGACCCGTCCCCTCCTTTTCCTGCGTGCTCGCGCCTGGACGCAGAGCGGGCAGGCGCGGGAGGCCGCTGAGCAGTTGCAGGTCTGGCTTGCCAGCCGTCCCAGGGATGCGCAGGCCTGGCAGCTGCTGTCAGCCGCATATTCAGCCCAAGGCCAGGCCCTGCGAGCCGTGCGGGCCGAGGCGGAGGTGCATGCCGCCCGCCTGGACTATGCCGCTGCCCGTGACCGTCTGCGCGCAGCGCAGGAAATGGCCCGGCAGGGCCCGAATGTGGACCATATCGAGGCATCGATCATCGACACACGCAGTCGCGAAATCGAGCTACTTCTGCGGGAACAGGCGCTCGAGCGCTGAGTCGATCACCAGGCTGAACATGGAATACAGCAGCGAGCCCAGCAGGGCCGCGGCGAAATCACGCACCTGAAAGTCCGCCAGCAGGCTGGCCGCAGCCCAGAACAGCAGGGCATTGATGATGAACAGGAACAGACCCAGGGTGAGCAGCGTGACTGGAAGCGTCAGCAGGATGAGCAGAGGCCGCAAAAAGATATTGAACAGGCCGATGACAAGGGCTGCCAGCAGAGCGGTAGCGAAGCTGTGCAGTTCGACGCCGCTGTAAAGATGCGCGACCGCCAGCAAGGCGGTCGCGCTCAGCAGCCATTTGACCAGGAGTTTCATGGCGGGCAAGCATAGCAGCACCCGCGCATGACGTCCTGGGATGCCAGGCTATTCGCTGGCCAGGACCAGAAAGGCTCCCATGCCGGCCACAGCGCCTGGAACGGCCCAGCGTGCATCCTGGCTGGTGGGTTGCTCGGGCGTGACGGGTGCGAGATCCTGGCCGAATTTCGGTCGACGGGCATCCAGCACGCGCGCCACACCGTGCTTTTCCAGCAGTTCGCGCGTCATCTCGAGCAATGGTCCGTGAGACAGCACCGGCGTGACCTGGTCACCCAGCGCCTGCAAGCCGGGTGTGATCTGTGCGAAGAGCTTTTCGGACCATTTGTTGCGCCAGTTCTCGCGCGCCGTATGGTTGACCCACTTGCTGACGTGCCGGGTCATGCGGGGCGGGCAGGCCACCACGATCCAGTGGGTCGCCTGACGCTGGCCGGGCAGGGTGCCCTCCATGGGCACGAGCTGGTGCTGTGCGTACTCTGCATCGTCCACATACACAATGATTTTGTCCATGATCTACTCCTTGTTGATTAAGGGACGGGGGAACAGGGTTGCGGGTTTCTCAGGCGGCCTGGCCTGAATGGCTGACTTGAGTGGTCTGGCGGCGGGTGTGCCACCAGCCGGCGGCCAGGACACCCATGACGGCCAGTGCATAGAGAGCCCAGCGCGCAGCAGTGTGCGGATCAAACACCGGGTCGAGCAGCGGCTCGTTGACGACCATCTTGGCCGCGGTGAAGGCCAGAACGGCAGCGCCGAGCTGGATGATGATGGGAAAGCGCTGCACCAGCTTGAGAACCATCGTGCTGCCAAACACCACGATGGGCACGCTGATGAGCAGACCCAGAACCACCAGATCAAAGGATCCGTGGGCGGCGCCGGCCACGCCCAGCACGTTGTCCACGCCCATCAGGGCATCAGCCACGATGATGGTCTTCATTGCGCCCCAGAAGGTCTGGGCAACGGGGCCGTGGTCTTCATCCCCGGCATCGTCGGTCAGCAACTTGTAGGCGATCCAGACCAGGCCCAGACCGCCGACCAGCATGAGGCCGGGAATCTGGAGCAGCCAGACCACGCCGATGGTCATGACGGAGCGGACGACGATGGCGCCGACCGTGCCCCAGACGATGGCTTTTTTCTGCAGGTGGGAAGGCAGGCTGCGGGCAGCCAGCGCGATCACGATGGCGTTGTCGCCAGCGAGCACGAGGTCGATGAGAATGATGGCCAGCAGCGCCGACCACCAAGCGGTGGATAAAAACTCCATGACAAACTCCGAGTTGTTTCGATCAACAACCTGGAACAGGCAACGTCAATGGAGTCTTGGGGCCGAGATGGACCAAGACGTGCTTCGACGAAACCTGAAACAGGCTCCAATCGAAGGTCTTGCTCGGCATGGTGTCATGCAGATTTTTGCCCAGCAAGCCGGAAGTCATGCTTCGTAATGACGACTTGCTGATACCTGCTGCAACGGTAGTCTTGGTGACCACCTCCCTGTGTCGCAGCAAATGGGAGCTACTCCCCTTCGTGAGCACATTGAAGCATGGATGATGTCAACCATGCAACCGATGTGGTTTTTGAGGTGAGGTGCCCGGACAACGGCCGGGACGCAGAAGCTATGATCCCTGTCCCATTTGAAGTGACCATGGCAGGCATACACATCACCGACATCGAAGCGGCCATCAACTACTGGCGCGAGCGCGAACCATCACCCGATGGCGTCACACTGGCCAAGCCGGTGCGGGCGCTGGCCGAGGTCTATGCCCTGCTGGTCTTTTACCGCGAGCAGGAGGCCGACGAGTTCAGCATGCCGGCATCGGCCATGCAAGCCTGGTTGAGCTGGTACGACAGCACACCCGACACACCCTGCATTGCGATCTGTTCTACCAGCCAGGGTGACCCCGAGTGCAAGGGCTGTGGCCGGACCTTCGATGAGGTGCAGCTATGGACCGAAATGCGGCCAGCCCAAAAGCGTCAGACCTGGCGTCGCATCACCATGCTTGGGGGGGCCTGGCGCTTCAATCGGTATGCCGAGCGCGCGGCGGAGGGCCCGGCGGTGGCGACGGCTGAAGCCTAGGTCGGGCCGGGGCGTCTACTTCCAGCGCTGCGCTTCGATGTCCACCTGATGCTGGCCGTTGCCCAGCATCAATGTGCCTTCCTGGATCGTGGCCTGCAGCTGCATGCTGCGCTCGGCCATGGCCGACAGCGCCTGGGAGGCTTCGGTGGGTACACGCCAGACTTGCAGTTTGTCGAGCCGGGTGAGCTTGTTCTCGATGCCGCGCCACCAGACTTCGGCGGCGTGGGCAAAACAATAGACCACCACGGCATCTGATTTGCTGCAGGCCTTGGCCAAGGGCTTGTCTTCGGGCTGGCCGACTTCGATCCACAGGCGGGTCTGACCGGTGTAGTCGCGTAGCCAGGCATCCGGCTCGTCCGGGTCGGACAGGCCTGCCCCGAAAGCCAGTGTGCCGTCACCGCCGAGCTCGGTCTGCAGGCGATGGGCCTGCAGGGCCAGCGCCACCAGCCGGATCATCATGCGCTCATCGGTCTCGCTCGGATGGCGCGCCAGTGTCAGCGCATGGTCGGCGTAATAACCGTGGTCGATGTCGGCAATCTGCAGATTGGCCTTGAAGATGGTGGATTTGATGGCCATGAAGAAATGTGTGAGTGAGGGGGAGTGACCGCGGAACGCCGCGGAACCGGCTCTGCCGGGCCGCTGGCGTTGTCCCCCCGCCACCGAAGGATGCGCGGGGGGAAGGCGCGCAGCGACTCAGGGGGAAGAGGGTTACACCCTCTTTGCCAATTCCGCTGCCTTGCCGATATAGCTGCCCGGCGTCATCGCCAGCAGGCGCTGCTTGTCGGCCTCGGGGATCGCCAGGCTGCGGATCAGCCGGTGCAGGTCTTCGGCCGTGACCGTCTGGCCGCGCGTGGCTTCCTTGAGCTTCTCGTAGGCACCCGGCACACCATAGCGGCGCATCACGGTCTGGATCGGTTCGGCCAGTACTTCCCAGGAGGCATCCAGATCGGCGGCCAGCGCTTCGCTGTTGAGTTCGAGCTTGCCCAGGCCGATGGACAGCGACTGGTAGGCCAGCACGGCGTAGCCCACGGCCACGCCCATATTGCGCAGCACCGTGGAGTCGGTCAGATCGCGTTGCCAGCGGCTGATGGGCAGCTTTTCGCTGAGGTGGCGCAGCAGGGCATTGGCCAGGCCCAGATTGCCTTCGGCGTTCTCGAAGTCGATCGGGTTGACCTTGTGCGGCATGGTCGAGGAACCGATCTCGCCAGCCTTGAGCTTCTGCTTGAAGTAGCCCAGTGAAACATAACCCCAGACGTCGCGCGAGAAGTCGATCAGGATGGTGTTGGCGCGCGCTATGGCATCGAACAGCTCGGCCATGTAGTCGTGCGGCTCGATCTGGATGCTGTAGGGCTGGAAGCTCAGGCCCAGTCCCAGGGGTTCGGGCGTTTCCACCACGCGGCGGGCAAAGGCTTCCCAGTCGAACTCGGGCCAGGCGGCCAGGTGGGCGTTGTAGTTGCCCACGGCGCCGTTCATCTTGCCCAGGATCCTGACCGCGGCAATGCGGTCACAGGCCGTCTGCAGGCGCACCACCACATTGGCGATCTCCTTGCCCACGGTGGTGGGGCTGGCGGTCTGGCCGTGGGTGCGGCTGAGCATGGGCACTTCGGCATGGGCCTGGGCCATGTCGCGCAGCTTGAGCAGCAGCTTGTCCAGTGCCGGCAGGAGCACGGTGTCGCGCGCACCGCGCAACTGCAGGGCGTGGCTGGTGTTGTTGATGTCCTCGCTGGTGCAGGCGAAATGGACGAACTCGCTGGCCTTTTCCAGTTCCGGCCGGGCCTCGAAACGGGACTTGATCCAGTATTCGACGGCCTTGACGTCGTGGTTGGTGGTTTTCTCGATGTCCTTGATGGCGTTGCCATCGGCCTCAGAGAAGTTTTTCACCAGGTTGAGCAGATAGGTGCGTGCGCCAGGCGACAACGGCGGAAATTCCTTGAAGCCGGCGTCGCTCAGCGCAATGAACCAGGCCACTTCGACCTGGACGCGACGGTGCATATAACCCTGTTCGCTCATCAGCGGGCGCAAGGCGGCGAGCTTGGCCGCATAGCGTCCGTCCAGCGGGGACAGGGCCGAAATGGTGGTGAAAGTCATGCCCGGATTGTAGTTTGACGGCCTGTGGCGGGGCGCAAAAGCCCGGGCCCGGGCCCGAATCGTTAGAATCCGCCCCCTGGACTACCAAAAGACCCATGAAACTGATCGGCTCCCATACCAGCCCCTACGTGCGCAAGGTGCGCATCGTGATGGCCGAGAAAAAACTGGAATACATCTTTGTGCTGGAGGATGTGTGGTCGGAGCAGACCCGCATCGTGGACGCCAACCCCCTGGGCAAGATTCCCTGCCTGATCATGGAGGGCGGCGAAGCCCTGTTTGACTCGCGTGTGATCGTCGAGTACCTGGACACCCTGTCGCCTGTGGGCAAGCTGATTCCGCCGGTCGGCCGCGAGCGCGCCGAGGTCAAGACCTGGGAGGCCCTCGCCGACGGCGTCATGGACGCCGCCCTGCTGGCCCGCATGGAGGCGGTCTGGCCCCAGCGCAGCGAAGCCCAGCGCAGCCCGGCCTGGATCGATCGGCAGCTTGGCAAGATCACCGCCAGCCTGGACGCCATGAGCCGCGGCCTGGGCGACAAGCCCTTCTGCTCGGGAACCCACTTCAGCCTGGCGGATGTGGCCGTGGGCTCGGCTCTGGGTTATCTGGACTTTCGATTCCCCCAGATCGGCTGGCGCGAAACGCACCCCAGCCTGGTTCGCCTGCAGGACAAGCTCATGCAGCGGCCCAGCTTTGTGGACAGCGTGCCACACTGAGGTCGCGCCGGCTCCATTTCCCCGGGTCGGTGTGCGGAAACGCCGGCCCGTCAGGCATTTGTCATCGGGGCGCCATAGAATCCTTGCACCATGAAGGAACGCCATGCTTTACCCTGAACTGTTCAAGCAGCTGGAGGCCGTACGCTGGGACATGGAGAAGGACATTCCCTGGGACAGGTTTGACGCCTCCCAGCTCAGCGATGAGCAGGCCCAGACCATCAAGATGAACGCCATCACCGAGTGGGCGGCCCTGCCGGCCACCGAGATGTTCCTGCGCGACAACCGTGATGACAGCGATTTTTCCGCCTTCATGTCGATCTGGTTCTTTGAGGAGCAGAAGCACTCGCTGGTGTTGATGGAATACCTGCGCCGTTTCCGGCCCGAGCTCGTGCCCACGGAGCAGGAACTGCATGACATCCGCTTCGAGTTCGACCCTGCCCCGGCGCTGGAGACGCTGATGTTGCACTTCTGCGGCGAAATCCGCCTCAACCACTGGTACCGGCGCGCCGCTGAATGGCATACCGAGCCGGTCATCAAGCTGATCTACACCACCTTGAGCCAGGACGAGGCACGCCATGGCGGCGCCTATCTCCGTTACATGAAGCGCGCCATCGGCCGCTTCGGCGCCGAGGCCAAAGCCGCCTTTGCCAAGGTGGGCGTGCTCATGGCCAGCGCCCGGCGCACCGCGCAGGCCCTGCACCCGACTAACCTGCATGTGAGCAAGGCCCTGTTCCCGAACGACACCATCCAGAGCCGTCTGCCCAACCCCGAATGGCTCGAACACTGGCTGGACAAGCAGATCAACTTCGACGCCGCCTGGGAGAGCAAGGTGGTTGAGCGCATCCTGCACAACCTCAGCCTGCTGTTCGGTCGCAGCTTCCAGTCGGTGCAGGAGCTCAACCGCTATCGCAAGGAGCAGATGGCCTCGCTCACCCCGCTGGCCCCTTCAGGCGCGGTCTGAGCCGGTGGCGGTCGTCAGCGCCAGCATGCGCTGCAGGTTGAGCTGAACCTTGATCTCGCGGTGCGGCACGCTGGCCACGATGCGGTAGTCCCGCACGCTGGTGTCGCGTATCACCGGTTCGGCCACCGGTATGCCTTCCCGATTGATCAGCACGGCCACCCGAGGCGTGGTGGTGTTCGCGCCGCGCCGGATCACGGCCGCCACCTCGTCGGTATGGAGCCGTACGAAGGATCCCGGTGAGTAGATGCCCACGGCCTTGATCAGGGCCGCGCCTGCCTCATCGACCTGCCGGTTTTCGTCGAAATAGCTCGCCTGCATGGCCGCAGCAGGGGCGGTGGGGGTGCGCGAGGCACGCGGTGCCAGTCGCGCGCCGAACATGTCGGCACGCTGGATCAGGCGCGCCATGCGCTGCCCCTCCGATTTCGCGGCCAGCGGCCCAGGGGGCACGCTGTGGTGGTGGCGCACGGCTTCCAGCCAGCTCGCGTCGCTGACACCCGCCTTCTGCAACAGGGCAACCGAACGCAGCGCATGCTGGTCTATCTGCTGGCGCTGTTCGGGGGACAGGGGCGTCAGCTGCTGGGCCAGCTTGTCCTGCAGGTCGGTCATGCCCAGGTTCATGGTCAGCGCCGACAGGCACAGAGCCTGTTCCTGTTCGGCCGGCCAGCTGAGCACCTCGCGCGCGGCCAGGCCGCACATCACGCTGACCAGCATGGCATGGGTGGCGCTGTACATCCGGATCTCGCTGGCCGAAAGATGAAAGAGTGCGAACAGGGCGCCGTCCGGGTTGCCGATCGAATGCTGGCGCAACTGCTTCTGCAGGCGCACCAGGCGGGGCAGGAATTGGGCGGCTGTGCTGTCGCGCAGGATGCTGTTGGCCTGCACCTGGTAGTCCAGCCAGTCGGGTGGGCCGTCGGTCAAGTCAGGGTCATTGCGGCCGGTGTCGATTTCGGCGCGCGATACTTGAACGCCGGCGATATGTCCCAGGGTCTTTTCCTTGCGGACCATATCGTGCAGCATGCCCACGTAGGCCCGGTGGTGGGCCTCGGAGTCGGCGACGTCAATGTAGAGCGCAACACCGCGTCCGACCAGGGACTGCAACTCGCTGCGCGAGGCGATCACATAGCCTTTGCTGGCCAGCAGCGTGCCATCGGCGTCCATCAGCGGAAAAGGCAGGGGCTCACCGATCCGCAGTGAATCAAGGCTGACGGAGACGAGTTTGGTCGACATGGGCTGGGCAATTATGCCCCTGTGGCCACCCGGGTTAGCCCTGGATTGAGGGGTAAAGCGCGGCTGTTTTCACGAATTGCCGGCACTTGGCGCGTCGCTGCTAGGATGCGGGCCATGACACAAGCACCCGCCGCCCGGCAGCCCTCCGGCACTGCCTTTCCCTTGCCAGCGTTTCTGGGCAAGCTGTGTTCGCGTGCGGAACTGGGGCGGCGTCTGGCCGCCCTGCCCCGGCCGCTCGTGTTCACCAATGGCGTATTCGACGTCATGCACCGGGGGCACGCCATCTATCTGGCGCAGGCACGGGCCCTGGGTGCCAGCCTGGTCGTGGCCTTGAACACCGACGCATCGGCACGCCGCCTGGGCAAGGGGCCGGAGCGGCCCCTGAACAACGAGCAGGACCGCGCTGCCATGATGGCCGCGCTCGGTGCCGTCGATCTCGTGACCTGGTTCGACGAAGACACACCACAGGCCTTGATCGCGGAAATCCGACCGGACATCCTGGTCAAGGGCGGTGATTACGACATGGGCAAATTGCCGGAAACGGCGCTGGTGGCGTCCTGGGGTGGCCGCGCCCTGGCCCTGCCCTTTGTCGACGGCTATTCCACGACGGCGCTGGTGCGCAAGATCCGCAGCACGGGCTGAAGGAGCCCGGTCGGCGCCGGGCTGCTTCCAAGGTGACGAGTACCGAATACCTCCCCGGGGGGCAGCGGGCTGCAGGTCGTGGATCAGCGTGGGGGCCAATTTTCAGGCCGGATTGAACACAACCTTCCACAGGGCCAGCACAGCGCCGCGTTCGCTGGAGACGGACTCGATCGCGACCTGGGTTGGCTCTTCGTTGAGGCGTGCGAGGTGCTGGATGCGCCGCAATTCACGGTAGGCATCAGAGGCCGCACCGCCCACCCCGGCGGGCAGCAGGCCCACGGCCTCGGCCGTGCGCAGCAGCGCAATATTGCCGACATTGGCCACCAGTTCCGGGTGGCGTATCGACTGCGACAGTACAAGATACTGCACGGCAAACTCGGCATCGACCATGCCGCCGGGGCTGTGCTTGACGTCGAACTGCTCGCCGCGGACCGGATGCGCCAGGCGCACCTTGTCGCGCATGGCCACGATCTCCAGGCGCAGGGCCTGCGCATCGCGCGGGGCCGCGATCACGGCCTGGCGCACCTGGTCAAAACGCTGGCGCAGATCAGCGCCGCCCAGCACAAAACGCGCGCGCGTCATGGCCTGGTGCTCCCAGGTCCAGGCGGTATTGCTGCCGCGCTGCTGCTGGTAGTTGGCGTAAGCGTCGAAGGTGGTGATCAGCAGGCCGGAGTTGCCGTTGGGACGCAGCGCGGTGTCGATCTCGTAGAGGTCGCCTTCGCTGGTCTTGACGGTCAGCCAGTTGATCAGCTTGCGCACCAGCAGGGCATAACTCTCGGCGGCGTCCTCGTGCTCGTCCTCGTAGACGAAGACGATGTCCAGGTCGCTCCCATAGCCCAGTTCCTTGCCACCGAGTTTTCCGTAACCAATGATGGCGAACTGCGGCTCCTCGCGGTGCTTCTTCTTCATGCGGGCCCAGCACCAGCGTGTGGTGATGCGCAGCACGGCGTCGGCCAGGGCGGAGAGGTCGTCGGCCACTTGTTCCACCGTCAGCACGCGCTCCACGTCGCGTGCCAGGGTGCGGAAGACTTCGGCATGGTGGGCCCGGCGCAGCAGGTTGAGCAGCGACTCCTCGTCGTCGTCGCCGGCGGCCTGCAGGGCTTTCTGGCGCGCGTCGAGTTCGGCCTCGAAGGCGACCGGGTCGAAGCGCTCGTCCATCATGGTGCGGCTGGCCAGCTCGTCGATCACACCCGGGTGCTGCAGCAGGTAACGCGCCGGCCAGCGCGCCGCGCCCAGCAGGCGCAGCAGGCGTTCGTGCACGGCCGGGCGTTCCAGCAGCATGGCCAGGTAACTCTCGCGCCGCAGCAGCGGCTCCATCCAGTCCACCAGACGGCAGGCGGCCTCCTCGCTGGCGCGCTCTTCGCGCAGCCAGTCGGCCGTGCGCACCACCAGGCGTATCAGGCGGGCACGGGACTCTTCGCGCAGGGCCAGCACCCGCGGGTGTGTGCGCCAGGCGCTGACCCGTTCGCGAAACAGCGGGGGCAGCCGCTCCAGCAGGCCATCAAAATCGGGTGCGGCGGGGCCGCCGTTCTGGCCGTTTCCGTTGCCGCAGCCCTTGCACTCCTTCGGCCCACCGCCGCCGAGCAGGATGTCGAACTCCTGTGCCACCACCTCCCGGTGGGCATCAAGCTGGGTCAGGAACTCGCAGGTGCTGGCAAGGCCCATGCCGCGCGCGATCCAGTCCAGATCATCGTCGCGTGTGGGCAGCACATGGGTCTGCTGGTCGTCCAGGTACTGGATACGGTGTTCCACCCGGCGCAGGAACTCATAGGCTCGGGCCAGCGCTTCGGCCGTGGGCTGCGGCATGAGCCCGGCCTTGACCAGGCGCTGCAGCGCGTCCAGCGTGGGGCGGGTGCGCAGTTCGGGGTATTGGCCGCCGCGCACCACCTGCAGCAGCTGCACGGTGAACTCGATCTCGCGGATGCCGCCGCGCGAAAGCTTGACGTCGTTGCTGCGCTCCGGATGGCCAGCGCTGCGTTTGGCTGCATGCTCGCGGATCTGCCTGTGCAGCACGCGCAGCGAGTCGAACACGTTGTAGTCCAGGTAACGGCGGAAGACGAAGGGCACGACCAGGCTGCGCAGGGCCATGACCGAACCGTCCTGCAGCTGGCGTCTGGGTGCCACGATGCGGCTCTTGAGCCAGGCAAAACGCTCCCATTCCCGGCCCTGCACATGAAAGTACTCCTCCAGTGCGCCCAGCGACACGGCTGGCGGGCCCGAGTTGCCATTGGGGCGCAGCGCCAGATCCACGCGGAACACGAAACCATGCTCGGTGGTGTCGCCCAGCAGGTTGTAGATGGCGCGCACCGCCTTGGCGAAGTACTCGTGGTTGGAAATGCGGTTGCGTCCTTCGGCATTGCCCGCGGTCTCGCCGTCCTGGTCGTAGACGTAGATCAGGTCGATGTCGCTGGAGACATTGAGCTCGCGCGCGCCCAGCTTGCCCATGCCGACCACCCAGAACAGCGCGCGGGTGCCGGCGGGGGTCAGCGGCATGCCGTGGCTGTCGTCCAGGGTCTGCATGACTGCGGTGCAGGCCACGTCGAGCGCGAATTCGGCCAGCTCGGTCATGCTGGCGGTGATGTCGTGCAAAGGGGCCTGCTGTTCGCAGTCCAGCACGACCAGGCGTTCCATCACCAACTGGCGGATCGTGCGCAAGGCCGCGCCACGGTCGAAGCCGGCGCTGAGCAGACGGTCAAAAAGCGCCTGCAGGGCCTGGGGGCCGGGACGGCCGGGAGGCAGTTGGGCCAGCAGATCGGCGTGACGGCGCCGTATGCGCTGGACGAAACGGGAATGGTCGGCGGCAACGGGGGGTGCCGCTGGCGCCTGGATCGCGCCCTGCTTCAGGCCGCATGCATCGTTGCGGGTCATAATTCCTGTCGAGATCTCGCTCTTCAAAATGGACACCCTGCCACGCCGCCCCTCCCTGCCGCTCAAAGTCCTGACGATTTCGACGCGTGCTCTGCTGTGGCTGGTCCTTCTGGCCTGGCTGGTCTTCAGCGCCGCCTGGGCGGCGCTGCACCTCTTCATTGTGCCGCGAATCGGCGAACTGCGTCCGGAGCTCGAAACCCGGGCCAGCCAGGCCCTGGGCGTGCCGGTGCGCATCGGTGCCATCGTGGCCCATGCCGACAGCCTGTTCCCGTCCTTCGAGCTGAACGACGTGCGCCTGCTCGACGCGGAAGGCAGGGCCGCGCTGCAGCTGCCCCGCGTGACGGCCACGGTCTCGCCCAGGTCGCTCTGGAACCTCGGCTTCGAGCAGCTGGCCATCGAACGGCCCGAGCTGGACGTGCGACGCGCGACCGATGGCCGTATCTTTGTGGCCGGCATCGAAATTCCGCAGCATCAGGGTGGCGATGGCCGCGCGGCCGACTGGGTGTTCTCGCAGACGGAATGGCTCATCCGCGGCGGCCGTGTGCAGTGGCGTGACGAGCTCCGTGCCGCGCCCCTGCTGCAGTTGCAGGACGTCGACCTGCGCCTGCACAACGGCGCGCGTCTGCATGAGCTGCGACTGGATGCCACGCCAGCGGCCGAACTGGGCGGCCGCTTCAGCCTGCGCGGCAGTTTTCATCAGCCCCTGCTGTTCACGCGCGCGGGCGAGTGGCAACGCTGGTATGGGCAGTTGTATGCCGTGTTCGAGCGCGTCGACATCGCCCAGCTGCGCCGCCATGTTCCCCTGCAGCTGGACGTGGCGGGCGGCAGCGGTGCCTTGCGCGCCTGGGTGGACGTGGACCAGGGCCGGGTGAGTGGCGTCACGGCGGATGTGGTGCTCTCGCAGCTGGGCCTCAAGCTGGGCCCCGACTTGCCGGCGCTGGACCTGACTCGTCTGAGCGGCCGTCTGGGGGGCCGTAGGCTGGACGGCGGTTTCGAAGCCTATACCCAGGGTCTGAAGTTCGACACGGTCGATGGTCTGCGCTGGCCCGGCGGTGATGTGCGCGTCAGCCATACGGATCCGGGTGGTGGTGTGACGGCACGCGGCGAAATCCGCGCCAGCGGCATTGATCTCGCGACCCTGGCCCAGTTGGCTCAGAGACTGCCGTTGGGGAAGCCCGTGCATGAGGCGCTGGTGCAGTACGCCCCCAAAGGGCAGGTCGAGCAGCTGCAGGCCCGCTGGCAGGGGCCCTGGGAAACCCCAGAACGGTTCGATGCGCGTGGCCGGCTGCGCCAGCTGGACGTGGCGGCGCGCCCGCAGCTGCAAGCGCTGGCCGAGGGTGCGGCATCGCCCAGCACCCTGGGCTCGCCCGGTGTGCGCGGCCTGACGGTCGATTTCGATCTGACCCAGGACGGCGGCCGCGCCAGCGTGGTGGTGCAGCAGGGCCATCTGGAGCTGCCGGGCGTGTTCGAACAGCCACGCATCGCGCTGGACCAGCTGGCCGCGGAATTGCAGTGGAAACTGCAGGGCAACCAGACCAGCCTGCAGATCAGCAATGCGCGGTTTGCCAATGCCGAGGCCCAGGGGGAGTTCCAGCTCAAGTGGCACACCGGCGATGCGGCCGGCGCCAGTCTGCCGGGGGTGCTGGACCTGCAGGGCAGCATGAGCCGGGCCGAGCTGTCGGCCTTGCATCGCTACCTGCCCCAGGCGATCAACGCCGACGTCCGTGACTACCTGCGCAAGGCGCTGCCGCAGGGCTGGGCCGGCGGGGCGCGCTTCCGGGTCAGGGGTGATCTGAGCGATTTCCCCTTCAACAACCCCGGGCAGGGCGAGTTCCGCATCACGGCCAGTGTGCAGGACACGCGTTTTGTCTATGTGCCTGCGGGCATGCAGCCTGCCGGGCAAAAAACCTGGCCAGCGCTGACCGAGGTGCGCGGTGAACTGCTGATCGACCACGCCAGCCTGCAACTGCGCAACATCACCGCGAGGCTGGAGGGGGCGCCGCAGCTGCGCATCAGCCAGGGTGAGGCCCGCATCCCGGACATGGTCAACGACGCGCGGGTGCTGACCAGCATGCAGCTGGGAGGTCCGCTCGACGATCTCCTGCGCGGCCTCATCGTGGCCTCACCGCTGGACGCCATGACGGGCGGCGTGCTGGGACAGGCCCGTGCCACCGGCCCCGCCGACGGAAAGCTGCGACTCGATCTGCCCTTGCTGCGTCTGGAGGACTCGGTGGTGCAGGGCCAGGTGAAGCTGGCAGGCAACGAACTGCAGATGGCCCCCGTGTTGCCGCGCCTGACCCGCGCCCGTGGGCTGGTGCATTTCAGCGAACGTGGTTTTGCGCTGGCCGGTGTTCAGGGGCGTCTGCTGGGCGGGGACCTGCGCGCCGAGGGTGGCACGATACCTCTGCCGGGGACGAGCGCCGAGGGCCCTTCGCGTCTGCGCGTGCAGGGCACATTGACGGCGCTGGGCCTGCGCCAGGAATCACAGCTCGGTGTGGCGGCCCGTCTGGCGCAGCAGATGAACGGCAGCACCAGCTACACCGCCGAGTTCAGCCTGCGCCAGGGCGTGCCGGAGTTCCAGTTCTCATCCAGCCTGCAAGGCCTGGCACTGAACCTGCCGGCTCCGCTGAGCAAGCCGGCCGAGGAAGCCCTGCCCCTGCGTCTGCAGGCGGCCCTGATGGGTGGCGAAGCCGGGGACAGCGCCCAGGGTGCGCGCCAGGATCTGCTGCGCCTGGATCTGGGGCGCTTGCTGTCCATGCGTTATGTGCGCGAGCATGGGGCGGGTGGGGCGCAGGTCCTGCACGGCACCATCGGTGTGGGCCTGCCGGCCGGCGAGAGCCTGCCCATGCCGGAGGGCGGGGTGGTGGCCAGCGTCAATTTCGACGACCTGGATCTTGATGCCTGGCGCCAGGCCGCGGCCGCGCCGGCATCCGGCAGCGCTGCCGTCAACAGCCCGCCGGTGCTGGCCGCCGTGCAGGACTACCTGCCCACCAGCCTGATGGTGCAGGGCACGAGCTTGCGGGTGGGCGGCCAGAAGTTCAGCCAGCTGGTGGCTGGCGGCACGCGGGAGGGCCAGACCTGGCGCGTCAACCTGGACGCGCGCGAACTCAGTGGTTATCTCGAATACCGCATGCCCACCAGCGTCGGGGCCGGCAGCGTCTACGCCCGGTTGGCGCGCCTGGTGCTGGCCCAGGAGAACGCGAGCGGCATGGAAAACCTGCTGGACGAGCAGCCGGTCAGCATCCCGGCGCTGGATGTGGTGATCAACGGCCTGGAGCTGCGCGGCAAGAACCTGGGGCGCGTGGAGATCGAGGCGGTCAACCGCGGCCTGGCGCAACGCGATACCGGCACGCGTGAATGGCGCTTGAGCAAGCTCAACATCAGCATGCCGGAAGCCGAATTCAGCGCCAGCGGCAACTGGGCGGTGTACCAGGAGGCGGGCGAGCCGGAGGGCCGCGTGACCCTGCCGCGCACGGCGCCGGGCGCGGTGCGCACGGAGCGGCGCCGTACGGTCATGAACTTCAAGCTCGACATGACGGATGCCGGCGGCCTGCTGACGCGCCTGGGCATGCCCGGCCTGATCCGTGCCGGCAAGGGCCGCATGGAGGGCCAGGCCAGCTGGATCGGTTCACCCCTGGGCCTGGACTATCCCAGCCTGGGCGGCAGCTTCAATGTCAACGTCGAGACCGGTCAGTTCCTCAAGGCCGAGCCTGGCATCGCCAAGCTGATGGGTGTGCTCAGCCTGCAGGCGCTGCCGCGACGCCTGAGCCTGGATTTCCGCGACGTGTTCACCGAGGGCTTTGCCTTCGATTTCGTGCGTGGCGACGTCCAGATCGAACAGGGCATCGCCAGGACCAACAATCTGCAGATGAAGGGGGTCAATGCCGCGGTGCTGATGGACGGTCAGGCCGACCTGGCGCGCGAGACGCAGGACCTGCGTGTCGTGGTGGTGCCTGAGATCAATGCCGGGACCGCCTCGCTGATCGCCACCTGGATCAACCCGGCCGTGGGCCTGGGCACCTTCCTGGCCCAGGTCCTGTTGCGCGGGCCGATGATCGCCGCGACCACGCAGGAATTCCGCATCACCGGCAGCTGGAGCGACCCGCAGATGAACAAGGTCGAGATCCAGGTGCCAGCGCCCGCCCCGCCGGCCGGGAACACGCCATGAAGCTGGCGGCCATCCAGATGGTCTCCGGTGTGGAGCGCGACGCCAATCTGGCGCGCGCGGGCGCGCTGCTGGAGGCGGCGGCCCGCCAGGGCGCTGAGCTGGCCGTGCTACCCGAGTACTTCTGCCTGCTGGGCCGCCAGGACAGCGACAAGCTGGCCCTGCGCGAGCCCCTGGGCCAGGGGCCGATCCAGGACTTCCTGGCGCGGTCCGCGCGTGAGCTGGGCTTGTGGATCGTCGGCGGTACCCTGCCGGTGGATGGCGGCACTCCGGGTGGTGAAACGCTGCCACGCGCCTACAACAGCACGCTGGTCTATGCGCCTGACGGCGAGCGGGTGGCGCACTACGACAAGATCCATCTTTTCCGCTTTGACAACGGGCGCGAGCGTTACGACGAGGCGCGCACCCTGTTGCCCGGGCGCTTACCGGTCACCTTCGAGTTGCCCTCGCGCGACGGCCACCGCTGGTGCGTGGGCTTGAGCGTCTGCTACGACCTGCGTTTCCCGGAGCTTTACCGCGCCCATGCCCAGGCAGGGGCGGAGCTGCTGCTGGTGCCCAGCGCCTTTACCCATACCACCGGCCAGGCGCACTGGGAACTGCTGCTGCGCGCACGGGCCGTAGAGAACCTGGCCTTTGTCGCGGCTGCCGCGCAGGGCGGCCTGCATGAGAACGGGCGGCGCACCTGGGGGCACACCATGCAGGTGGACCCCTGGGGGCATGTGCTGGGGGTGCAAGCTGAAGGCGAAGGGTTGGTGCTGGCCGAACTCGACGCGGCCCTGGTGAGGCAATGCCGCCAGCAACTGCCGGCCCTGGAGCACCGCGTGCTGTGAACATTCCCCTGCTTGAATCTCGCAGGGAGCGATGGCGCGCCCACTGGCGCCGTCGCATGTTGTGGTCGGCGTTGGCAGCGCTGGTCGTGGCCTTGCTGGTCACGCTGGTGTGGCTGGCCGGTCGTTACGAAGCCAGCCAGGTGCAAAGCCGCCTGGAGCGTGACGCGGCCGACGCCGTGGGCGACATCCGCGCGCGGCTGACGCGCAATCTGCAGAGCCTGCAGGCCCTGCAGTTCGGCGAACCCAGACCGGCGACCTGGACCTCCGAGGCCGCCACCCTGCTGCGCGATCGACGCGAGCTCCTGCGCATCGAGTGGCGCGACAGCCAGCACCTTGTCCTGGCCCAGGCGGGCACGCCCTACCGCCCGCCGGTGTTCGCCCGCCTGGGGCGCGACAGCGTGCAGTCCGAGGTGACCCAGGTCTGCAATGTCGCGCGGCGCATCAGCGGGCCGGCCTATTCGGGCAGCTACTTCGTGCCCATGACCGACGGCCTGGGGCTGGAGGTGATGGAGGTGTGCCTGCCGCTGGCCAGCGCCGGTGTGGTCATGGGTTATCTGGTCGCCACCTATTCCCTGCAGGACCTGCTGGACGATCTGGCACGCCAGCTCACGCGCAGCCAGGAGGTGTCTTTCACCGAAGGCGACGGCACGCGCCTGGCCATGCGAGGTACGGCGCGACGTACCAACCGCGTTTTTTCGGCCCAGCAGCTGCTGGACCTGCCGGGCACGACCCTGGTGCTGCGCATGGACAGCTGGCATGGCGCGCCCGATGTCTTCCCCAATGTACTCACGGCCCTGGTCACGGCCATGTCGATCGCCCTGGTGTCCATTCTGCTGCTGCTGGGCAAGGACATGCGCCGGCGCCTCAAGGCCGAGAGTGATCTGGCGGATGCGCTCGCCTTTCGCAAGGCCATGGAAGACTCGCTGGTCACGGGCCTGCGCGCGCGCGACCTTCAGGGCCGTATCACCTACGTCAACCCGGCCTTTTGCCAGATGGTGGGTTTCAGTGCCGAGGAGCTCACGGGCCAGAGCATGAATTTCCCCTACTGGCCGCCCGAACTGGCCGACGAGTACCAGAAGCGACAGGAGATCCGGCTGGCCGGCAATGTGCCTCCGCGTGAGGGCTACGAATCGGTCTTCATGCACAAGGACGGCACGCGTTTTCCGGTGCTCATCATCGAGGCGCCGCTGATCAATGCCCAGGGTGCCCAGACCGGCTGGATGAGCGCCTTTCTCGACATACGCGAACAGCGTCGGGTGGAGGAACTCTCGCGCGCCAGCCAGGACCGCCTGCAGGCCACGGCGCGCCTGGCCATGGTGGGCGAGATGGCGTCGCTGCTCAGCCATGAACTCAACCAGCCGCTGGCGGCCATTGCGAGCTACGCCACCGGCACGCGCAACCTGCTGCTGCAGGGCGCGCATACGCTGGCCGATGTGGAGTTGGCCATGCACCGCATCGCCGAGCAGGCCGAGCGGGCCGGCAAGGTCATCAAGAGCGTGCACGACTTCGTGCGCCGGCGCGACCAGGCGCGGGAGTCCGTGGCCCCGCAGATTCTGCTCGACGCCATCCTTCCCCTGGTCAATCTGCAGGCGCGCAAGCTGGGTGTGCAGGTGCAGCTGCACCTGGAGCCCGGCCTGCCCCCCGTGCTGTGCGACCGCACCATGGTCGAGCAGGTGCTGCTCAATCTGGCGCGCAACGGCATGCAGGCCATGGACCGGACCGAGATCCGCCGGCGTGTGCTGCGGCTGGGCGTGAGGCGCCTGTCTGTGGACGGGCGCTGGATCGAGTTCTCCGTCACCGATGTCGGTCTGGGCATCACGCCCGAGGTGGCGCAGCAGCTGTTCACACCCTTTTTCACCACCAAGGCTGAAGGCATGGGCCTGGGCCTGAGCCTGTGCCGCACCGTGATCGAGCAGCATGGCGGCACACTGGCCTTCGAGGCCAACCCGCCCCAGGGCACGGTATTCAGCTTCACCTTGCCGGCCGGCCCGGCGGCATGACATAACATCAAGCCATGCAACCCGTGATCGACGCCTCTGTATACATCGTGGACGATGACGCCAGCGTGCGTGAGGCCCTGGCCTGGCTGCTGCGCTCACGCCGGCTGGGCAGCCAGGTCTTTGACAGTGCCGAGACTTTTCTCGAGATGCTCGAGGCCGCGCACCTGCCCTCGCGCCCGGCCTGCCTGCTGCTGGACGTGCGCATGCCCGGCATGAGCGGCCTGGCGCTCTTCGAGCGCCTGGTCGAGCGCGGTCTGCACGAGGTGCTGCCGGTGATTTTCCTGACCGGGCATGCCGACGTGCCCACGGCGGTCAGCGCCGTCAAACGCGGCGCTTTCGACTTCTGCGAGAAGCCGTTTTCCGACAACGCCCTGGTGGATCGTGTCGAGCAGGCCCTGGCCCAGTCGGCGGCCATCGTGCAGGCCCGGCAGGTGCGTGCGCGTCTGCGCCAGCGCCTGGCGGAACTGACCGATCGCGAACGTGCGGTGATGCAGCTGGTGGTGGAAGGCCTGCCCAACAAGCGCATCGCCGACCAGCTCGATATCAGCGTGCGCACGGTGGAAGTGCACCGCGCCCGCGTCTTCGACAAGATGGAAGTCAAGTCGGCCGTCGAGCTGGCCAACCTCCTGCGTGAAACCTAACTCGGCTTTTTCGGTTCGCGTTCCGGCGGCCGCGTCGGGTCTTCGTCACTGTGCGCAGGCGGGGGCAACTCGCCCTTCTTGCGGCCCGAGAACATGGTCCACCACACGATGAGCACCAGCACGAGCAGGGCACCCAGGGCTTCAAGCAAAATCAGCAACATGAACCGACTCCAACAACTTTATTTTGTCTTCAAGCTGGTGATTGTAGGAACGCTGGCGGGTTGCGGTGCCATGCCGGTCTCCGAGCCGGCGCCAGAGGCCGGCGGCCCGATGATCGCCATCGAGCGGCCGGCTGCCTCGGGTGCTCTCGCTTCCCTTCCTTCCCAGCCGATCAGCGGCAATGTGCTGCAGCAGGCACGCAGCCGCTGGACTCCGGTGGCCTGGGCCGAACTGCCCGGCCTGGGCGAGGACCCCCTGGGGGAAGCCTGGGGCGCCTGGCTGCGCAGCTGTGAGCGCCCTGTTCCGCTGCTCGCGCCGCTGTGCACCGACGTGCGGCGCCTGGGCCAGGGCAGCGACGAGGAACGCCGCAACTGGATGCTGGAGCGCCTGCAGCCCTACCGGGTCGAGACTTTCCAGAGCGATCCGGTGGGCCTGCTGACTGGCTATTACGAGCCGGTGGTCGAGGCCTCGCGCCTGCCGGACGCGCGTTACAACGTGCCCCTGTACCGGCCCCCGGCCCAGTTGCACCTGCGCAAGCCCTGGTACAGCCGTCAGGAGATCGACACCCTGCCCGAGGCCCAGGCCGCGCTCAGGGGCCGCGAGATCGCCTGGTTGGCCGATCCGGTGGCCGCGCTCAATCTGCAGATCCAGGGCTCGGGCCGCCTGCTGGTGAATGAACCCGATGGCCGCCAGCGCATGGTGCGCATCGGCTACGCCGGCACCAACGACCAGCCCTACCGCAGCGCGGGCGGTTGGTTGCAGCAGCGGCGCGAGATCCGCGACGCCTCCTGGCCCTCGATCCGCCAGTGGGTGGCGCAGAACCCGAGCCGGGTGCAGGAAATGCTGTGGAGCAATCCGCGGGTAACCTTCTTCCAGGAGCAGCCCCTGCCCGAGAGTGAGAACGCCGTGGGCCCGCGCGGTGCCCAGGGCGTGCCGCTGACGGCGGGCCGCTCCATCGCCGTCGACCCCGGCAGCATTCCCTACGGCACACCCGTCTGGCTGGCCTCGGCCGGCCCGCAACTGCAGCTGCAGCGCCTGGTGCTGGCGCAGGACACGGGCAGCGCCATCACGGGTGCGGTGCGTGCGGACTACTTTGTTGGCACGGGCCCCGAAGCCTCCCTGATCGCCGGGCGCCTCAAGCAGCCGCTGCGGCTGTGGGTGCTGTGGCCACGCTAAGGCGGCCGTTCAGCGCAGGGTGACGCGTACCTGCACGCGCAGAGACTGGCTGCTGCTGCGGGTTTCGCGCCCGCCGCCGCCCAGGCCCGCCGCGCCCTGCTGCTTGTCCTGCACATCCTCGCTGTCGGCCACCGTCATCCATTCATCGAGGGGCAGCAGCAGTGTGGTGGAGGTGCTGGCCCCCTGTCCCAGGGGCTGGCGGCCCTGGGTGGCGGCCAGCTCCAGATAGACCGAGTCCCCGCCTTCCCAGACCGGTGTGGCCGTGAAACCGGTGCCGGCCTGCAGCCAGACCGTGCCAGGCACGCTGCGGCGCACGCCGCCCTGGGTGATGAAATGGCGCAGGCGCAGCGGCACACTCTGGCCCAGCTTGATGGCTGCCGGCCGACCGTTGAGCACCAGCACCTGCTGCTGGGCACTACCGCTGCGTTCGCTCTGGCGGCTGCGCGCGTCTATGTTCACGTCCACCTCGCTGCGGCCCGGCTGCGCGCGGGCGTTCACATCCGCGGCCACACGCTCACGGCTGCTGCTGCTGCCGTCGTCCTGGCGTACCTCGATCAGCAGGTTGCGCAGGGGCAGCGGGGCGCCGCTGCTTTGGGCCAGCGCTGCCGCGGGCAAGGCCAGCAGGAGCAGGGCGAGCTGTTGCAGGTGTTTCATCAGGATCTCCGTCGGGTTTTGGCTGCAAAGGGTGCCAGCAAGGGTGCGGGCGTCTGCAGATGGCCCAGGGGCAGTGTGGGGCTGGCCTTGACCTCGCCCAGCGAGAAGCTGGTATGCAGGTCCTTGACGTTGGGCAGGTTGATCAGGCGCTGCAGGGCGAAGCGCGAGAAGCTGTCCAGGTCCTGCGCTACCACCTGCAGTTCGAAGGTACCGGTGCCGCTGATGTAGTGGCAGGCCACCACCTCGGGCAGGGCGCGCACCGCTTCCTCCAGCACGCGGGTGGCGTCGCCCGTGTTGCGCTCGGCGTCCAGGCGCACAAAGGCCAGCACGCCCAGGCCGATCTTGTGGCGGTCGATCTCGGCGTGGTAGCCCTTGATATAGCCCTGCGTTTCGAGTGAGCGCACGCGGCGCCAGCAGGGCGCGGGCGACAGGCCCACGCGGGAGGCCAGTTCGGCATTGGTCAGGCGGGCGTCGGCCTGCAATTCGGCCAGGATGGCCAGATCGAACTTGTCGAGTGTTTCCATCAATTGGATTCTGGCGCAATATCCTTTCAAAAACCACCTGTAATCAAGCAAAGAAAGCAAAGACCTATCAGGCCGTCGCGCATACACTGGCCCGACAAATAAGGCCTTACGGAGACAAGCCCCGATGAACGCCCCCCTGCCCGAAGCCATACGCCTGGCCCTGGAAACCGTCACCCTGGACGACAAGTATTCACTGGACCATGGCCGCGCTTTCATGAGCGGGGTCCAGGCCCTGGTCAAGCTGCCCATGTTGCAGCGCCTGCGTGACCAGCAGGCCGGCAAGAACACCGCCGGTTTCATCAGTGGCTACCGTGGCTCCCCCCTGGGCAGCTACGACCAGGCCCTCTGGAAAGCGGCGCCCTACCTGAAGGCACAGAACATCGTGTTCCAGCCGGGTGTCAACGAGGAGCTGGCGGCCACCGCGCTCTGGGGCACGCAGCAGCTGGGCTTCGCCCCGCCCGGCAGCAATCGCTTCGACGGCGTGTTCGGCATCTGGTACGGCAAGGGCCCGGGTGTGGACCGGACCTCCGACGTCTTCAAGCACGCCAACAACGCCGGCACCACGCCCTGGGGCGGCGTGATTGCCGTGGCCGGCGACGACCATGTGGCCAAGAGCAGCACGGCGGCGCACCAGAGCGACCACATCTTCAAGGCCTGCGGCCTGCCGGTGTTTTTCCCGGCCTCGGTGCAGGAGATCCTGGACCTGGGTATCCATGCGTTTGCGATGAGCCGCTACGCCGGTGTCTGGGCCGGCATGAAGACCATCCAGGAGATCGTCGAGTCCAGCGCCTCGGCCATGATCGACCCGGAGCGCGTGCAGGTCCGGCTGCCCACCGATTTCCAGATGCCGCCTGGCGGCCTGCACATCCGCTGGCCCGACCACGCGCTGGAGCAGGAGGACCGCCTCTTCCACCACAAGTGGTACGCCGCCCTGGCCTACATCCGCGCCAATCGCCTGAACCACAACGTCATCGAAGGCCCGAACGACAGGTTCGGCCTGATCGCCAGCGGCAAGGCCTACAACGACACGCGCCAGGCCCTGCTGGACCTGGGGCTGGACGACGCGAGCTGTCGCCAGCTGGGCATCCGCCTGCACAAGGTGGCCGTGGTCTGGCCGCTCGAGGCGCAGAGCGCGCGCGACTTCGCTACCGGCCTGCAGGAAATCCTGGTGGTGGAGGAGAAACGCCAGCTCATCGAGTACCAGCTCAAGGAAGAGCTCTACAACTGGCGCGACGACGTGCGCCCCAACATCCTGGGCAAGTTCAACGAGGGGGACCGTGCGGGCGGCGAATGGTCGCAGGCCAACCCGTCCAGCAACGAGCTGCTGCGTGCCAATGCCGACCTGACGCCGGCCATGATCGCGCGCGCCATCGCCGGACGCCTGAAGAAGAACGGCATGCTGCCGGCCGGCAGCGATGTCGCTGCGCGTGTCGACGCGCAGCTCGCGGTACTGGACGCCAAGGACCGCGCCATGCAAGTGTTGGCACTGAACGGCCCGGCCGCCGATCGTATGCCCTGGTTCTGCTCGGGCTGCCCGCACAACACCAGCACACGCGTACCCGAGGGCTCGCGTGCCATGGCCGGCATCGGCTGCCACTTCATGGCGACCTGGATGGACCGCAGCACCATAGGTTTCACGCAGATGGGCGGCGAGGGCGTGCCCTGGGTGGGTCAGCAGCCCTTCAGCAGCGAGCAGCATGTCTTCGCCAATCTCGGTGACGGTACCTACTTCCACAGCGGCATCCTGGCCATCCGCCAGAGCGTCGCGGCCGGCGTGAACATCACCTACAAGATCCTCTACAACGATGCCGTGGCCATGACGGGCGGCCAGCAGGTGGGTGAGCGGCCCGAGGGGCATTCGGTCATCCAGATCGCGCAGAGCATGCGGGCCGAGGGCGCGCGCAAGATCACCATCGTGACCGACGAGCCCGAGAAGTACGAGGGCGTGCACGGGCTGCCCGCAGGCATCGCCATCGAGCACCGCGACGAGCTGGACCGCATCCAGCGCGAGTTCCGCGAGCTCGCGGGTTGCACCGTCATCATCTACGACCAGACCTGCGCCACCGAGAAACGCCGCCGTCGCAAGCGCGGCACGTTGCTGACACCGGCCAAACGCGTGGTCATCAACGAACTGGTCTGCGAAGGGTGTGGCGATTGCGGTGAGCAGAGCAACTGCCTCTCGGTCGAGCCATTGGAGACCGGGTTCGGACGCAAGCGCACCATCAACCAGAGCAGCTGCAACCAGGATTTCTCCTGCCTCAAGGGCTTCTGCCCGAGTTTTGTCACGGTAGAAGGCGGGCAGCTCAAGAAGAAGGCCAAGGGCCAGGCGGGTTCACCCTATGCCCTGGGCGCCCTGCCCGAGCCAGTGCTGCCAGCGACTGCCACGGCCTATGGCATCGTGGTGGCTGGGGTCGGTGGCACCGGTGTCATCACCATCGGCCAGCTGCTGGGCATGGCCGCGCACATCGAGGGCAAGGGCATCGTCACGCAGGACGCGGCCGGTCTGGCGCAAAAGGGTGGCGCCACCTGGAGCCATGTGCTCATCGCCGACACGCCCGAGGAGATCCGCACCACCCGCGTGGGCATGGCGGCGGCCGACCTGATCCTGGGCTGCGATCCCATCGTCACGGCGGGCAAGGAAACCACGCTGCGCATGCGCGAGGGGCGCACGCGTGTGGCGCTCAACAGCCACAGCGCGCCGACGGCGGCCTTCGTGAAAAACGCCAACTGGCAGAACCCGTCCGAACGCTGCTTGGCCGAGCTCACGCAGGCCGTCGGCGCGGGCGGCCTGGGCGCTTTCGATGCCGATGCGGTGGCCAGCAAGCTCATGGGGGACGCCATCTACGTCAACCCCATGCTCCTGGGTTACGCCTGGCAAAAGGGCTGGCTCCCCCTGGGGCTGGCCTCGCTCCTGCGGGCCATCGAACTCAATGCCGTGGCGGTGGAGGCCAACAAGGCCGCCTTCGAGTGGGGCCGGCAGTCCGCGCACGACTGGGCCCGGGTGCAAGGCCTGCTGACACCGGCGCAGACCCTGCAGTTCCAGCCGCGCGAGACCGTGGACAGTCTGGTGGCGCGCCGGGTCGAGTTCCTGACCGGCTACCAGAGCGCGGCCTATGCCGAAACCTACCGGGCCTTTGTGGCCCGGGTGCAAGCCGCCGAAGCGCCGCTGGGCAAGACCAGCCTGAGCGAGGCCGTGGCACGTTACCTCTTCAAGCTCATGGCCTACAAGGACGAGTATGAAGTGGCGCGTCTGCACAGCGATCCGGCGTTCAAAGCACGTATCGGCGCCATGTTCGAGGGTGAGTACAAGCTCCACTACCACCTGGCGCCGCCCTTGCTCGCCAGGAAGAACGCCAGGGGCGAGCTGCTCAAGCGGCCTTACGGCCCCGCCATGGGGACAGCCTTCCGTCTGCTGGCGCGCCTCAAGGGCTTGCGCGGGACGGCCTTCGACCCGTTTGGCAAGACCGAAGAGCGTCGCGGTGAACGCGCCCTGATCGCCGAGTACCGGGCCTGCATCGAGGAACTGCTGGCCAGCCTGAGCACGGCCAATCACGCGATGGCGGTCGAGATTGCGCGCCTGCCCGAGCAGATCCGCGGTTATGGCCACGTCAAGGCCCGGCATCTGGCGACGGTACGCACCCTCTGGGACGAGCGGCTGGCGGCCTGGCGGGCTTCCGCGGCCTGATCCCGGGCCCCGGTTTTTCCACGCGCGGTCCTAATCCGGACGGGCCTGCAGGGCTTGAAACCGGCAGACCCCGGCCCCGTACAATGGGCGGCCGCCAGTTTCGCGGTGCCTGCCGGGCACCGTCCGATGCGGGCAGGTCCCGATTTTTGAACCCCTGACGTGGAGTAAGCCGTGTTTATTTCTTCCGCTTTTGCCCAGACCGCCCCCGCCGCTGCCGCTGGCGGCGACATGCAGTCTTCCCTGATGAGCATGCTGCCCATCGTGTTGATGTTCGTGGTGCTGTACTTCATCATGATCCGCCCGCAGATGAAGAAGCAGAAAGAGCACCGTGCCATGGTTGAAGCCCTGGCCAAGGGCGACGAGGTGGTGACGGCCGGCGGCATGCTGGGCCGCGTGAGCAGCCTGAACGAAAACTACGTCGGCGTGGAAATCGCCTCCGGCGTGGAAGTGCAGCTGCAGCGCCAGGCCGTGGTGCAGGTGCTGCCCAAGGGCACGATGAAATAAGAGACCCACAGCCACGCAGACGCGAGCGAACAATGAACCGTTATCCGGTATGGAAGTACGCGATCATCGTGATCGCGCTGCTGGTGGGGGCGCTGTACACCGCCCCGAATTTTTTTGGCGAGGCACCCGCTGTCCAGGTGTCGGCGGCCAAGGCCGTCTTCAAGGTGGATGCCGGCACGCAATCGCGCGTGGAGGCGGCCCTGCAGGAGGCCGGCATCAAGCCCGAGGCCCTCAGCCTGGAGGCCGGTTCGCTGCGTGTGCGGGTCGATTCCACCGATACCCAGCTCAAGGCCAAGGACGCCATCCAGCGTGCCCTGGTCAAGGACGCGGCCGACCCCGACTACATCGTGGCGCTCAACCTGCTGCCGCGCACGCCGGGCTGGCTGTCCGCGCTGCGTGCGGCGCCCATGTACCTGGGCCTGGACCTGCGCGGAGGCGTGCACTTCATGCTGCAGGTCGACATGCAGGCCGCCCTCAGCAAGAAGGCAGAATCGCTGGCGGGGGACCTGCGCACGGTGCTGCGCGAGAAGAACGTGCGCCACGGCGGTATCAGTCGCAACGGTCAGGCCATTGAGTTGCGCCTGCGCGACGCCGCTACGGCGGACGCCGCCAAGCGTGTGCTGCTGGACCAGTTCGCCGACCTGCAGACCACGGAAACGCAGGAAGGCAGCGACATCAGGCTCAGCGCCACCATCAAGCCCCAGGCCGCCCGCCTGGTGCAGGAACAGGCGCTCAAGCAGAACATCACCACCCTGCACAACCGGATCAACGAACTCGGCGTGGCCGAGCCGGTGATCCAGCAGCAGGGGCTGGACCGCATCGTCGTGCAGCTGCCTGGTGTGCAGGACACGGCCAAGGCCAAGGACATCCTGGGGCGTACGGCCACGCTGGAAGTGCGCATGGTGGACGAAAGCGCCGAGGGGCGCTCCGCCGAGGCCGGTTCCGGTCCGGTGCCCTTTGGCACCGAGCGTTATCCGGACCGCAACGGCCAGTCCGTCATCGTCAAGAAGCAGGTCGTGCTGACCGGCGACAACCTGACCGACGCCCAGCCCGGTTTCGACAGCCAGACCCAGGAACCCACGGTCAACCTCTCGCTGGACGCCAAGGGCTCGCGCATCTTCAAGGACGTGACCCGGGAGAACGTGGGCAAGCGCATGGCCATCATCCTGTTCGAAAAGGGCAAGGGCGAGGTGGTCACGGCGCCGGTGATCCGCAGCGAAATCGGTGGTGGCCGGGTGCAGATCTCGGGCCGCATGACCTCGGTGGAGGCGGCCGACACGGCGCTGCTGCTGCGCGCCGGCGCGCTGGCCGCCCCCATGGAGATCATCGAGGAACGCACCATCGGCCCCAGCCTGGGGGCGGAGAACATCAGCAAGGGTTTCGCCAGCGTGACCTGGGGGTTTGCTGCGGTGGCGGCCTTCATGTGCGTCTATTACATGCTCTTTGGCGTGATTTCCAGCGTGGCGCTGGCCGTCAACCTGCTGCTGCTGGTGGCCGTGCTGTCCATGCTGCAGGCTACCCTGACCCTGCCGGGCATGGCGGCCATGGCCCTGGTGCTGGGCATGGCCATCGACGCCAACGTGCTGATCAACGAGCGGGTGCGCGAGGAACTCAGAGGCGGCGCTTCGCCGCAGGCGGCCATCCTGACCGGTTATGACCGGGCCTGGGCCACCATCCTGGACTCCAACGTCACCACCCTGATCGCCGGCCTGGCTCTGCTGGCCTTCGGCTCCGGTCCGGTGCGGGGTTTCGCCGTGGTGCATTGCCTGGGCATCCTCACGAGCATGTTCTCTGCGGTTTTCTTCTCGCGCGGGCTGGTGAATTTGTGGTACGGTAGCCGTAAAAAGCTCAGGTCGGTGTCGATCGGCACGGTCTGGCGCCCCGACGGGCAGGCGCCGGCGAAGGTGGATTGAGGGAAGAACAAGATGGAATTTTTCAAAATCCGGCGCGATATCCCTTTCATGCGGCATGCGCTGGTGCTCAACGCCATTTCGGTCATCACCTTTCTGGCCGCCGTCTTCTTTCTCTTTTCCCGTGGTCTGCATCTGTCGGTGGAGTTCACCGGCGGTACGCTGATAGAGGTCAGCTATTCCCAGCCGGCCGATCTGGAAGCCGTGCGTGGCGGCATTGCCAAGCTGGGTTATGCCGATGTCCAGGTCCAGAATTTCGGCACCGCGCGCGATGTGCTGATCCGCATGCCGGCGGCCAAGGGCGTCAGCTCGGGCCAGCAGAGCGAGCAGGTCATGGTCACGCTCAAGGCGCTTGATGCCAGCGCCACCCTGCGCCGCAGCGAATTCGTTGGCCCGCAGGTCGGGGACGAACTGGCGCTGGATGGCCTCAAGGCCCTGGCCTTCGTGGTGGGGGGCATCATGATCTATCTGGCGATGCGCTTCGAGTGGAAGTTCGCCGTGGCGGCCATCATCGCCAACCTGCACGACGTGGTCATCATCCTGGGCTTTTTCGCCTTTTTCCAGTGGGAGTTCTCGCTGCCCGTGCTGGCGGCGGTGCTGGCTGTGCTGGGTTACTCCGTCAACGAGTCGGTTGTGATCTTCGACCGTATCCGTGAGAACTTCCGTCGCCTGCGCAAGCTGGACACGGTGGCCATCATCGACAACGCCATCACTTCCACCATCAGCCGCACCATCATCACGCATGGCAGCACGCAGCTCATGGTGCTGTCCATGCTGCTGTTCGGCGGCCCCACGCTGCATTACTTTGCGCTGGCCCTGACCATCGGCATCCTGTTCGGCATCTATTCCTCGGTCTTCGTGGCAGCCGCCATTGCCATGTGGCTGGGTGTCAAGCGCGAAGACCTGATCAAGGGCGGTGGCACCAAGCGGGGAGATACCGATCCCAACGACCCGAACGCGGGTGCCGTCGTCTGAACCAGGGCAGGACCACCATGGCCACCCCACTCTCCTATATGCAGCGCATGCAGCTGGCGGAGAAGGTGCGCCAGCGTTTCCTCGGCGATGCGGAAAAGATCCTGTTCGAACTGGGCGGGGTGATCCAGGACCGCTTGACCACGCTGCTCAACGAAAAGGGCACGACCCGGGACATGCAGAACCGGCGCGACGCCTGGATGCTGTTCCAGAAGCAACGTGGACCCTGGATCGACGGCACCATGAAGGTCTGGCGGGAGTCGCTCAAGTCTCCGGCCAGCAAGAAGGCCGAGAAGAAGGACGATCTGTCGCTCGAGGGTGACGGCGGCCTGTCCCTGGTGGGGACCGATGCGGTCGAGAACAAGATCCTGGCCTCCCGCCTGGTGCTGGCCGTGGTGGAGAAGATGGGCAGCGATCTCGACGATCTGCGCGTGCGCGTCAAGACGCTGGAGAACCGCGACGATCTCGAGGGGCATGACATCCTGCGACCCGAGGTCCTGATCCTGCTGATGGTCGAGCAGTGGAGCACCTGCGGCATGACACGCGAGTCCTGGCCCATGGTCAACGATGTGGTGCAGAAGCATCTCATCGAGAAGCTGAAAACGGTCTATGCCAATGGCAACGAATTCCTGATCCAGCAGGGTTTCATGCCCAGTATCGACCTGAAGGACCGCGTCAAGCGGGCTGCTGCTGGTCGACGACCGCCCTCAGCCAGCGGTGGTCCCGACTCGGTTTTGCCCGACCCTCATCACCCGAGCGATACGGGCGGCAGTGACGCATCCTGGGCCGCCTCGTCCGGGGCGCATGGGCAGCCCATGTCGACGCAGGGGCCTTTGGGTGGTCCGCGCGCACCCGGCATGCCACCGGGCCCTGCGGCGTATCCTGGCCAGCCTGCCGCCCTGCCGCCGGGACAGGCAGCGGGCGCCGCTGGACGCGGTGCGGGCAATCTGTTCGGTGGCCGACTGGGCTGGGGCGATGCCGGTGCCCCTGCTGCCCAGGGCCGGCAAGTACCTGCTCCTCCGCCCGGAGCAGGTGGGGCGCCGCCCTCCACGTTTGGGCAGACCCCGGCGCAGATGCACCAGGCCCTGGCCGCGCAAGGTTCGCCTTCCGGCTTTGGCGGTGCGCATGAAGAGACGCGCCTGATGACGCAGACGACGCCGCTGGCGCGCACGCGCAGCCGTGCCCAGGGCATGTTCGGCCAGCTCAAGCGCCTGCTGGTGGGCCAGGGTGGCGGGGATTTCACCGCGACCGCGTCCCAGCCGCCCTCGCCTGGGCTGATGGCTGCCATGGCAGAACGCCCGCAGTATTACAGCAACAGCAACAGCGGCGGTGGCGGCGGTACCGGGACGGTCTATGAGGACTACAGCCCCGCCGGCGTGGTCAGGGTGGCCGAAAAGCTGCGTGAGAGGACCGACGAACTCAAGAAGAAGGCCGAGACCAAGAGCGAGAAGGCCATCATTGAAATGGTGGCGCTGATGTTCCAGGCCATCTTGGCCGAGGAGCGTATTCCTACGACCATCCGTGTCTGGTTCGCCCGGCTGCAAATGCCGGTGTTGCGCGTGGCGCTGTCCGATACGGAGTTCTTTGGCTCCATCAACCACCCGGCGCGCCAGCTGATCGACCGCATGGGCTCCTGTGTCATGGGTTTCGAGGCGAGCAGCATCACCGGCGGCGCGCTCGAAGCCGAGATCAAGCGCATCGTGCAGGTCATCGAGCAGTACCCCGAGACCGGAAAACGCGTTTTCCAGATCGTCTACGACGAGTTCCAGAAATTCCTGGCGAAGTACCTGACAGGCAAGGAAAAAACGCAGAAGGTGGTGAGCGTCGCGCAGCAGGTCGAGCAGAAGGAGACGCTGGCGATCCAGTACACGATCGAGCTGCGCAATATGCTCAAGGACATCCCGGTGCGCGACGAGATTCGCACCTTCCTCTTCAAGGTCTGGGCCGAGGTGCTGGCCGTGTCGGCCGTGCGCAAGGGGCCCAAGGATGCCGAGACCGTGGCACTCAAGAAGGCGGCTGCCGACCTCGTGTGGTCGGCCAGCGCCAAGCCCAATCGCAACGACCGTGCGCGCGTGATCCAGGACCTGCCGCAACTGTTGCAGCGCCTGCGCTCGGGCATGAGCCTGCTGGGGATGGGCCAGACCGACCAGGACGCGCACATCAAGATCGTCAGTGACACCATGGCCGACGCCTTCATGTCCAAGACCCAGGCCATTCCGCAGGCCCAGATCGATGCCATGACACAGCGCCTGGCCAATCTGGAAGATTTCGTCAGCGAGGATGGCCTGGGCGACCTGCCGCTGGATGCCGAAAGCATCGAAATGATGCTGGGCATCGATGCTTCCACCATCGACGTGGTGACGAATGGCGGTTCCAAACCCACGCCTGCGATGGTGGCCTGGGCGCAGGAATTGCAGCTGGGCTCCTGGTTCACGCTGGACCACAACGGCAAGGTCAGTCAGATCCAGTTTGTCTGGCGCAGTGACCGCAAGCACCTGAACCTCTTCGCTTCCAGCGATGGCCACAGCTATCTGATCCAGGCCGGTCGCCTGGCGGCTTATCTGCAGGCGGGGCTCCTGCTGCCGCAGGAAGAAGAGACGCTGACCGTGCGCGCCACGCGCGAGGCGCTGACCCGGCTGGAAGCCAATCCCGAACGACTCGTCACCTGACCGACCTGATGATGAAAAGTAAAAGGCCCCGGAAGGGGCCTTTTACTTTTCATCTGAGGGCGGCAGACTCAGTGCGCGATGCGCTCAGCGCTGTCGTCGTAAAGCTCGTCGAGGATCAGGGAGTCGGGTTCCTCGCCAAAGCTCCAGTACACCATCAGGATGATGATCTTGAGATCCTCCAGCGAAATCGGTTCGCCCGACACGGCCATGGCGCGGTCCAGGACGACTTCGCGCAGCGGTGGCGGCAACACTTCGGCCGATTCCAGGAAGCTGATGAAACCCAGGCATTCGGCGCCCAGATGGTTCTGCTCGGCGACCGAGTACACGCGCATGCTGTCGGGCGACTGAACGCGGGACAGGCTGGTGTCGGGCTGGGGCGGCGGGGCGGTATCGAGCCAGAGGGTGCTCTGGGCCGCGAGGTTCAGGCCGTCGAGCCAGAGCAGCGCGTCGCGTATCTCGTCGGCGTCGAAGCCGATGGCGCTGAGCTTGCGTTCCAGCTGGGGCAATTCGGGGCAGGCATCGCCGCGCCAGTAGTTTTCGTACACGTACACAAGCACTTCGAACATGGCTTCAATATAGCGCAGAAAGCGCCGGGGGCCAGCGGGAAATGAAGGGTGTTGTCGGCGCTGTTGCGCTTCAGGCACGCACCAAGCGCTGCAGCAGGCCCCCGGGCAGACGGGCCACATGCCCGTCGAGCTCGAGTGCCATCAGGCGGGCTTGCAAAGCGGCGATGTCCAGGCCGGTGCGGGCTTGCAGAGCGTCCAGACTGACCGGATCCAGCCCCAGGGCTTGCAGCAAGCCATCGTCATCGACACAAGTATCGGGCTCGTCCCGCGCGGGAAGTTCGGGGCTGGCGACACCAGGCATCTCTTCCAGCACGTCCTGTGCCGATTCGACCAGTTTGGCACCCTGGCGGATCAGGGCGTGGCAGCCGCGCGATTGGGTGGCGTGGATGGAGCCCGGGATGGCGAAGACGTCCTTGCCCTGCTCGGCCGCCAGCCGCGCCGTGATCAGAGAACCCGACTGAAGGGCAGCCTCTACCACCAGGGTAGCGTTCGAGAGCCCCGCGATCAGGCGGTTGCGGCGCGGAAAATTGGCCGCAAGGGGTGGCGTGCCCAGCGGGTACTCGCTGACGATCAAGCCCTGCTCACTGATGCGGTGCGCCAGCGTGTGGTGGCTTTTGGGGTAGACCCGGTCCAGGCCGGTACCGACCACGGCTACCGTGGCCAGGCTGTCCGGCGCCAGTGCATGGCCGTCCAGTGCGCCTTTATGGGCCGCGCCATCTATACCCAGGGCCAGTCCCGAGACGATGGTCAGGCCGGCCTGGCCCAAGGCCTGCGCGAACTGACGCGCATTCAATGCCCCCTGGGGGCTCGGGTTGCGGCTGCCGACCATGGCCAGGCTGCGGTTGGCGTCCAGCGGCAGATCCAGCCGGCCCATCAGGTACAGCAGCAGGGGCGGGTCTTCGATGTTCAGCAGCGAGGCCGGGTAGCGGGCATCACCCAGGGGAACCAGCGCGCGCTGCTGTGGGGCCTCCTGCAGCCAGTCCCGGGTGCGGTCCACGAGTTCAGCCAGCCCGTCGGGCGTCGCCTGCAAGGCCTGCGCCTGCGCCGGGCTGAGCAAGTGCTGCAGCGCCGTCGGGCTTTGTTCGAAGATGGAGCTGGGCAGGCCGAAGGCGGCCAGCAGGCGGCGCGCGCTTTCACGGCCAACTCCGGGTGAGAGCGTCAGGCGCAGCCAGGCGCCCAGTTCATCGCGCTCCATGGCGTTGCGCGCCCCGGCAGGTCCTTACTGCGGCGAGGCCAGACGGTCGCCGACGCGCACCGTGTCGGTGATGTCCAGGATCAGGGCGTAGGACAGCTTCTCGTAGGTACGGAACACCATCATCAGGCCATTGCGCTCATTGGGCAACTTGATCAGCGGCCTGGAGGCATCGGTCTTGTCGATCAGCTGCTGGCCGTCTTTCAGGATGGCCAGCACATGGCCGCTTTCCATGCCGTCGCGGCGGCCGCGGTTGATGACCACCACCTGGTTTTGCGAGGCATTGGCGACGGCGCTGTTGCCATAGATGGAGACAATGCGCCCGTTGACGGCTTTGGCTGGAGCGCGTGGCACAAAGTTCAGGAACTCGCGTTCGGGTTCGGGCGCCATGCGGTCACCCACCAGCATCTCGCTTTTGGCCGACACGATGTCGATGGTGGCCGGCACCAGGGCGGTGTTTACCTTGCCGTCGGCCGAGGCCAACTCGGTGCTGCCCTCGCTGCGCACCAGCGCGGCCTTGCCCAGGAATTCGGCCTCGTAGCCCAGCACCTCACCGTTGTCCGGGTCCTTGAGGGGCTTGGCGTTGCGGAAGACGCGGTACTGCTTGAACTTCTGTTGATCGTCCAGCAGGGGGGCGCTGACCGGGCCGCGCGCGTAGACGCGGTCTCCGCGGCCGATGATCACGCGGTTCTCGCCGGCCGCGACAATGCGCGGCGCGATCTGCAACTCGTTTTCCTCGACGATCAGGGGTTCGGCCAGGAAGGCCTCGATGTCGCGGGTCTGCAGTGTGGTCAGGGGGGTGCTGGCGGCCTCGGAACGGATGCGCGGCGAAAGCCGCACGGTGTCGATGCCGCTGGCGCCATCGCGTGTGGTGCTGACGACGACCGGAGCACTGCCATCGTTGCCGGCGACAGGCGCGGGGGCTTCGGTACCGGGCGGGGTGCCGGTCAGGCGAGCACGGCCATCGCGCTTGTCCAGGTAGAGGGTCTGGCCGGGGTAGATAAGGTGGGGGTTCAGGATCTCTTCGAGGTTCATGCCCCAGAGCTCAGGCCAGCGCCAGGGGCTGCGCAGGAACAGTTTGGAGATGCCCCACAAGGTGTCACCGGCTTTGATGACGTAGGTGTCGGGTGCGTCGGGGGCCAGCTCAGACAAGGGCACGCCAGCCTGGGCTACTTTCCGGGCGGTTGCGTTCTGTTCAGGGCTGATGGGCAGATTGGGGAATTTCTGGCTCCAGACCGGCAGGCTCAGCAGGCCCAGGGCCGCGATCATGGAAACTTGGGTACGGATCCCCATCCTGTTTTTCGTCATGTCTTGCTGTTTCACGTTGCCCCCGGCTAGTTCCGGACGCGGGCTGGCCGCCCGCTGCATCCGGAAAACTTAATAAATCACGCACGATTCTCCGCCCAAGCCCTTGATTGGGCAATGTTTTCTGTACTTTGTTGCAAACTCGCCGGCCAAAAGTGGCGAAAATAACGACATTGACGAGGTTTTATGGCGCTGCTTCCCATTCTTTGTTTTCCCGATCCGCGCCTGCACACGGTGGCCAAACCCGTGCAGGCTGTCGACGTGCGCATCAAGCAATTGATCGCCGACATGTTTGAAACCATGCACGAGGCCGCCGGCATCGGCCTGGCCGCCACCCAGGTCGACGTGCACGAACGCCTGATCGTGATCGACGTCTCCGAGGGGCGTGACCAGCCCCTGGTGCTGATCAACCCCGAGATCGTCTGGGCCAGCCCGGAGATGAAGGTCAACGACGAGGGTTGCCTTTCCGTGCCCGGCATCTATGACGGCGTTGAGCGCCATGAGCGTGTGCACGTGCGTGCCCTCGATGGCGACGGCAAGGAGCGCGTGATCGAGGCCGAGGGCCTGCTTGCCGTCTGTGTCCAGCACGAGATGGACCACCTGCTGGGCAAGGTCTTTGTGGAATACCTGTCGCCGCTCAAGCGTAACCGCATCAAGACCAAGATGCTCAAGGCGCAGCGCGAGGAGCGCCGTTGAGGGTCGTCTACGCCGGTACGCCCGAATTTGCCCGGGTGGCGCTGGAGCGGCTGCACGCGGCCGGTTTCGAGATCCCGCTGGTCCTGACCCAGCCCGACCGGCCGGCCGGTCGCGGCATGAAGCTGCAGGCCTCACCGGTCAAGCAGTTTGCGCAGGAACACGGCATCGCCGTAGCGCAGCCTCACAGCCTGCGCCTGGATGGCAAGTACCCCGAGGAGGCCGCTGCCGCCCGCGCCGCGCTGGAGGCAGTACGTCCCGATGTCATCGTGGTGGCGGCCTATGGCCTGATCCTGCCGCAGTGGGTGCTGGACCTGCCGCGCCTGGGATGCCTGAACATCCATGCCTCGCTGTTGCCGCGTTGGCGCGGTGCCGCGCCTATCCACCGCGCCCTTGAAGCCGGTGATACCGAGACCGGTGTCACCATCATGCAGATGGACGCAGGGTTGGACACGGGCGACATGCTGCTGGTGGAGCGACTGCCGATCACGGCGAAGGACAGCACGGCCAGTCTGCATGACAAGCTCGCCTTGCTGGGGGGCCGACTGGTCGTGGAGGCGCTGGAAATCGCCGCCTGCGGTGGCTTGACGCGCATGCCCCAGGCCGTCGAGGGCGTGACTTACGCCCACAAGATCGAGAAGCAGGAGGCGGCCGTGGACTGGGCGCAGCCCGCCGCCGTGATCGAACGCCGGATCCGGGCCTTTGATCCCTTTCCCGGCGCCGCAACGGCCTGGCAAGGGGAGCCTATCAAGCTGTGGCGGGGCCACGTCGAGCCAGCCCCTGCCAACAGCAAGGCGCCAGGTACGGTGTTGCTCGCGGGCACCGAAGGCATCGTCGTGCAGTGTGGTGAGGGCGCGCTGCGCCTGACGGAATTGCAGCGCGCCGGCGGCAAGCGTCTGTCGGCGGCTGATTTCCTGCGCGGCTTTGCCTTGCCGGTCGATGCCATGCTGGGCGCCTGAGTCATGAGCAGCCTGCGCCAGATCGTACGGCACCCTGAATTCCGTCAGGGCATGCAGGACATGGTGTCCGTGGCGCCTGGCCTGGCGGCCTGGGGCATGATGACCGGCGTGGCCATGATCAAGTCCGGCATGAGCCTGTTCGAGGCCGTCGCCATGACCCTGCTGGTCTATGCCGGCAGTTCGCAGTTGGCGGCCATTCCACTGATCGCGGCTGGCGCGCCCGTGCTGGTGATCTGGGCCACGGGCCTGTGCGTCAACCTGCGCTTTGTGGTTTTCAGCGCGCACATGCGACCCTACCTCATGTACCTGCCGCGGCGCTGGCGCCTGCTGGCCGGCTACGTCACGGCCGACATCAGCTACGTCATGTTCACCAAGCGCTTTCACCAGCCGCCGCAGACGGCGGAGGAGCGCCAGACGCAGCTGGCCTATCTGCTGGGCGGTTGTGCCACCAACTGGAGCAGCTGGCAGCTGGCCAGCCTGCTGGGCATCTTCCTGGCGCATTCCGTGCCAGCGCACTGGGGCCTGGGTTTCGCGGGCATCCTGGCCCTGCTGGGCGTGTGCCTGTCACTGGCCAGCAGCCGGCTGCGCGTGGTTTCGGCCGGGGTGGCCGGGGCGGCCGCAGTGGCCGCTTTTGCCTTGCCCTTCAAGCTCAACATCGTGGTGGCGATCGCTGCGGCGGTGGCCCTGTGCCTGCTGCTCGAGAAGGCGCCGCCGTTCAGGCATGGGGAGGGGCGATGAAAGAAACTGACTTCTGGACCCTGGGCGTCATCCTTGGGCTGGCCGCTGTGTCCGTCATCACACGCTCCTTCTTTTTTATTTCCAGCAAACCCTGGAGCCTGCCGCACTGGGCCCAGCGGGGTCTGCAGTACGCACCCATTGCGGCGCTGTCGGCGGTGATCGTGCCCGAGATGGTCATGAGCCAGGGCCATCTGGTCTCCACCTGGCAGGACGCCCGCCTGTTTGCCGTGCTGGCCGGGGCCGCCTGGTATTTCTGGCGCCAGCAGAGTTCCTGGGCCATGCTGGGCACCATCGTCGTTGGCATGGCGGTGTATCTGCCCCTGCACCTCGGCCTCGGCTGGTGAGCCTGGGGCGGCCTGAGGCCGGCCGTTGGCGGGGCGTCAGGCGCGGCCGCCTAAAATTGCGGGTTACAAGCGGGTTTCAGACCCGCCACCCCATTTTCAAACTCTGCGCCTAGACACCAACCATGAACTTCCTCCGCTTCCAGACCCTGTGTGAACAGGGCAAGGCCCAAGGGCAACGCGTTTTCATCCGCGCCGACCTCAACGTCCCGCAAGACGATGCGGGCCGCATCACCGAAGACACCCGCATCCGTGCCAGCCTGCCCTGCATCCAGATGGCGCTGGCCGCCGGTGCTGCGGTCATGGTGACTTCGCACCTGGGCCGCCCCACCGAGGGCGAATTCAAGCCCGAGGACAGCCTGGCTCCCGTGGCGCGGCGCATGGCCGAGCTGCTGGGCCGCGAGGTGCCGCTGGTGTCCAACTGGGTCGACGGAGTGCAGGTCGCGCCGGGCCAGCTCGTGATGCTGGAGAACGTGCGCCTGAACAAGGGCGAAAA
>JBEIPS010000195.1:0-2136 GCA_040376915.1 Hylemonella sp.
ACCGGCGTGGGCAAGACCACCACCGCCGCCAAGCTGGCCGCGCTGTGCGCACGCACGCACGGCGCCGGCAGCGTGGGCCTGATCACGCTGGACAGCTACCGCGTCGGCGCCCATGAACAGCTGCGCGCCTACGGCCGCATGCTGGGCGTGGTGGCGCACATGGCGCATGACCGCGCCGCGCTGCAGGACCTGCTGGGCCTGCTGGCCAACCGCAAGATGGTCATCATCGACACCACGGGCGTGGCCCCGCGCGACCCGCGCAAGCGCGACATGATGGAACTGCTCAATCTGCCCCAGATCAAGCGCCTGCTGGTGCTCAACGCCGCCAGCCACGGCGACACGCAGGACGAGGCCGTCGCCTCCTTCGGTGCGCAGCAGGCCGTGCTGACCAAGATCGACGAGGCCGTCAAGCTCGGCCCCGCACTGGACGCCGTCATCCGCAACCACCTGGTGCTGCGCGGTGTCAGCGGCGGCCAGCGCGTGCCCGAGGACTGGGAACGCGCCGACGCGGCGCAGCTGGTCCGCCTGTCCATGCGTTCCTCGGGCAAATCGGCCCACGACCCGCAGATGGACGAGCTGGGCATGTATTTCGCGCAGGTCGGCACCCAGGGCAGCCATGCGCAGGGACAGCTGCATGCTTGAGACCGAGAGCCACCAGGCCGCCGGCCTGGCCGCCATGGCCGCCGGGCAGACGCCGCGCATCGCGGCCCTGGCCAGCCACGGCGACCACCGCAGCGAACTGCCCCTGCTGTGGCAGCTCTGCGCCGCCTGGACCGCGCTCGACTATCCGCTGGTGGTGCTGGACGCGCATGTGCGCGAGACCGAACAAGCCCCCGGCCTGCAGCAGCTGCTGACCGACCACGAAGACCCCGCCCACCTGGACCAGGGCACACAGGACTGGCTCATCGTGCCCGCCGCCCTGGGCCTGACCGCGCTGGGCACACCCCAGGCCGGCGCGCCGGCCGAGGCCAGCGCCGAGCGTACCCGCCGCCTGGCCGAACTCTTTCCCGGCCACGAACTCATCCTGCTCTACGCCCCCGCGCATGAGCTTGCGCGCTCCTTCCAGGGCAGCGGCCTGTCGCCGCTGCTGCCGGTCTCGGCCAACGATGCCGCGCTGCTGAGCGGCTACCATGCGCTCAAGCAGTTGTTGAACATGGGCAAACTTAGGCCTACCATCGTGAGCGTCATGGACGATTCCAACCTGGCCACCCGCGTCTCGGGGCACAGCATCAGCAGGAACCTGCAGGACTGTGCCCGGGATTTCCTCGCCTGCGAGGTGCCGGCCCTGACCGTCTGCCCCACCCAGACCGAGGAGACCCAGCGCCTGGCGCTGCGCACCCTGGAACATGCACTGCAGGCGCAGCGCTGGACACCCCCGCACGCGGCGCCCCTTGCAAGCCGGGCCGTGAGGAGCCTCTGATGTACACCGCCAAAGGCCAGCTCGACCGAGACGCCCTGATCCGGCAGTACTCGCCGCTGGTGCGCCGCCTGGCCCACCACATGATGGCCAAGCTGCCCCCCAGCATCCAGGTCGACGACCTGATCCAGGTCGGCCTGATCGGCCTGTCCGAAGCGCTGACGCGTTACGAGGCCAGCCAGGGCGTGCAGTTCGAAACCTTTGCCACCCAGCGCATCCGTGGCGCCATGATCGACGAGCTGCGCGAGAACGACTGGATGAGCCGCGGCTCACGCAAGAGCCAGAAGGAAATCGAGGTCGCCCTCACCCGCCTGGAACACAAGCTGGGCCGCTCCGCCAGCGAATCCGAGATCGCGGCCGAACTGGGCCTGGCGCTGGCCGAATACCAGGCCCTGCTCTACAAGGTCAAGGGCACGCAGCTGGTCTACCTGGAAGACATGACCGGTGGCAGCGAAGGCGAGGACGGTTTCCTCGACCGCCACATGGTCGACGGGGATTCCGACCCCATGCAGATGCTGCGCAACCAGCGCATCCGCAGCTCGCTGGTCGACGCCATCAAGAGCCTGCCCGAACGCGAGCAGTACATCATGAGCATGTACTACGAACAGGACATGAACCTCAAGGAGATCGCCTCCGTGCTGGGCATCACCGAATCCCGCGTGTGCCAGCTGCACAGCCAGTCGATTGCGCGGCTGCGGGCGAAGATGCGGGCGCATTGA
>JBEIPS010000080.1:0-9719 GCA_040376915.1 Hylemonella sp.
ATTGTGCGGCATGGGCCGCCTCACCTGGCTACTTGGCCAGCAGGTCGGCCTCGTGCGCAGCCGCTTCGCTCACGGCCCGCTTGTCAGCGCCGGGGGCGTGCTTGCGCGCCAGCAAGGTGTACATGGTGGGCACGACGAAGATGGTCAGCAGCGTGCCCAGCGTCATACCGCCGACGATGACCCAGCCGATCTGCACGCGGCTCTCGGCACCCGCGCCCTTGGACAGAGCCAGCGGCACGGCCCCCAGCACCATGGCGCCGGTGGTCATGAGGATGGGGCGCAGGCGCTGGCTGGAGGCCTTGACCACGGCCTCGACCATGTCCAGGCCATGCTCGCGCATCTGGTTGGCAAACTCGACGATCAGGATGCCGTGCTTTGTGATAAGGCCCACCAGCGTGATCAGGCCGATCTGCGAGTAGACATTGAGCGAGCCGTTGCTCAGTTTCAAGGCCAGCAGGGCCCCGATCATGGACAGCGGAACCGAGAGCATGATCACCAGCGGATCGACAAAGCTTTCGAACTGCGCGGCCAGCACCAGGAAGATGAACAGCAACGCGAGCACAAAGACGATGGTGAGCGAGCCCTGCGAGTTCCTGAACTCGCGCGACGTACCGTTCAGATCGGTGGTGTACCCCGGCTTGAGCACGCGCGTACTGACCTGGTCCAGGAAATCGAGCGCCTGCCCCAGGGAATAGTCGGGCGCTAGATTCGCGGTGATCGTGACTGCACGGCGCTGGCTGAAGTGGTTCAGTTCACGCGGCGAGACCGCCTCACGCACGGTCACCAGCGAAGCCAGCGGGATCATGGTGTCGTTGCGGCCGCGCACGAAGATGCGCTCGATGTCGTCGGGTGTGTCGCGACCCAGGGACTGGGTCTGCACGATCACGTCATACTGGTCGCCACCCTTCTTGTAACGTGTCACCAGGCGACCGCCCAGCATGGTCTCGATGGCGCGCGCCACGGCGTCCACGCCGACCCCCAGGTCGGAGGCCTTTTCGCGGTTGACGTCAATCTTGAGCTCGGGCTTGTTCAGGCGCAGGTCCACATCCGCCCCCTGGATACCCGGGTTCTTGGCAATTTCGTCGAGGAACTGGCGCACCACCTGGTTCAGGTTCTCGTAGCTCTCGGAGGTGAGGATCACGAAATTGACCGGCCGCTCGCGAAAGCCCTGGCCCAGCGAGGGCGGCGTGATGGGGAAAGCCGACACACCCGGCAGCGCGGCGATGCGGGGCTGCATCTCGCGCGCCATCTCCAGCGTGCTGCGCTTGCGTTCGTCCCAGTCGACAGCGCGCAGGGTCACGTTGGCCTGGCTGACGGTCGGATTGCCGAGCACGACAAAAACCCGGTCGAACTCCGTGTACTGGCTGCCGATCTTCTCGATGGCGCTGGCGTACTTGTCGGTATAGGCCATGGTGGCGCCGTCGGGCGCATTGATCACGTTGAGGATCACCCCGCGGTCTTCCAGCGGGGCCAGCTCGCGTTTCATGCCCGGCAGCACGGCCGCGATGGCCAGCACCACACCAGCCATGACCCCCAGCACCAGCCAGCGCATGCCCAGCACACGCCGCAGCAGGCGCTCGTAGCCATTGCTGAGCGCCGTCAGACGCAGTTCCATCCAGCGATCGAAGAAGGAGGGATTGGGATTGTGCTTGAGCAGCCGCGAGCACATCATGGGCGAGAGCGTCAGGGCGATGAAACCCGAAACGACCACCGCGCCCGCCAGCGCCAGCGCGAATTCGACGAACAGGCGACCGGTGCGCCCTGGCGTGAAGGCCAGCGGCGCATAGACCGCCGCCAGCGTCAGCGTCATGGCCACCACGGCAAAGCCGACTTCCTTGGCTCCCTTGATGGCGGCGCTGAAGGGTTCCATACCTTCCTCGATGTGGCGGTAGATGTTCTCCAGCACCACGATGGCATCGTCCACTACCAGGCCGATGGCCAGCACCAGGGCCAGCAGGGTCAGGGTGTTGACGGTGAAACCGGCCAGCGCCATGAGCGCGAAAGTGCCGATCAGGCTGACCGGGATGGTGACGATGGGGATGATGGAGGCGCGGACGGTGCGCAGGAAGACGAAGATCACCAGGGCCACCAGGACCACGGCCTCCAGGATGGTGGTGAAGACGTTCTTGATGGAGCGGTCGATGAAGACCGAGTTGTCGTTGGCGATGGTGATGCTGATGCCCTTGGGCAGGTCGGCCTCCAGCCGGGGCAGCATCTCGCGCACGCCGCGGCTGAGTTCCAGGGGGTTGGCCGTAGCCTGGCGGATCACGCCGGCGGAGATCGCCGGACGGCCATTGATGCGCACGGAGGTGCGTTCCTCGGCCGCCCCCTCCTCGATGCGCGCCACGTCGCGCAGCTTGACCGGAAAGCCGTTGACGGTGCGGATCACGATCTCGCCGAACTGGGCCGGTTTCATCAGGTCGGTATTGGATGTGACGGAGAACTCGCGCTGCCGGCTCTCGATGCGTCCGGCCGGCACTTCCAGATTGCTGCGGCGGATCGCATCCTCGGCGTCCTGCGTGGTCAGCTTGTAGGCGGCCAGGCGGTCAGGGTCCAGCCAGACCCGCATGGCGTACTTGCGCTCGCCGAAGATGCGCACGTCGGCCGCCCCGCTGACGGTCTGCAGGCGCGGCTTGACGACGCGGTTGATCAGTTCGTTGAGTTGCAGCGGCGTGTGGATGTCGCTGGAAAAGGCCAGCCAGATCACCGGGAAGGCATCGGCTTCGACCTTGGCAATGACCGGCTCGTCGATGGCCTGCGGCAGCTTGTTGCGCACGCGCGAGGTGCGATCACGCACCTCGGCGGCCGCTGCGTCGGCGTCTTTCTCCAGGCGGAAGCGCACCGTGATCTGCGCCTGCTCGGCACGCGAAATGGAGGTGATGACGTCCACCGCATCGATGCCGGCAATCGAATCCTCCAGCGGCTTGGCCACCTGCGACTCCACCACCTCGGCCGAGGCGCCGGCATAGCGCACGGTGACGGTGACCACCGGCTCGTCGATCTTCGGGTACTCGCGCACCGGCAGCTTGGTGAAGCTCACCGCGCCGATCAGCAGCACCAGCAGCGAGAGCACGGTGGCAAACACCGGCCGGCGGATCGCGATTTCGGGCAGTTGCATGACGGTCCTCGCTGCGTTTCAGTTGGCCGGACGGCCCAGCTCCAGCACCCGGACCGGGCTGCCGTCGCGCTGCAGGCGCTGCTGGCCGGCCGTGACCACGGTGTCGCCTTCCCTGAGTCCCTCGAGAATCTCGACCTGGCCCGGACGGCGGATGCCCACCGTCACCGGGACGCGCTGCGAAACGAGGGTGTCGTTGTCCGGCCCCGGCACCAGCTTGATGACGAACTGCCGCGTCCCCTGCGGCACGATGGCCTCTTCAGGGATCACCCGGGCCTTCTCGCGCACACCGAACACGGTGCTCACGCGCGCAAACATGCCGGGACGCAGCAAGAGTTGCTGGTTGGTGATGCTGGCACGCACGCCGATGGAACGGCCGTTGGCATCGATCAAGGGATCCACGGCTTGCACCCGCGCCTCGAACCTGCGGCCAGGCAGCGCATCGAGTTCGACGGTCGCCTTCTGCCCCGACCTGAGCAGGGTCTGGAAGCGCTCGGGCAGGCGGTAATCGACATAGACCGTATCGATGTCCTCCAGATTGACGATGTCGGTACCGTCTTTCAGGTAGTCGCCTACATTGACGTTGCGGATGCCGGCGATGCCATCGAAGGGCGCCAGGATCTTCAGGCGTGCCGCCGTGGCCTGCGCCAGCGCCAGCTTGGCCTGGGCCACCTCCAGATTGGCCGCGCTCTCGTCCAGGGAGCGCTGGCTGACGAAGTTCTGCGCCAGCAGTTCCTGGTTGCGCTTGTGGTTGGCCTGGGCGATGGACAGTTCGGCCTGGCTCTGCTTGATCTGTGCCAGCTGTAGCTGGTCGTCGAACTGCACCAGCAGTTGTCCCTTGCGCACGCGTTCGCCGTCGCGGAAATTGAGCTGGGTGATGCGCCCGCTGACCTCGGGACGCAGCATCACACCCTGGCGCGAGCGCAGGCTGCCCACGGCCTGGGCGTCGTCCGTCAGCCTGGTGACCTGAACCTTGGCCACCTCCACGGTGACCGGACGGGCCGGACCACCGGCGTTGCCAGCCCCCGATGCGCCGGTATTCACCTGGCTTGCGGCAGCAGGAGCCGCAGCGGCCGTGTCTGTCCTGTTCTTGTTCTGGAACCACCATGCGGCAGCGGATGCGGTCGCGATGCCGACAACGGCGATCACCGGATAAAGAAATTTGGAGGCCATGGATGAATCGGGAGCTCAGGCGGTTTGCCCGCCCGGAATGGAACGGGACAGTCAAAGAATGTAACAGTCCCGGGCCTTTCCTGCACGCGCACCAGCCCCTGGAGCGGGCGGCTGCGCCGCAGCTTTGCAACAGCTTTACAAAACCGCCTCAGCGGCCCAACACCTGCTCAACGCCACGGTTGGCCAGGGCGTCGGCCCGCTCATTGCCCGGGTCGCCATCGTGGCCCTTGACCCAGCGCCAGTCGATGCGGTGGCCCGCCCCCGCCACCAGCGCATCCAGGCGCTGCCAGAGGTCCACGTTCTTGACCGGTTGCTTCGCGGCGGTCTTCCATCCTCTGGCCTTCCAGCCGGCCAGCCATTCATTGATGCCCTTGAGCACGTACTGGCTGTCGGCATGCAGGACCACGTGACAGGGCCGCTTGAGCGACTCCAGCGCCATGATCACCGCCAGCATCTCCATGCGGTTGTTGGTGGTCTCGCGCTCCCCGCCGAACAGCTCCTTCTCGACACCGCCGGATTTCAGCAGCACGCCCCAGCCGCCCGGCCCGGGATTGCCCTTGCAGGCGCCATCGGTATAAATCTCGACTGTGTTCACTCGTTCATCCCTTGCTGGTGTGGGCGTGATTGTCTCCGCTGCGGCGCACCAATGGCACCGTGCCGGTGGCCTGGCTGCTGGCTCGCTTCCAGGCCGGCCCCAGCAGACGCACGCCGTGCACGCGCTTGACCGCCACGAGGAAGTAGGCCGCGCCGAAAAAGGGCCACCAGCGCGCGCCGGCGCGGTCCATCCAGCTCCAGCGCTTGAGCCAGGTCTCGCTGCGCAGCAGGGGCCGGTAGCCGCCGTGTTGTTCGACCTCGATCTCGAAATCCAGCAGGCGCAGCCAGTCACGCTGGCGCCAGTAGCCGATGAACTCCAGCGCCGGTGGCAGCAAGGGCGTGCCCAGCTTGAAGCGCTGGCACAGGCGCTCGCGTCGCTGGCGCAGGCCCCACAGGCTCAGCGGATTGAAGCCGCTGAGCACCACGCGCCCGCCCGGCACCAGCACGCGCGCCACCTCGCGCAGCGTAGCGTGCGGGTCGGGGTGGCTGTCCAGGGTGTGCGGCAGGGCCACCATGTCCAGGCTGGCCTCGGGAAACGGCAGGGCCGCATAGTCGCTCAGCAGGGCCAAGCGCGCATTCATGGCCCCGGGAGGAACGGCCTGGCTGGTGGCCAGCCAGCGGTGCGACATGCGGTTGGCCGCCAGCGCGTCCAGCGCAGGCAAACCCAGCTGCAGCGCGTGATAACCGAAGATGTCGGCGACCCGCAGATCGAACTGCTGTTGTTCCCACGCCAATAGATAGCGCCCGGACGGGGTCTCAAACCAGTCCTGCAAACCTATAATTCCGTCATTCATGACCCTGCTTCCATTGCCCGCCTTCGACGACAACTACCTCTGGATGCTGCATGACGGCCACCAGGCACTCGTCGTCGACCCCGGTGATGCGCAGCCGGTGTTGCAGGCACTGCAGGCCCAACACCTGCAACTCCAGGCCATTCTAGTCACCCACCACCATGCCGACCACATCGGCGGCGTGGCCGAATTGCGCCAGGCCACGGGGGCCACCGTCCACGGACCCGCGGGCGAAGAGATGCCCGAGCCCCTGCAGCGCTACACCGATGGCGACACGCTGGACCTGCTGGGCCTGCGCTTCACCGTGCTTGACGTCCCCGGCCACACCGCCGGTCACATCGCCTGGTACTGTGGCCCCCACGGGACTGCGTCCCTGCCCCCCGAGGGGGCTCAGCCGGCTTGGGGCGGCCCGGCGCCGGCTGGCGCTGATTGCGACGGCCAGCCCCTGCTGTTCTGCGGCGACACCCTGTTCTCCGGTGGCTGCGGCCGGCTCTTCGAGGGCACACCGGCGCAGATGCTGGCCTCGCTGGACCGTCTTGCCGCTCTGCCCGGCAACACGCGGGTGTGCTGCGCGCACGAATACACCCTGAGCAATCTGCGCTTCGCACGCGCGGTGGAGCCCGACAATGCGGCCCTGCTGGACTACAGCCGGCAGTGCGAAGCCCGGCGGGCGCGCCAGTTGCCCACCCTGCCCTCGACCATCGCCGTCGAGCGCGACATCAACCCCTTCCTGCGCTCGCGTGAGCCGGCCGTGCGCCGCTCCGTGCAGGGTCGTACCGCTGCCCATGACGAGGTCGGCTACTTTGCCGCCCTGCGCGAGTGGAAGAACCAGTTCAAATGAAATTTTTCAGCTACGTCTGCCTGACCGGCCTGTTCCTCGTCGTGAGCGGCTGCGCCAGCGTCGCTCCGAGCAACACCGCCCCCCTCCCGTCCCAGGCCCAGGCGCCCAGCGCCATCGAAACCAGGCCCTCCAGTCCACCCGCTCCGGTCAGCCACCGGCCCGAGTATCCGGCCGGCGATCTGACCCCCATCACCCCGCACGAACCCGCACCGCGCACCGTGGCAGCCACGACCGCGCCCACCGATCTGTGGGAGCGCATCCGCCGCGGCTTTGCCATGCCCGACCTCGAAAGCAGCCTGGTGCCCGGGCGCGAGCAGTGGTACGCCGCGCGTCCCGAGGAACTGGAGAACATGGCCGAGCGTTCGCGCAAATACCTGTTCCACATCGTCGAGGAACTGGAGCGGCGCAACATGCCCACCGAGCTGGCCCTGCTGCCCTTCATCGAAAGCGCCTTCAATCCCCAGGCCTACTCGCGCGCACGCGCCGCCGGCATGTGGCAGTTCATCCCCAGCACCGGCAAGCTCTACCAGCTCAAGCAGAACGCCTTTCGCGACGATCGCCGCGATGTGCTGGCCTCCACCCGCGCTGCGCTGGACTACCTGGAACGCCTGCACGGCATGTTTGGTGACTGGCACCTGGCCCTGGCGTCCTACAACTGGGGGGAAGGCAGCGTGGGCCGGGCCATCGCCAAGAACAAGCGCCAGGGCAAGGGCACGGGCTACCTGGACCTGACCATGCCCATGGAGACGCGTTACTACATCCCCAAGCTGCAGGCCATGAAGAACATCGTGGCCCGTCCGGATGTCTTCAAGATCCAGCTGCCGCAGATCGACAACCACCCCTACTTCGACAGCGTCACCATCACACGCGACATCGACGTGGCGCTGGCGGCCAAGCTGGCCGAAGTGCCGCTGGAGGACTTCAAGGCACTCAACCCCTCGCTGCACCGCCCCGTCATCCTGGCCGCCGGTACGCAGCAGATCCTGCTGCCCTGGGACAACGCTGCCATCTTCCAGCGCAACCTGGACGCCTACGCGGGTGACCGCCTTTCGAGCTGGACGGTCTGGATCGCCCCCTCCACCATGAAGACGGCCGACGCCGCCAAGCGGCTGAAGATGAGCGAAAACGACCTGCGCTACGTCAACAACATCCCCACCCACATGATCATCCGCGCCGGCTCCACCCTGCTGGTGCCGCGTCCTGCCAGCCAGGAACGCGACGTGACCGTGCGCATCGCCGACAACGGCCAGCTTTCCCTGGTGCCCGAGACCGTGCTCAAGCGCATCGTGCTCAAGGCAGGCAAGAAGGACTCTGTGTCCACCGTGGCGCGTCGTTACGGCCTGGCACCGGCCAAGGTCGCCGAGTGGAACCATGTCAGCACCTCGGCCAGCTTCAAGCCAGGCCAGGACATCGTGGTGCATCGCTGGGTGCCGGTGCGCTCTGCGCAGCAGGCCCCGGTCAAGGTTGCCGCGCGCAGCAAGCCGGCCGCGATCGTCAGGCGTTAAAGCTTTTCGGTCTCGCCCTGGCGCGGCTGCCACTTCATGAGGTGGCGCTCGATGCGCCCGACCAGGCCGTCGAGCAGCAGTGCAAAGGTGGTCAGCACCACGATGCCGGCAAACACCGTGTTGACATCGAACGTGCCTTCGGCCTGCAGGATCAGATAGCCCACGCCGCGCGCCGAACCCAGGTACTCGCCCACGACCGCCCCCACGAAAGCCAGGCCCACCGAGGTGTGCAGGCTGGAAAACACCCAGGCCGTGGCACTGGGCAGGTAGACGGTGCGCAGCAGCTGGCGCTGGTTGGCGCCCAGCATGCGGGCGTTGGACAGCACCACGGGGCTGACCTCGCGCACCCCCTGGTAGACGTTGAAGAAGACGATGAAAAACACCAGGGTCACGGCCAAGGCCACCTTGCTCCAGATGCCCAGGCCGAACCACATCGCGAAGATGGGTGCCAGGATCACACGCGGCATGGCGTTGGCCGCCTTGATGTAGGGGTCCAGGATGGCACTGGCCAGGGGTGAGAGGGCCAGCCACAGACCGCAGACCAGGCCCAGCACCGTACCGATGCCGAAGGCCAGAAAGGTCTCCAGCAGCGTGGTGCCCAGGTGGCGGTAGATGTCGGCATTGCCGCTCAGGCCCTCGGGAAACAGGGCATTGGGCGCCACCGCCCAGGGCAGGAACCAGGACCAGACGCGCCCGGCCACCTGGATGGGGTCGCCCAGAAAAAACGCCAGCTTCGTATCGCGCGAGGCCAGCTGCCACAAACCCAGAAAAACCAGCAACACACCGATCTGCCACCAGTGCAAGTTGCCAGCCCGGGGTTTGAGCATCTGCAACAGCTTCATGCGGCTTTCCTCAGCTGCTGCTGGTAGCCCTTGAGCACTTCCTCGCGCAGCACGCCCCAGATCCGCGTGTGCAGCTCGACGAAACGCGGTGTCGCCCGCACCTCGGCGACATTGCGCGGGCGCGGCAGGTCGATGGCGAACTCGCCGATGGGTCGTGTGGCCGGCCCGGCCGACAACACCACCACGCGGTCGCTCATGGCGATGGCCTCGTCCAGATCGTGCGTGATGAACAGCACCGCCTTCTTCTTCGCGCTCCAGAGCTCCAGCACCTCGTCTTCCATCAACTGGCGCGTCTGGATGTCCAGGGCGCTGAAGGGCTCGTCCATGAGGATGATGTCCGGGTCCAGCACCAGGGTCTGGGCCAGGGCCGCGCGCTTGCGCATGCCGCCCGAAAGCTGGTGCGGGTAACGGTCACCAAAACCGGCCAGGCCCACACGGGCCAGCCAGTCCTGCGCCTGGGCGCGCGCGTCGGCATCCGGCACACCGCGGTACCGCAGGCCCAGCATCACGTTGTCCAGCGTTCTGCGCCAGGGCAGCAAGGCATCGGTCTGGAACATGTAGCCGGCGCGGCGGTTCAGCCCCTGCAGCGGCTGGCCGAAAACTCGGACCTGCCCCGCACTGGGCGCCAGCAGGCCCGCGCCTACGTTGAGCAGAGTGGATTTTCCGCAGCCCGTCGGACCGACCACCGAGACAAACTCACCGGCCGCCACGTGCAGCGTCGTGTCGGCCACAGCCGTGTAGGACGGCCCGCCGCCAGGAGCGGCGAAGGTGCAGGTGATCCCCAGGAGTTCGAGCGCGAACCCGGTAGCAGCCGTCACCGGAACCTCAGGCCTTGAAGCGGGCCTTGGCCCGGGCCGC
>JBEIPS010000068.1:0-11386 GCA_040376915.1 Hylemonella sp.
GAATCTTTCGCGCTCAATGCGCCAGGATCTTGTTCAGGAAATCCTTGGTGCGCGGCTGGCGGTTCTCGGGATGACCAAAGAACTCGTCCTTGCTGCAGTCTTCCAGGATGCGGCCGCCGACGTCGATGAAGATCACGCGATTCGCCACCTTGCGGGCAAAACCCATCTCGTGCGTGACCACCATCATGGTCATGCCCTCCTTGGCCAGGCTCACCATCACGTCCAGCACCTCGCCCACCATCTCGGGATCCAGCGCCGAGGTCGGCTCGTCGAAGAGCATGACGATGGGGTCCATGCTCAAGGCGCGGGCAATCGCCACACGCTGCTGCTGACCACCCGAAAGCTGTCCGGGGAACTTGTCCTTGTGCGCCATCAGGCCCACACGGTCCAGCATCTTGAGGCCGCGGACCTTGGATTCATCGATGCTGCGGCCCAGGACCTTGACCTGCGCGATGGTCAGGTTTTCGGTCACGGAAAGATGGGGGAACAGTTCGAAGCTCTGGAACACCATGCCCACGCGCGAGCGCAGCTTGGGCAGGTCGGTCTTGGCGTCATAAAGATTGACGCCGTCCACCAGAATCTCGCCCTGCTGGATGGGCTCCAGGCCGTTGACGGTCTTGATCAGCGTGGACTTGCCCGAGCCCGAGGGGCCGCAGACCACCACCACATCACCCTTGCTGATGCTGACCGAGCAGTTGTTGAGCACCTGCACAGGGCCATACCACTTCGATACGTTCTTGATTTCAATCATCTTGTACTCCGATGCTTAACGGACGATGGCGATCTTGGCCTGCAGGCGCTTGACGAGCCAGGACAGGGCAAAGCAGATCACGAAATAAACCACGGCAGCCAACAGGTAGGCCTCTTCGGGCCGGCCGTAGATCTTGCCGGCGTTGGTGAAACCCTTGAGCAGGTCGTAGGCGCCGATGGCGTAGACCAGCGAGGTGTCCTGGAACAGGATGATGGTCTGCGTCAGCAGAACCGGCAACATGTTGCGGAAGGCCTGGGGCAGCACGACCAGACGCATGTTCTGCCCGTAGGTCATGCCCAGGGCCTCCCCGGCAAAGACCTGGCCGCGCGGAATGGACTGGATGCCCGCGCGCATGATCTCGCTGAAGTAGGCCGCCTCGAAGGCGATGAAGGTGATGATGGCCGACACCTCGGCGCCAATGGGCTTGCCGATCAGGAAGGGGATCAGCAGGAAGAACCACAGGATCACCATCACCAGCGGAATGGAACGCATGCCGTTAACGTAGATGGTGGCCGGCAGCATCAACGCCTTGCGGCCGGACAGGCGCATGAGCGCCAGCAGGGTGCCGAACACGATTCCGCCCAGCGTGGCGATGATGGTCAGCTTGACGCTGAACCACAGGCCGCCCAGCACGAACTTGCTGATGATGTCCCAGCTCAGGAAAGTGAGGTCGAGACCGAGCATCTCAGTGTCCTCCGCCGGTGCCGCCCGCGACGATGAAGCCGGGGATCTGCACCCGCTTCTCGATCGTGGCGAAGACGCGGTTGACCGCGAAGGCCGACAGCATGTAGAGCGCCGTCACGGCCAGGTAGACCTCGACGCCGCGCGAAGTCTCCTCCTGCGCCTGCATGGCGAACATGGTCAGTTCGGCGATCGACACGGCAAAGGCCACGGCCGAGTTCTTCAGCAGGTTCATGGACTCGCTGGTCAGCGGCGGCAGGATGATGCGAAAGGCCATGGGCAGGATCACGTAGCGGTAGGCCTGTGCCGTGGTGAAACCCATGGCCAGAGCCGCGTAACGCTGCCCGCGCGGCAGTGCCTGGATGCCAGCGCGCACCTGCTCGGCGATGCGCGCCGAGGTGAAGAAACCCAGGGCGAACACCACCAGCACGAAGCCCGGCACCTGCTGGAAGACGGGGAACATCTTGGGCACCACGAAGTACCAGAGGAAAACCTGCACCAGCAAGGGGATGTTGCGGAACAGCTCAACCCAGGCTGTGCCCAGGCGCACCAGCCAGGGGCTGTCCTGCAGGGTGCGCAGCGTGCCCATGAGGGCGCCCATCACCACCGCCACCACCCAGGAACTGCCCGCCACGGCCAGCGTCCAGCCCCAGGCGTCGATCATCCATTCCAGATAGGTGCGGCCGCTGCCGTCGTCGTTGAGGAATACCTGCCAGTCCCAGCTCATGTGCGGTGTCTCCGTATGGAATGACGCGTCTTGTATCGTCCTTCATGCACAAGCAAAAACCCCGCCCGGATGCACACCGGGACGGGGTTCCTGCAGTACACGGCCCTGTGCCCTTTATTTCTTGGCGTAGTCTTCCATGGGCCTGTCGTTCGGAGCGGCCCAGGCACCCTTGGTGCTGTCGCTGACAGCCAGACCGACCTTGTTGTTCTTCGGCGGGATGGGCTGCATGAACCACTTGTCATAGATCTTGGCCATCTCGCCGGACTGCATCATGCCCTTGAGCGTGTCGTCGGCCAGCTTCTTGAAGGCCGGGTCGTCCTTGCGCATCATGATGGCGATGGGTTCGACCGACAGCACTTCGCCGGCGATCTTGAAATCAGCCGGGTTCTTGGCGTTGGCGATATTGCCCGCCAGGATGGAGCCGTCCATGACGAAGGCGTCGGCACGGCCGGACTCGAGCAGCAGGAAGCTGTCGGCATGGTCCTTGCCGTAGATCTCATTGAAGTTGACGCCGGTGGCGCGCTCGTTCTTGCGCAGGGTCTGCACCGAGGTGGTGCCGGTGGTGGTGGCCACGTTCTTGCCGTTGAGCTGGGCGATCGAGGTCAGGCCGGAATTGGCCTTGACCGCCATGCGCACCTCCTCCACGAAGGTGGTCACGGCAAAGGCTACGTCCTTCTGGCGGGTGGCATTGTTGGTGGTGGAGCCGCACTCGATGTCCACGGTGCCGTTCTGCGTCAGCGGGATGCGGTTCTGCGAGGTCACCGACTGGTATTTCACTTCCAGCTTCTTGCCCGCGGCCTTCTCGACGTTGGCCACGATGCGCTGGCACAGCTCCACGTGGAAGCCGGCGTACTTGCCGTCGCCCAGGGTATAGGACAGGGCGCCCGAGGAGTCGCGCACACCCATGGTGATGCTGCCCGCAGCCTTGACCTTGGCCAGGGTGTCGTTGGCCTGGGCGTGGGCGCCTGCGGCGAGGGTGGTGGCGATGGCGAGTGCCAGCAGATGCTTCTTCATGCGTAACTCCTAAAAAAGAGAAAAGTCAGACCGTGAGTATCCAGCAAATCCCGTGCCGGGAAATGCCCCATATGGAGATTAAAGAACGGCCGCCCTCATTTTGGCAAGACAGGTCTACCCTCACCCACCCTGCCCACCCCCGGCCAGAAAGCTCCACAGCGCCTCGGCCGTGCGCTTGGGCACCTGCTTGCCCTGGGGTTTTTCCCGATACAAGCGCATGTCCATGGTGATCTGCCAGGCCGCCAGCCCCGCCGGTGCGGCCGCCACCAGGCGTCCGGCGCGCAGGTCATTGCGCGCCGCGCTCTGCGGCAGGAAGGCCAGCCCGTGGCCTTCGAGCGCCATGGCCTTGAGGCCTTCGGCCATGTCGGTCTCATACACACGGTCCAGGTGGACCGCCATGCCCGCCTGCTTGAGCATGACATCCACCACCTGCCCGAGGTAGGCGCCCGGGGCATAACCCAGATAGGGCAGGGGCTGGTCCGCGCGGCCGGGCAGGGGGAACAGGGGTAGTCCCTGGGCGTCAGGCCGGGAATAGGGTGCGATGGTTTCCTGCCCCAGGCTGACCAGTTCGTAGCGCTCCGCGTCGAGCTGGAAAGGGTGCGAGGCATGGTGGTAGGCCAGCAGCAGGTCGCAGCTGCCTTCGGTCAGGCGAATCACCGCGTCATGCACATTGAGGGCGATCAGCCGGCTCTTGAAAGGTCCGAAATTTTCCCTCAGGCTGGAAACCCAGGCCGGGAAAAAGGTGAAGGCCAGGGTGTGGGGCACGGCAAACTCGATCACGTCCTCCCCGGCCTCGGTATGGCTGCGCAGCATGGCGCGCGTGTGCTGCAGGGCCTGCAGCATCTCCAGCGCCTGGCCGTAGAGGGTTTCACCGGCGGGCGTGAGGCGCGTGGGGTAGGCGCTGCGGTCCACCAGGTCGGTGCCGGCCCAGGCCTCCAGCGACTGGATGCGCCGCGAGAAGGCCGGCTGCGTGACATGGCGCAACTGGGCCGAGCGGCTGAAGCTGCGCGTCTCGGCCAGGCTGACGAAGTCCTCGAGCCACTTGGTTTCCATGGCGCAGATTATGAGCGGGCGGAACTCAGGCGCTGAGGGTGCCGTTGCGTCCGGCTTCCTTGGCGCGGTACAGGGCCTGGTCGGCGAGCTCGATCACCGCGTCGATGGAATCGCCCGGTGCACAGACGGCAAGGCCGGCGGAAAAAGTCAGCTGCAGGCCGGGCGCGATCGCCTCGAAGGAAACCCGGGCCAATCCCTCGCGCAGGCGTTGCACGCAGAGGAGCGCCTCCTTCTGACCGGTCTCGGGCAGCATGAGCAGGAATTCCTCGCCGCCCCAGCGCGCCAGCACGTCGGAGCCACGCAGCAAGGCCTGGGCACCTTGCGCGAAGCTGCGCAACACGGTGTCCCCTGCCTGGTGGCCATGGCTGTCGTTGATCCTCTTGAAGTAGTCGAGGTCCATCAGTACCACGCTCATGACATGGCCGGTGCGCTGCTGGCGCAACTGTTCATCCTGCAGCAGCGTGCCCATGTGGCGCCGGTTCACCAGGCCGGTCAGCTCGTCCTGCGTAGCCAGCAGCCGGATCTGCCCCAGCGAGGCCTCCAGCTCCTGCTTGTGCCGGTGCAGGCGCTCGCGCAGCCCCCCCATGCGCACGGACAGGGCCGAGATACCCAGCAGCACGATGACGCTGAAGGCCAGATGCACGACCTCGACCCCGCCGGGATAGCGCAAGGGGTCGGTCCGGCTCTTCCAGGCCATCACCCAGGTCAAGCCGCCCAGGGCCATGGCCGCCAGCAGGCGCGCCTGGGCCACCGTCAGGCTGAACATGCCATAGGCCAGGATGAGCACCATGATGGCCAGTACCGCGCCGCGGGCCGGACCGGTGATCGCATAAGCTGCCACCACGGCCCCTACGCCGTACAGGGTCTGCCACAGCGTCAGGGAGGGGTCGGTGGGCCACAGGCGTTCACTCCAGCGGCTGCGTACGAGAAGGTAGAAAAGCACCGAGCCGCCCAGGCAGTACAGCGCCAGCCAGGCCGATGCCCGCGGATCGATGAAACCCAGCAGGACCTCGGCATGCTGCAGCAGCATGAACAGGACGTACAAGCCCACCGTGAGCAGGGTCATGCTGGCGCGCACGCGCCAGATGCGTGGCGCGGAGGCACCCAGCAGCAGATCGAGGATCTTCAACTTGTTTTCAGGCAACAGACGCTGTCCGGCACCTGCCTGACAGCGCTTATGCGGACAGCATACCCGATGCCCTATTCGGCACTTTGCTGCAATGCCCACATCCGCGCATAAGTCCCGTTCTGCGCCAGCAGCGCAGCATGCGAGCCGCGTTCGACGATGCGACCGGCCTCCATGACCAGTATCTCGTGCGCGTCGACCACGGTGGACAGACGGTGGGCGATGACCAGGGTGGTCTTGCCCCGGGCCACGCCCTTGAGCTCGGCCTGGATGGCGCGCTCGTTGGCCGAATCGAGTGCCGAGGTCGCCTCGTCGAAGATCAGCACGGGCGGGTTCTTGAGCAGGGTGCGCGCAATCGCCACCCGCTGCTTCTCGCCACCCGAAAGCTTGAGGCCGCGCTCGCCCACCATGGTGTCGTAGCCCGCTGGCGTGCTGGCAATGAAGCCGTGGATGTGGGCCGCTCGCGCGGCCTCTTCCACCTCGGCGCGGAGCGCGCCGGGGCGGCCGTAGGCGATGTTGTATTCCACCGTGTCGTTGAACAGCACGGTGTCCTGCGGCACGATGCCGATGGCCTGGCGCACGCTGGACTGCGTGACGCGGCGGATGTCCTGCCCCGCGATTTCAATGCGCCCGCCACTGACGTCGTAGAAACGGTAGAGCAGACGCGCCAGCGTGGACTTGCCCGCGCCCGAGGGGCCGACCACGGCCACGGTCTTGCCGGCCGGGATCTCGAAGCTCAGGTCGTGCAGGATGGGGCGCGCCGGATCGTAGGCGAAATGCACGTGCTCAAACCTCACGGCGGCCGCGCCCGGCGGCAACTGCAGAGCCGGCGCGCCCGGCGCGTCGGCCACCTCGCGTTCGCGCTCCAGCAGGGTGAACATCTTGTCGATGTCGGTCAGGCTCTGCTTGATCTCTCGGTACAGTACGCCCAGGAAACCCAGCGGAATGTAGAGCTGGATCATCAGGGCGTTGATCATGACCAGGTCGCCCAGGGTCATGCGGCCGTCGACCACGCCTTGCGTGGCGCGCCAGAGCATGGCCACCAGACCGGTGGCGATGATGAGCTGCTGGCCGGCGTTGAGCAGGCTCAGGCTGGTCTGGCTCTTGACGGCGGCACGGCGGTACTTCTCCAGGTTCTCGTCGTAACGTCGAGCTTCGAAATCCTCGTTGTTGAAGTACTTGACGGTTTCGTAGTTCAGGAGCGAATCGACCGCCCGGCTGTGCGCGGTCGAATCCAGCTCGTTCATGCGACGGCGGAAACGTGTGCGCCACTCCGTGATGGTGACGGTGAAGGCGATGTAACTCACCAGAGCGGCCAGCGTGATCCAGACGAACATCAGGTCGAACTTGACCGCCAGCAGCGTGAGCACCAGGGTGAACTCGATCAGCGTGGGGATGATGCTGTAGAGCGAATAGGAGATCAGCGAGTGCACGGCGCGCGTGCCGCGTTCGATGTCGCGGGTCATGCCGCCGGTCTGACGCTCCAGGTGGAAACGCAGGCTCAGGGCGTGCAGGTGGCGAAAGACCTGCAGGGAGATGGTGCGCGCGGCCCCCTCGGTGGCCTTGGCGAAGACCAGTTCACGCAACTCGGTGAACAGCGAGGTCATGAAACGCAGGGCGCCATAGGCCAGCAGCAGCGCGGCCGGCACCAGCCACAGGGCGGCCGGGTCGCTGGGACGCAGGCCCACGCCGTCCACCAGCTCCTTGAGCAGCAGGGGCACGCCCACATTGGAGACCTTGGCCCCCACCATGAAGCTCAGCGCCGCGATGACACGCCACTTGTACTGCCAGAGATAGGGGAAAAGGCGTTGCAACGTACCCCAGTCGGAGCGCGCTGCGCCGTTGGCCGGACTGGAGGAGGATGGTGAGGTGGCAGTTTCGCCGAAGCGTCGCATGGGGGACAATCAGGGTCAGTCTTTATACCGATTGTCCCCCATGAGCGAATTTCCCAGCGCCGCAGCCCTCCAGCCCCCGTCCGACGAGGAGCTGGTGCTCAAGGTCATCCCCATGCCGGGGGACAGCAACGCCAATGGCGACATCTTCGGCGGCTGGGTCATGGCCCAGGTCGACCTGGCCGGCTCGGTCATCCCGGCGCGTTATGCCGGCGGGCGTATCGCCACCGTGGCAGTGAACGAGTTCATCTTCAAGCAGCCGGTGCGCGTGGGCGACATCCTGTCCTTCTATTCGAAGCTCACCCGCATCGGCAAGACCTCGATCACGGTCAAGGTGGAGGTTTATGCCGAGCGTTTCCAGGCCCAGGGGCAGTTCGTCAAGGTGACGGAAGCCAACCTGACCTATGTGGCCATCGACGAGCAGGGCAAACCCCGCCCGGTGCCGCACCGGCCCTGAGGCCTGCTCGGCACCAGATCAGGACACGATGTAGGCCGCGGCGCCGGTCGACAGCAGCTTGCCCTCGGCGTCCAGGAACTCCATGCGCGTGGAGGCCACGCGCGAACCCAGGCGCAGCACCTCGGCACGCAGCTCGAAGGCCTCACCCAGGCCAGGGCGCAGGTAGTCCACCCGCAGGTCGATGGTACCCAGCTTGGCGAAGCGCTGCAGACGCTGCAGCGGTGCTTCGTTCATGTGGCGCGCGCCGATGGCGGCCATGATGGCCAGGCCGCCCATGGCGTCCAGCCCCGCACTGATCACGCCACCGTGAATGCGCTGGTGCCCGAAATGGCCGATGAGCTCGGGTTTCATGGCGATCCGGGCACACACGCCTTCGGGCGCGATCTTCGTGATCTGCAGGCCCAGGACCTGGTTGAACGCAATCTGCCGCTCAAAAATGTCCTTGAGTGCGGCGACGAACTCGGGTTCGAAACCGCTGGCCGGAAAAGGCGCGGCGGCCTTCATCAGACCTTGGAGAAGTCGGGCTTGCGCTTGTGCCCACGGCGAAAACGCTCAAGTCCTGACGGACTTGCCCTGCGGGAACCGTCTTTCGTATTCATAGTTTGCTGAAATCCGGTTTGCGTTTTTCCATGAACGCGCCGAAGGCTTCGCGCGCCGCCGGCTCGCGCAGCATGCGGCCGAAGCTTTCGCCCTCCTCGCCCATCTGCGCCATGATCTGGGCCGCCTGGCCCTTTTTCATCAGGCGCTTGGTCTCGACCAGAGACGACAGGGGCTTGGCCGCCAGCTTGCGCGCCTGCGTCTGCGCGTAGCCATTGGCCTCGGTCGGCGGCAGCACGCGGTTGACCAGGCCTGTTTCCAGGGCCGCCTCGGCCATGAAAGGCTCGCCCATGAGCAGCGCCTCGGCCGCGCGGTGGTAACCGAACATCTGCGTCACCGTCAGGCTGGAGGCGAACTCCGGGCACAGACCCAGATTCACGAAGGGCATGGAGAAGGCCGCGTTGTCCCCCGCGTAGACCAAGTCGCAATGGAACAGCAGCGTGGTACCGATGCCCACGGCCGGACCGCAGACGGCGGCGATCACCGGCTTGGGAAAGGCGGCCAGTGCCCGCATGAAGCGCCAGACCGGCGCATCGCCATCCGAGGGCGGCTGGTTCAGGAAGTCGCCGATGTCGTTGCCGGCCGAGAACACGGTCTCGTGGCCCTGGAACACCAGCACGCGCACGGCAGGGTCGGCAGCCGCAACGCTCACGGCATCGGCCATGTTGGCGTACATGGCCGAGGTGATGGAGTTCTTGCGCTCCAGGCGGTTGAAGCTGATCGTGGCGATGCCGGCTTCGGTGTGGACGAGGATGTCGGACATGGTGTTCATTCCTTGAAGTAGACGATCTGGTGCGAGGTGCACAGCAGGGTGCCGGCCTCGTTCCAGAGCTGGGCCGATTGATCGAAAAAGCCGTTGCGGAATTCCTGGCCACGCGCCTGGCCCAGCAGATAGCCGCTGCCGGTAGCGCGCAGTTCCTTTTCGCCCGCATGGAAATAGGTGGTCAGGGACACGGTCCCGGCCGGCACGCGCGTGGCACGCTTGAGCCAGACCCTCGGGTAGAAGATGTCGGACAGGGCCAGCAGCGAGCAGAAGTCCAGCGGGCGCGGCGGCACATCGCGCATCCAGAGCTGCGTCACGCTGTGGTCGTGCTGGCGCCCGTCCCAGGCCTGCGGAATCATGCCGCTGACCGGGCGCAATTCATAGTGGTCCAGCCAGGCCATGGCCTTGTCATAACGCATGGTCTGCGTCTCGGCTGGCCGGGGCACGGCCGGCATGGGCAGGTCCGTCAGGCTCCAGGTCTCGCGACGCGCGGCGGTCACCGCCGTGGCCGTGGTCACGACCACGGGCTGCCCCTGGGCATCGTTCTGCACGATGGCCGCCGTCCAGTGCTGGGTGGAGCGGTTGGTGCGCGCCGCGTGCAGCTGCACCTCGAACGGCCCCTGGGCCAGGGCCGCCGCGAAATTGACCGTGATGGACAGGGGCGCACCGAGCAAATCCGGGTGGCGCAGGATGGCCGCCAGCACCGTGGCGGCCGTGCAGCCCCCGAAGGGACCGACCATGTTCCAGTAATCGGCGCTGGTATGCCCGGCGTAACGGCCGGGGGCCAGCGCCTGCAACTTCAAGGCCTGATCAAACGCGTGTGAGCTCATGGGACAAAGTATCGGCGCCGCGCGCCTCGTCATCCGTCGCGTGGGGGACGGCCACGCCCCTGCCCAGGGATTGCAGGACCTTGAGGCTGCGCGGCCACAGCGTGGGCGCCATGACCTCGCGGAAGAAACCGAAGTGGCCGATGCGCCGCGATGGCACTTCGACCGGATGGATGGTCTGCACCTCGTGCGCCGACGCGCTGTAAAGGCTCAGCAGGCTGCGCGTGCCGCGCAAGGTCATCAACTCGTCGTCGCTGAAGGACCAGGCCAGCACGGGGAAACGCGCGCGTGCATAACGCTGCGCCACGTCGGGGCCTTCGGCGCCGACGCTGTAGCGCGGATGCATGCACCAGCGCCGCCACTGATGGATCACGCCGGCCGGCAGATTGCCCACCATGCCCAGGCGCTTGCCCGGGAAGTAGCCGCAGACCCGCGTGGCCAGCGGCACCATGACGTGCCAGAAGAACAGTACCTTGCGCTTGAGCTGGGGCGCGTTCTCGCGCCAGTAGCCGCTGCCGGCAGCGATGCTGAACAGGCCGTCGACCTGGTCCGGGTGCCGGAACAGGCCCGGCAGCTGCGCACCCAGGCTGTGGCCCAGCAGGTAGAGCGGCTGTGCAGGCCGCTCACGGCGCGCCGTCAGCACCACGGTCTCGTAGTCGCGCGCCCAGTCGAAGAGGTCAGCCTGGAAACCACGCAGGGAACGCCGGGGCACATGGGCCAGCGAATCACCGTGGCCGCGGTAATCGAAAGTCCAGACGCGGTAGCCCTGCTGCGTGAGCCACAAGGCGTAAGGCCCGTAATAGCCCTGGGGCACACCCATGGCGCCGCCAACGACCACGGTGGCCTGCGCCGCCGTGGCTGGTTCGTAGACGCGCAGCGAAATCACGCCGCCGTCTTCTCCTGTGAGGTCCCGACGTTCTGCTTCCATGGTGTTCCCCTCGTGTGCCCGCCCGGTCTAGACGCCGGGTCGTGGCAGGCGGACGCACCTGGCGCCCGCCCTCTTCGACTTCAAACGCGCTCGAAAATACCCGCTGCGCCCTGACCTGTACCAACGCACATGGTCACCATGCCGTATTTGAGGTTGTGGCGATGCAGAGCATGCACGACGGTTGCCGCGCGGATGGCTCCAGTCGCGCCCAGCGGGTGACCCAGGGCGATGGCACCACCCATGGGGTTGACCTTCGACGGGTCCAGGCCCAGGCTGTTGATCACGGCCAGGGACTGGGCCGCGAAGGCCTCGTTGAGTTCGAACCAGCCGATGTCCTCGTGCTTGAGGCCGGCGTAGCGCAGCGCGGCGGGGATGGCCTCGATCGGGCCGATGCCCATGATCTCGGGCGGCACGCCGCGCGCGGCGAAGCTGACAAAACGGGCCAGGGGCTTGAGGCCGAACTGCTTGACGGCCTTCTCGCTGGCCAGGATCAGCGCGCCGGCGCCGTCGCTGGTCTGCGAGCTGTTGCCGGCGGTCACACTGCCGCGGGCCGCGAAGACCGGCTTGAGC
>JBEIPS010000107.1:0-6525 GCA_040376915.1 Hylemonella sp.
ACAGGCCGCCACCCGTGGCATCGGCCCGGCGCTGGACGTGGCCTTCCGCGGCGGCGCCATCACCGGCATGCTGGTCGTGGGCCTGGGCCTGCTGGGCGTGACGGCCTTCTACTGGTTCCTGGTCGGCAACGGCAACCTGAATCCCAATGCCAACCTTGCCAAGCTGCTCAACCCGCTGATCGGTTTTGCCTTCGGATCCTCGCTGATCTCGATCTTCGCCCGTCTGGGCGGCGGCATCTTCACCAAGGGCGCTGACGTGGGTGCCGACCTGGTGGGCAAGGTCGAAGCCGGCATCCCCGAGGATGACCCGCGCAACCCGGCCGTGATCGCCGACAACGTGGGTGACAACGTGGGCGACTGCGCCGGCATGGCCGCCGACCTGTTCGAAACCTACGCCGTCACGCTGATCGCCACCATGGTGCTGGGTGCCCTGCTGGTCACCGGTGCTGGCACCAGTGCCGTGGTCTACCCGCTGGCCCTGGGCGCGGTGTCGATCATCGCCTCCATCATCGGCTGCTTCTTCGTCAAGGCCAGCCCGGGCATGAAAAATGTGATGCCGGCCCTGTACAAGGGCCTGGCCGTGGCGGGCGTGCTCTCGCTGATCGCCTTCTTCTTCGTCACGATGTGGCTGATGCCGGACAACGCCATCACCGCCACCGGCAGCCAACTGCGCCTGTTCGGCGCCTGCACCGTGGGCCTGGTGCTGACCGGCGCACTGTGCTGGATCACCGAGTACTACACCGGCACGCAGTACGCCCCGGTGCGTCACATCGCCCAGGCTTCCACCACCGGCCACGGTACCAACATCATTGCCGGCCTGGGTGTGTCCATGCGCTCCACGGCCTGGCCCGTGATCTTCGTCTGTGTCGCCATCTGGGTGTCCTTCCAGCTGGCCGGCCTGTACGGCATCGCCATCGCGGCCACCTCCATGCTGAGCATGGCCGGCATCGTGGTGGCGCTGGACGCCTACGGTCCCATCACCGACAACGCCGGCGGCATCGCCGAGATGGCCGAACTGCCCTCCAGCGTGCGGGACATCACCGATCCGCTGGACGCCGTGGGCAACACCACCAAGGCCGTGACCAAGGGCTACGCCATCGGCTCGGCCGGCCTGGCTGCCCTGGTGCTGTTTGCCGACTACACGCACAAGCTGGAAGCCTATGGCAAGGTGATCAGCTTCGACCTGAGCAACCCGATGGTCATCATCGGCCTCATCATCGGCGGCCTGATCCCCTACCTCTTCGGCGCCATGGCCATGGAAGCCGTGGGCCGTGCCGCCGGTGCGGTGGTGGTCGAAGTGCGCCGCCAGTTCCGCGACATCAAGGGCATCATGGACGGCTCGGGCAAGCCCGAGTACGACACCGCGGTCGACATGCTGACCACGGCGGCCATCAAGGAAATGATGATCCCGTCCCTGCTGCCAGTGGTAGTGCCCATTCTGGTCGGCCTGGTCCTGGGTCCGGCCGCGCTGGGCGGCCTGCTCATGGGTACCATCGTCACCGGCCTGTTCGTGGCCATCTCCATGTGCACCGGCGGCGGTGCCTGGGACAATGCCAAGAAGTACATTGAGGACGGCAACCACGGCGGCAAGGGCAGCGATGCGCACAAGGCGGCCGTCACCGGCGACACCGTGGGCGATCCCTACAAGGACACCGCCGGCCCGGCCGTCAATCCGCTGATCAAGATCATCAACATCGTGGCCCTGCTCATCGTGCCGCTGATGATGAAGTTCCACGGCTGAAGCCAGCCGCCCCAAGCCAAGCCCGCCCTCCGGCGGGCTTTTTTCATGGTGCCCGCATTCGCGATCCGCGCAGCTAAGCCATACGAAAGGCCAATGCTCCAGCGTCGGCGATAGCTTGGAGCCCAGCCCCTGAAAGCCAGCGTAGGCGTGGCGGCCCTCCCTGGCCGCCGCTTTTTTCTCTTGCTCTGCCCGCGAACTCTCTACATAATGAAACCGTCATTGATGGGAAGCCCGAATCACAACGGGAAAATGGTTTCCGCCTTATCAGCCCGGAGGACTCTTCCATGTTCGATATGTTCCGTTCCTCGCGCAGCCCCTCGAGCCACAGCGCCTCGTCAGAGAGCCCCTCCACGGCGGGCTCGTCCATCCAGTCACAGAATCCACTCAACTACCGCGACCTGGTCCGCATGGTCCTGCGCGACACTCTGCGGCTCAATGGCATTCCGATCGACTGGATAGGCTGCGAAGTCATACCGCGACCACATACGGGCGGGGTCCAGAACTTCCAGATCAATCTGATCGTCTACACCTGGCACGAGGGCCTGCTGCGCTACGCCCCCCTGCTCAAGCAGCAGATCCTGCAAGGCCTGCAGCACTTCGACCCGGCCAACAACCACAGCGCTCACGTCATGTCCTGGGTGTTCGCCCCGACCTGCGGTTTCCCGCACACCCGCATGCCCGGGCCCGCCTACTGGCGGGTATCGGCCGAGCTGGGCAAATTCGACCTGCCGCCCTCGGCCCACGACCTGCGTCGCGACGACCAGGACCATATCCCGACCGTTCCCACGCCCTTGCGCTGACTGCCGGCCGCACCGAAAGACGACCGGTCTGCGTCGTCCCGGCCTGTCCTGCAAAGACCGGAGCCGTCCGGCACATGCGCTACCATGCTCCCTGGTTTGCGCTCTGCCGGGAAACACGTTGAAAATTCTGGTTGTCGATGATCACGCCTTGATCCGCGAAGGCCTGCGCCAGGTCCTGCGCGGCCTGGAGAACGGCGTGGACGTGCTGGAGGCCGGCTCGTGCACCCGGGCCTTCGAACTGGCGCAACAGGAACCCGAGCTCGATCTGGTCCTGCTGGACTACCACCTGCCAGACATGAACGGGCTGGAGGCGCTGGACGTCTTCGCCCGCCATCACCCGGCCCTGCCCATCATCGTGCTCTCCGGCTCGGTCAATCCGCGGGTCATGCAGCAGGTCATGCAGAAGGGTGCCGCCGCCTTCCTGACCAAATCCGGCATGAGCGACGAGTTGATCTCGGTCACGCGCCTGGTGCTGGCCGGTGGCGTACACATGCCGACCCTGCCCCCCCTGATGGGCGACGAAGGTCCGTCCGGGCTGCCCCTGCCGCTGTTCACCCCGCGCCAGGAGGAGGTATTGCAGCTGCTGCTGGACGGCTATTCCAACAAGGAGATCGGGCGCATGCTCTACCTCTCGGAAGAAACCGTGAAGAACCACGTCAGCAACATCCTGCGCGGTTTTGGCGTCACCACCCGAACCCAGGCTGTGCTGGCCGCCAAACGCCACGGTTTTGTGGGCTCGGACCGCCCGCAGATGGCACCCGACGGCGACACCTGAGCACCTGGCAGCCTAGGCCGGCTGAGGCCGGGCCAGGCGGCGGATCAGGGTGCGCAGCTTGGCGGGCCGCACCGGCTTGTGCAGCAGGGGCAGGCCGGCATCACGGCAGGACTGGATCAGCTCCGGGTCGGTATCGCCGCTCATCAGGCAGGCAGGAAGCGGCCGACCCAGTGTCGTGCGCAGACGCAGCAGGGTCTCCATGCCGCTTTCACCGGCACGCAGACGGAAATCACTGAGCACGAGGTCGGGGGTGAATCCGCCGTGCACCAGTGTCAATGCCCCCTGCAGTCCCTCCACCACGGCCACCACGCAGCCCCAGGAATCAAGCAGGCCGCGCAGGGCCTGGGCCGAGTGCATGTCGTCCTCGATCACGAGTATGCGCAGGCCGCGTACGTCGTCCAGCGGCAGGGGGTCGGCTGCTGCCAGCAGCGCCTGCAGATCCCCGGCTGGGGCCAGCGGCACTTCAATCCGAAAACGTGTGCCCCGGCCTGGGACAGAGCACAGTTGCAAGGTGTGCCCGAGCAGGCGCGCCGTTCGGTCGACGATGTTGAGACCCAGGCCCAGTCCCTTGCTGCGGTCGCGCTCCGGATTGCCGATCTGGTAGAACTCGCGGAAGATATCGTGCTGGTGCTCGGACGGGATGCCCACCCCCGTGTCCCAGATCTCGATCCAGAGGTGGCTGCCCCCGCGGCTGCGTCGGCAACCCACCAGCACGCCGCCGTGTCCGGTATAGCGCAGGGCATTGCTGATCAGGTTCAGCAGGATGCGGTGCAGAAGGGTCGGATCGCTCTGCACCCACTGACCGCTGTCTCGTACACGCAAGCGCAGGCCCTTGTCCGCCGCTACCGGCAGCAGGGCACCGCGCAACTGCTCCAGCAGGGGACCCAGGGGCACGGGCTGCTGCTGGACCCGCACTGCGTCGGCATCCAGGCGGGAAATATCGAGCAGCGCATCCAGCAGGTCCTGCATGGCGCGCACCGAAGCCTCCAGATTGACGATGAGGTGGCGCGTCTCCCGGTCGTGCGGCAGCTGGGCCAGGCGCGCGACGAACATGCCCAGGGCATGGATGGGCTGGCGCAGGTCATGGCTGGCAGCAGCAAGGAAACGCGACTTGGCCCGCGTGGCAGTTTCGGCTTCCTCCTTCTTGCTGCGCAGTTCCGAAGTCGCCAGCGCCACGCGCTGCTCCAGTTCATCGCGCCCCTGCTGGAGGTGCTCGGCCATCTGGTTCAGGCCCTGCTGCAGATCACGCAGCGGATCGTCGGGTCGCACCTTGCCCCGCATGGACAGTTCGCCCTGTCCGATGCGTTCGATCATTTCGGAGACACGCAGGATGGGCTGGATCACGCCACGGCCGATGCGCACCGCGAGCACGCCGCCGAAGAGCAGCCCTCCCAGGGTGACCGCCAGGCCGATGGCCAGCATGTCATGGCTGCGCGATACCACCCCGTCACGTGAAATCTCCAGCAGCACATGTCCCAGCAGTGGTGCTTCGCTGCGATCGACAGGGGCGGCCCCCTCGAACAGGTCGTCCAGCCTGAGTTGCGAAGGACTGACCGGCTGCAACAGCAGATCGAGACCGGTCGCAGCGTCGACCCAGCGCAGTTCCTGCGGGCCCAGCGCAGGCAGCGTGGCGAGGCTGGTTGAACCCGCCAGGGCCAGGGCCTGTCCCTGTGCATTCAGGATCATGACGGAACGCACATCCGGTTCACGCAAGGCCCCCCCGGCGATCGCCTGCAGGCTGCTGGTGTTGGCAGAGAACAGGCCGTATTCGCTGGCGCTGGCCAGCTGGCGCGCCAGCGAACGGGCCCTTTGCTGGTGAGCCTCGTCCAGGTCGGCGTAGCGTCCAGCCAGGAAAACCGTGGACAGCAGCACGGCCACCAGGGTCACGGGCAACAGTGCCGCCAGCAGCATGCGGTCGCGTATGTCGAAGAAACGCATCATGGGCCACGCTCCTGGCGGCGCAGGCGCTCGGCCAGTGCCCCGGCATCCAGCGTCAGGCCCAATGAGCGCGCCACGTGCTCGTTGACGCTGACTTCAAATTGCAGGGGGTACTGCGGCACGCCCAGCGGCTGCCCCTGCAGCACACCGCGCGCGAGCAGACCGGCCTGCTGGCCGATCTGCGCCGGCGTCGAGTAGACCGCCATCAGGGCACCGGCACGCACATAGGCAGGCGAGATGGCCAGCATGGGGACCTGCGCACGAAAGGAAGCCAGCAGGATATTCTGGATGCTGCTGGAGTTGTAGATCTGGGGATCGGCCAGCGCCAGCAGCAGGTCGGACTCGTCCAGGATCTTCTTCAAGCCGTTGAACACAGGCTCCTCCGACTTGACCTGCACCCCTACCACTTTGAGCCCGCGCGACTGGGCGGCCGACTCCAGCATCGCTTCCTGGGACTGCGAATCCGCTCCCCACAGCACGCCCACACGACGCGCCTGGGGCAGCGCCAGGCGCATGAGGTCGAGCTGGCGTCCCAGGGGCTGGTTCAGGTAAAGCGCCGAGAGCGTCGCCCCGGCGCGTCGACCGGCCTCACGCAGCACGCGCTCGAAACTGGATCGCGGCAAAAGCGTGCACAGCACGGGCGCAGCGGCAGCGGCATGCATCAACTGCGCACAGGCTTCGGTCCCCAGGGCTATGTACAGACGCGGGGCCACGCCGCGGTAGGCCGGCAGATCGGCCGCTGTCAGCTGCAGTATTTCCCGCCGCGCCTCTGGCGAACGCTGCAGTTCCGCCGTCACGGCCTCTGCGGCTTCCCGGTAGGCTGCGCTGCGCTCGCTGCTGACGACAATCACCGCCGCCTCGCTGGTGCGCACGACACCGGCGAGCAGCGTCAAAAGAAGCAGGAGCGGCAGGCCATGCCGCAGCAGGACAGGCAGCGGCATCAATTCTCCAGTTTCAGCATCAGGTAGATCTGCTGGTGGTAACGGAATGCCGGCATGAAGTCCTGGTAAGGCACTCCCAGGTTCTGCACCACCAGGGACAGTTCAGCCCGTCGCCCTCCCAACCGCATGGCCCGTGCCAAGCGGATGTCGGTACGGCTCATGGCCGGTGCCGCCTGATCCTCGCCGGGGAAATGGGTGGCATCGGCCTCGAAGTACATGAGACTGAACTCATAACCTGCCGGCAGGCGCTGCATCATCATCAGACTCTGGCTGCCATAGGCCCGAACCGCCCCGGACCCAAGCGATTGCGTGCTGTCCACCAGGGACTGG
>JBEIPS010000084.1:0-9460 GCA_040376915.1 Hylemonella sp.
CGCCTGGGGCGACCATCCCGAAGTGCGCGAAGCCTTGCAGGAAGCCTCTGATGCCTTGGGTGAAAATCTGGGCCAGCTGATCAAGGACGGCCCCAAGGAGGCCCTGGCGCTGACCACCAATACCCAGCCCGTGATGCTGGTGGCCGGTGTGGCCGCCTACCGCGTCTGGATGAGCGAAACAGGCGTGGCCCCGGCGGCGGTGGCAGGTCATTCCCTCGGTGAGTATTCGGCCATGGTGGCCGCAGGTGTGCTGACCCTGTCGCAGGCCGTGCCGCTGGTGCGCTTTCGCGCCCAGGCCATGCAGGAGGCCGTGCCCGTGGGAACGGGCGCCATGGCGGCCATCCTGGGCATGGAAGCCGCGAAGGTGATCGCGGGCTGCGCCGAGGCGGTCCAGACCTTTGGTCCGGATTCGAACGAGGTGGTCGAGGCCGTCAATTTCAACGATCCGGCCCAGACCGTGATCGCCGGCTCCAAGGCCGCGGTCGAGAAAGCCTGTGAGGTGCTCAAGGCCAACGGTGCCAAGCGCGCCCTGCCGTTGCCCGTGTCCGCACCTTTCCATTCCAGCCTCATGAAACCTGCGGCCGAAAAGCTGCGTGAGCGCCTGGAAGAGGTGGAGTTTGGCGCGCCGCAGATCAGCCTGATCAACAATATCGACGTCGCTGTCGAGGTCGATGCCGACCGCATCCGCGACGCCCTGTACCGGCAGGCTTTCGGCCCGGTGCGCTGGGTCGAGTGCGTGCAGGCCATCAAGGCGCATGGTGTAGCCCACATCGTGGAATGCGGTCCGGGCAAGGTGCTGGCCGGCATGGTCAAGCGCATCGACCCGGACTTGACCGGACTGCCCTTGCTGGACCCTGCTACGCTGGCGGAAGTGAAAGGACAACTCGCATGAGCGACATGAAATTCGACGGCCAGGTGGCCCTGGTGACCGGCGCTTCGCGCGGCATCGGCGCTGCCATTGCCCACGAGCTGGCACACCGTGGCCTCAAGGTCATCGGCACAGCCACCAGCGATGAAGGCGCCGCCAGGATCAGCGCTACTCTGGCCGCCTTCAATGGCTGCAAGGGTATCAAGCTCAACGTGAACGACGCGGCTGGCTGCGATGCCGCGATCGACGCCATCGTCAAGGAGCAGGGCGCCTTGCACGTGCTCGTCAACAATGCCGGTATCACCCGTGACAACCTGGCCATGCGCATGAAAGACAGCGAATGGGACGAGGTGCTGGACACCAATCTCAAGGCTGTCTTCCGCATGAGTCGCGCCGTGATGCGCACCATGATGAAGCAGCGGTATGGCCGCATCATCAGCATCACTTCGGTGGTGGGGGCTTCGGGCAACGCGGGCCAGGCCAATTACGCCGCCGCCAAGGCCGGTGTGGCCGGCATGACGCGTGCATTGGCGCGCGAGCTGGGTTCGCGTAACATCACGGTCAATTGCGTAGCACCCGGTTTCATCGAAACCGACATGACGGCCCATTTGCCCGACGAACAGCAAAAAGCCCTGCTGGGCCAGATCCCGTTGGGGCATCTGGGCAAGCCGGGCGACATTGCACATGCCGTGGCCTACCTTGCCTCCCCGCAAGCCGGCTATGTGACGGGGCAGGAACTGCACGTCAACGGCGGCATGTATATGTAAATAAGCGAGCAAGGTTCAAGCCGATTTATCCGTACGGCCGACGGCTCGGGAAAACCCTTTTCCCGGGCCAGCTAAAATCACGGATTCATTTACAACCCTCTGAGGGAAACATGAGCGATATCGAAGCACGCGTCAAGAAAATCATTGCCGAACAACTCGGTGTGGAAGAGTCCCAAGTGACCAGCGAAAAGGCTTTCGTGGCTGACCTGGGCGCCGACTCCCTGGACACCGTCGAGCTGGTGATGGCACTGGAAGACGAGTTCGGCATCGAGATCCCGGACGAAGACGCCGAGAAGATCACGACGGTGCAAAACGCCATCGACTACGCCAAGGCTCACCAGAAGGCCTGATGGCCGTCCGGCGGCACATCCGAGACGTGTCGCCCACCCTGCAAGCGGCCTGCCCAACGAGATGGCACTTCCCGCTTGCGGCGGTTCATCTTTCCTAGCCAGCACATCCATCTATGTCCCGTCGTCGCGTTGTCGTCACAGGCCTGGGCTGCATCAGCCCGGTCGGTAATACCGTGGCCGAGTCCTGGTCCAGCCTGCTGGCTGGCCGCTCCGGCATTGATCTGATCACCAAATTCGATGCCAGCGCCTTCGCCTGCAAATTTGCCGGCGAGGTCAAGGGTTTCGAGCTGGAGAAGTACATCGGCGCCAAGGAAGCGCGCACGATGGACACCTTCATCCATTACGGCATCGCTGCGGCCATGCAGGCGGTGGAAGACTCCGGCCTGCCGACCGGCGAAGCGCTCGGGGAAGAACTGTCAGTGCGCATCGGCTGCCTGATCGGCTCGGGTATCGGCGGCCTGCCGCTGATTGAAGAGACGCATGCCGAGTACACCAACCGCGGCCCACGTCGCATCTCGCCGTTCTTCGTGCCGGCGTCCATCATCAACATGATCTCCGGTCATGTGTCGATGCGTTACGGCTTCAAGGGCCCGAATCTGGCCATCGTGACGGCCTGTACCACGGGCCTGCACAGCATCGGCCAGGCCGGGCGCCTGATCGAGTACGGCGACGCCGACGTGATGATTGCCGGTGGTTCCGAGGCCACGGTGTCCCCCCTGGGGGTCGGCGGTTTTGCGGCCATGCGTGCCCTGTCCACCCGCAACGATGATCCCAAGACGGCGTCGCGCCCCTGGGACAAGGACCGCGACGGTTTTGTGCTGGGCGAGGGTGCCGGTGTCATGGTGCTGGAAGAGTATGAGCATGCCAAGGCGCGCGGCGCCAAGATCTATGCCGAACTGGCTGGTTTCGGCATGAGTGCCGACGCCGGGCACATGACGGCGCCGAACATGGACGGCCCGCGCCGTGCCATGCTGGGCGCCTTGCGCAATGCCGGCGTCAACGCCGACCAGGTGGACTACCTGAACGCGCACGGAACGTCCACGCCCCTGGGGGACCTCAACGAAACCAATGCCATCAAGGCGGCCCTGGGTGATCACGCCAAGAAGACCCTGGTCAACTCGACCAAGTCCATGACGGGGCATCTGCTGGGCGGTGCCGGCGGCATCGAGTCGGTTTTCACGGTGCTGGCGCTGCACCACCAGAAGAGCCCGCCGACCATCAACATCTTCAACCAGGATCCCGAATGTGATCTCGATTACTGCGCCAATACTGCGCGTGATGCGAAGATCGACGTCGCGGTGAAGAACAACTTCGGCTTCGGCGGAACCAACGGCACCCTGGTTTTCAAGCGCACCTGACGCGCTGAATCTCCTAGCGACATGCACAGCGCCCCAGCGGTTTCCTATCCGGTGGGGCGTTCTTCCTTGCGCGAGGCCTGCCTGCTGCTGCCCTGGCTGCTCGCGGGCCTGGTCTGTGCCGCCTGGACCTTGCAGTCTGATCACTTCTACGCTGCCCATGGCCTGGGGCTGCTCCTGTGGCTGAGCGGGGCCTGGCTGGTCCAGGCGGAACTACGCCGCTCGACCGAAGGGTTGTTGGTTTGGGATGGCCAGTCCTGGGCCTGGGAGGCGGGCGGGCGGCGACATGTTGGTACGCTGCGCCTGCGGCTGGACTGGCTGCAGGGCGTGGTCCTGGAGTTCCGGCCTCTGGATGGGCCCGGCGTCTGGCTTTGGATCGAACGTGGGATGGCACCAGGGATGTGGGATGGGCTGCGGCGCGCGCTGGTAGCGCCCGTCGTGCCGGCTCCGACTCCCGCTGTTGAAGGGTCTGGACCATGAAGGACCTGCCCACCCCGGGCGGCGATAGCGACGCCCAGCTGGTGGAGCGCAGCCTGGCCGGTGATACCCGGGCTTTCGAACTGCTGGTGCTCAAATACCAGCGACGTATCCAGCGCCTGATTGCCCGCATGGTGCGCGACGTCGATCTGGTCGAGGACATCGCGCAGGAGACTTTTATCCGGGCCTACCGGGCTCTGCACCAGTTTCGTGGCGAGGCCCAGTTCTACACCTGGCTGTACCGCATTGCCGTCAATACGGCCAAGAAGACCCTGCTCGACCTCAAGAACGACCCCCTGGTAACCGAGGCGGCGCTGCGGCCGGCCGGCGACGACGATGAAACTTTTCAGCCCGGAAACGAACCAATAGCAGAGGAAACGCCGGAGACCCTGCTGGCCGCACGCGAAATCGCCGCTGCCGTGCAGGCCGCTCTGGAGGCGCTGCCGGAGGATCTGCGTCAGGCCGTGACGCTGCGCGAGATCGAAGGTTTGAGTTACGAGGATATTGCCGCCGTGATGGCATGTCCGATCGGCACGGTGCGTTCGCGGATTTTCCGTGCGCGCGAGGCAATTTCGGCGCGTGTGCGCCCGATGCTTGAGCGCCAGACAGGTAAACGTTGGTAGGAACAGAAATGCAGCAAAGCAAAATTCAGCAAGCAGATCCGGCCCATGAACTGGTCTCGGCGCTGGCCGATGGCGAGCTGCAGGGTGAGGAACTGGTGCAATCTCTGGCTGTCCTGCAGGCTAGCGCCGAAGCCCAGGCCTGCTGGCACAGCTATCACCTGGTGGGTGATGTGATGCGTGCAGGGGCCGGCGCTGCCACGGGCGCGCACGACCCCGCCTTCATGGCGCGCTTGCGTGAACGTTTGCTGGCCGAGGGCAGCAGACCGCAAACCGAAATCCAGCTTGATCAAATGCTCCCGCGAGACAGTGCCAACGACAGCGTCTGGCGCTGGAAGCTGGTCGCCGGCCTCAGTTCATTGGCCATGGTGGCCGTGCTGGCCTGGCAATTGGCGGTGCCGTCCCCGCAGGCCGTCCAGTTGGCGGCTCCCGGGGCCTTGCCCATGACGCCGCAGGTGGCTATCGCAGCACCCGGCGCCGAGGCTCCGGTCATGATCCGTGACCCGAGACTGGACCAACTGATCGCTGCGCATCAGCAGTTCGGGGGGACCTCTGCCTTGCAGATGCCGGCGGGTTTCCTGCGCAACGCCACCTACGAGCGCCCGGCCCGCTGAATCCGCCATGACAACCATGCGCATGCTGCTTTCCTTCTGGCTTCGTCTGCTGCTGGCGGCCATGCTTGCGGGGCTGGCGTTGCAGGCTCATGCGGATCAGGCTGCAGCGGCCACCTCGGTCCAGGCGTCACCAAAAGAGCGCAGTATTTCCGATTGGCTGCTGCGCATGCACGAGGCTTCGCGCCGCCGCGCCTACATCGGAACGCTGGTGGTGTCCTCTGGCGGCAGCATGGCCAGCTCGCGTGTCTGGCACGTGTGTGACGGCCAGCAGCAGATGGAGCGTGTGGAGTCGCTGACCGGCGCGCCACGCTCGACCTTCCGCCGCAACGACGAGGTGATGACTTTCTCGCCGCAAAGTCGCGTGGTCGTATCGGAAAAGCGCGAAGCGCTGGGCCTGTTTCCGCATCTGCTCAAGTCCGTGGATGCGGCGATCGAGCAGTTTTACAGCGCCAGCCCGCAAGGCAGCGAGCGTGTGGCCGGCTTCGAGGCCGACATCGTCCAGTTGCAGCCCAGGGACAACCTGCGTTTCGGCTACCGCATCTGGAGCGAAAAGCGCACCGGCCTGGTGGTCAAACTGCAGACCCTGGATGCCCTGGGCCGGGTGCTGGAGCAGGTGGCGTTTTCCGAACTGCAACTGGATGCGCCGGTCAGCATGGACAAGCTCAACCGCATGATGGGCAATACAGAGGGCTACAAGGTGGAAACCCCTGCCTTGGTGAAGACCACGCCGGGCGCCGAGGGCTGGCGTTTGGCCCAGGAGGTGCCTGGCTTCCGTGCCATGAGCTGCTACCGCCGCCCGTCGGCTGCGGGCGGGGAGGCCGTGCAATGGGTCTTCTCCGATGGGCTGGCTTCGGTCTCGTTTTTTATCGAGACCTACGATCCCCGCCGGCATAGCCAGGAAGGGCAGCAGGCTCTGGGCGCCACCCATGCCCTGGTGCGTCGTGTACACGGTGGCAACACCGCCTGGTGGCTGACACTGGTGGGTGAGGTGCCGCCCCAGACCCTGCAAGCCTTTGCCCAGGCGCTGGAGCGCGTGCCATGAGGCGTGGTGGCTTTCCTCCCGTTTCTTCTCTTTTATCGTTTCATCACATGAGGTTCAAGATGTCTGCGATGGTCTTACCGATGCCTGCCCAGTCCAGGCGCAAGCTGATCACACTGGGGATGGGGCTGCTACTGGCGGCGGCAGTTTACGCCCTGAGCGGCACGGCTGCCGCTCAAGGGCGCGGCCTGCCGGATTTCACCGAACTGGTCGAACAGGTCGGTCCGTCGGTGGTCAATATACGGACCCTGGAGAAGCCCAGTGCGCGCGCGGCCGAAGATGGCGGCGTGGACGAGGAGATGCTGGAGTTCTTCCGTCGTTTCGGTTTGCCGGTACCGCCGAACGTGCCCCGCCAGACACCGCGTTCGGGTCGCCCCCAGCCCGAAGAGCAGCCGCGTGGCGTGGGCTCGGGTTTCATCCTGTCGGCCGACGGTTACATCATGACCAATGCACACGTGGTGGATGGCGCCGATGAAGTGGTCGTTACGCTGACCGACAAGCGCGAATTCAAGGCCAAGATCGTGGGGGCCGACAAGCGCACCGATGTGGCGGTAGTGAAGATCGAGGCTACGGGGCTGCCAGCCATCAAGGTGGGGGATGTGAACCGCCTCAAGGTGGGTGAATGGGTCATGGCCATCGGTTCACCCTTCGGCCTGGAAAACACCGTGACCGCCGGCATCGTCAGCGCCAAGCAGCGCGACACCGGCGATTACCTGCCCCTGATCCAGACCGATGTAGCCATCAACCCCGGCAATTCGGGCGGGCCGCTGATCAATCTGCGTGGCGAGGTGGTGGGTATCAACAGCCAGATCTATTCGCGTTCCGGGGGCTATATGGGCATCGCCTTTGCCATCCCGATCGACGAGGCCATACGCGTGAGCGAGCAGCTGCGCGCCAGCGGGCGCGTGACGCGTGGCCGTATCGGCGTGCAGATCGACCAGGTGACCAAGGAGGTGGCCGAGGCCATCGGCCTGGGCAAGCCCCAGGGCGCGCTGGTGCGGGGGGTGGAGACCGGTTCGCCGGCCGAGAAGGCTGGTGTGGAAGCTGGTGACATCATCACCCGGGTCGACGGCAAGGCGATCGACAAATCGACGGACCTGCCGCGCATGGTGGGCAGCCTCAAGCCGGGCACGCGCAGTGTCCTGACGGTGTTCCGTCGTGGCAGCAGCAAGGACCTGTCGGTGACCATCGGTGAATTCGAGGCCGAAAAACCGGTGGCGCGCAAGGAGCGTGAAGACAAGCCGCGTTCCGGTGCGGCACCGGCACTGGGGCTGACCGTGACCGATCTGAGCGAGGCCCAGAAAAAGGAGCTCAAGCTCAAGGGAGGCGTGCGGGTCGAGTCGGCTGTCGAGGCCGCTGCCCGTGCTGGCCTGCGCGAAGGCGACGTGATCATGGCGCTGGGCAACGTCGAGGTGAGCAATGTGCGCGAATTCGAAGCCCTGCTGGGCAAGCTGGAGAAGGGCAAACCGGTGCATGTGCTGTTCCGCCGTGGGGAGTGGGCGCAATATGCGGTGATCCGGCCGCAGCGCTGAGATCCGGCGGGCTAGGCCTCCATCCCGACTCGGGCTGGGGGTTTTTTTTGGCCCCAGGCCGCAAAAATATTTGCAAAATTTTTCTGCGAATGCTCTCGAGGTATAAGTTTGTGTTTACTGACTTAATTGCCAAAAAAGGACAATTTGGTTAGAATGCAAGGGGCTAAGACGCACATTAGGTGCATATAGTCTGGCTCCAAATCCACCATGCGGGATCTTTGGACCTCTATACAGAGGGATCCACAGATCACCCACAAGTTGTTCAGGCCTTGTGCCTTTGAATCTGTTGATAAACTGTTAATAAAATCCTGTTGTGACGTCGCAACGACGGAAATTTGCGATTTTTGGCGCTGTACGGCCTGACCTTTTTGCCTACAATGAAGCTCCAACTATCGCAGTTGCCATAGATTGTTGGTTCAGGGCGCGTCACATCCCGACGCGCCCTTTTTTCTTGCCCGCGCCTTTTTAAATTCAACCACTTAAGCGTTTCCCTTGATGAAGCACATCAGAAATTTTTCGATCATTGCGCACATCGATCATGGCAAATCGACGCTGGCAGACCGGCTGATCCAGCGCTGCGGCGGGCTCGAAGATCGCGAGATGGAGGCGCAGGTGCTCGACTCCATGGATATCGAAAAAGAGCGTGGGATAACCATCAAGGCGCAGACCGCTGCGCTGCAATACAAGGCCCGTGACGGCCAGGTCTACAACCTGAATCTGATCGACACACCCGGCCACGTGGACTTCTCTTATGAGGTCAGCCGTTCTTTGTCAGCCTGCGAAGGTGCGCTGCTGGTGGTGGATGCCAGCCAGGGCGTGGAAGCGCAGACGGTGGCCAACTGCTACACCGCCCTGGACCTGGGCGTGGAGGTGGTCCCGGTCCTCAACAAGATGGATCTGCCCAATGCCGATCCCGAGAATGCCAAGTCCGAGATCGAGGACGTGATTGGCATCGACGCCGACAACGCCATTCCCTGTTCGGCCAAGACCGGCATGGGGGTGGACGACATCCTGGAAGCCATCGTGGCCCGGATTCCAGCGCCCAAGGGTGATCCGGACGGTCCGCTGCGCGCCATGATCGTCGACAGCTGGTTCGACAGTTATGTAGGTGTGGTCATGCTGGTGCGCGTGGTCGACGGCCGCCTGCTCAAAGGTGAGCGCATCAGGCTGATGGCCGCCAATGCCGTCTATGAGGCTGGTAGCCTGGGGGTGTTCACTCCGGCCAACCAGCCGCGCGAGTCGCTGCGGGCCGGCGAGGTGGGTTACATCATTGCCGGTATCCGCGAGTTGCAGGCCGCCAAGGTGGGCGATACCGTGACGCTGGAAAAGAAGCTGCCCAACAACGCAGGGCCGGCCACCGAGGCTTTGCCCGGCTTCAAGGAGATCCAGCCTCAGGTGTTCGCCGGCCTGTACCCGACCGAAGCCAACCAGTACGAAGCCCTGCGCGACAGCCTGGAGAAGCTCAAGCTCAATGATGCTTCCCTGCATTTCGAGCCCGAGGTGTCACAGGCCCTGGGGTTCGGCTTCCGCTGCGGCTTTCTGGGGCTGCTGCACATGGAAATCGTGCAGGAGCGGCTGGAGCGTGAGTTCGACCAGGACCTGATCACCACCGCGCCCAGCGTGGTCTACCAGGTGCTCCGGGGTGATGGTGAGGTCATCATGGTCGAGAACCCTTCCAAGATGCCGGATCAGAGCCAGATCCAGGAGATCCGCGAGCCCATCGTGACCGTGCACCTGTACATGCCACAGGAATATGTGGGTGCGGTCATGACCCTGGCCAACCAGAAGCGTGGCATGCAACTCAACATGGCGTACCACGGCCGCCAGGTCATGCTGAC
>JBEIPS010000067.1:0-11465 GCA_040376915.1 Hylemonella sp.
CGGTTGGCGCCGGGCTTGGCAAAGGGGATCATGCCGACACCGGCGACCAGGACAGGGCTGGACATGGGAAGCTCCGCAGTTTTCAAGCCGTCCAGCTTAGCACCGGAAGGCCGCGCTGTTCAGGCCGTCATGGCCTCGACATCGGTTTCGCTGGCCCATTCCACCGGGTCGTGCGCCAGCACCTCCTGCAGTTCCAGGCGCAGGGCCAGCGCGGCGATCTCCGGGTAGGTCTTGTCCAGCGTGTCCTCGGCGTAGCCCATCTCGCGGGCGCGGCAGCGCCAGGCCGCCATGTGCAGCATGGCCGCCAGCGGCGCGTGACTGCCCCGCGCGAAAGGGGCGTCGTGTTGTTCGATCACCTCGGTGAGTTCCTGCGGCAGCTGCCAGGAACGGGCGAAACCGGCGCCCACCTGGGCGTAGGAATAACCCAGGCGGGCCCGTTCGGCCTGCGCCCGCCCCGGCGAGAAGATGCTGCATTGCCGGTCCAGGGCCGCCATCTCCTGCGACATGCCGCGCTGCATCACCAGCTCGCCCAGGGCATGGAGCAGGCCCACGGTATGAGGGGACGCGGTGGAGTTGCGCAGCAGGCTGGCGCGGCTGCGGGCCAGCTGCCGCATGAGCCGCGCCGTGTTGAGGCTGTAGCGCCAGAACTGGCGCATGTCGACCTCACCCACGCGGCGAAACGCGCTGGCCACGGCGGCCAGCATCAGCATCTCGCGCACTTCGGTCAGGCCCAGCAGGGCCAGGGCCTGGCTCACGGTGCCGATGCGCTGGCTCAGCTGGTAGCGCGCCGAGTTGGCCACCTGCAGCAGGCGCGCCGTCATGACGGGTTCTTCGGCCAGCAGGGTGCTGACCCGCATCAGGTCCGGCACTTCCTGTTCGAGTTCGTTGAGCACGAGGGCGATGACCCGGGGGATGCTGGGCAGGGCTTCGGGCGATGCGAGCAGGCGCTGGAGGTCCATGGGCGTGTGCGGGGGTCAGATTTCCCCGTATTGTGTACCGCAGACCTGACGGCGACACGGCTTGCCCGCTTCGCCCGGACGCATCCCTTCCGCTGGTGCCGGTCTTGCTGCGCCAGACCTGGGCGGAAGCGAAAGGGCATGGGCCGAGCATGGACTTCGCGAAAACCGGGTCGTGGGGTATGGTCTGGCTGCGTCGCTGTCGGTCCTGGAGGTAGACGCAAACTTTAAAAAGAAGGGCGACAGCATGCGTAACAACCAGCCCGTGACCCAGCAGGTCTATGTGATGCCGGTCGACCAGACCCTGGTCTCCGTCACCGACACCAAGGGGCGCATCACTTACTGCAATTCGGCCTTCATCGAGGTCAGCGGTTATTCCCGCGACGAACTGCTGGGCCAGCCGCACAACCTTGTGCGGCACCCGGACATGCCCGAGGAGGCCTTCCGCGATCTGTGGGACACCATCCAGGCCGGCCTGCCCTGGACCGGCCTGGTCAAGAACCGGCGCAAGAACGGTGACCACTACTGGGTGCGCGCCAATGCCACGCCCATGTTCGACGGCGACACCATCACCGGTTTTCTTTCGGTGCGTACCGCGCCGGACGCGCAGTCCGTGGCGGCGGCCGACGCGCTGTACGCCGTCATGCGGGAGCAGGCGCAGGCCGGCCGGCTGGTGCTGTGCCTGCAGCACGGGCAGGTGGTGCGCCGCGATGCCTTCGGCGCCCTGCAGCGCAGCCTGCGCCCCGGAACCGCCGGCAGTGTGGCTGCCTTGCAGGCCCTGGCGATGGTGCTGGTCCTGCTGACCGTGGCCATGGGCATGCCCATGCTGGCCTCCATCGCGGTGGCGGTGCTGGCCACGGCGGGGGCGGCCTGGGGGGGTCTGGCGCCTCACCATCCACCCGCTGGACGCGCTGCTGCGCGATGCCAATCGCCTGGCCTCCGGCGACATGTCCCTGCAGGTGGAGACCGGGCGCTCCGGCATCATCGGGCGCCTGCAGCAGGGGCTGATGCAGATGTCGGTCAACCTGCGCACGGTGGTCAGCGATGTGCGGCAGGAGGTGGACAGCGTGCGCACGGTGGTGGCCGAGATTGCCGCGGGCAACAACGACATGTCGGCCCGCACCGAGTCCCAGGCCAGCAGCCTGGAGCAGACCGCGGCTTCGATGGAGCAGATCAACGGCACGGTGCAGCAGAGCGCCGCGTCGGCACGCCGCGGGGCCAGCCTGGCCTCGGAAACCTCCGCCGTGACCCAGCGCAGCAACACGGCGGTGAACGAGGTCTCACACACCATGAACGAGATTTCGGAGTCTTCCAAGAAGATCGCCGAGATCATCCACCTGATCGAGGGGGTGGCCTTCCAGACCAATATCCTGGCGCTGAATGCGGCGGTGGAGGCGGCGCGTGCAGGCGACGCGGGCCGCGGCTTCGCGGTGGTGGCGGCCGAGGTGCGCCTGCTGGCCCAGCGCACGGCAACGGCCGCGCGCGAGATCCGCCAGCTCATCAACGAGTCCAGCGAGCGTGTGCAGGCCGGCGGGCAGCAGACCGGGCAGGCGCTGGAGCGCATGCATGAGGCGCTGAAGGCGGTGGGCGCGGTCAGCACCGTGCTCGAGGAGGTCAGCACGGCGGCCAGCGAGCAGCAGACCGGGATATCCCAGATCAACGAGGCGATCACCCAGATGGACGGCATCACGCAGCAGAACGCCGCCATGGTCGAGGAGCTGGCGGCGGCGGCCAAGTCCCTGCAGGGTCAGGTGGAGGAGGTGAGCAACTCCATGCGCCTGTTCCGCCTGCGGCGCGGGGAGTTGACGCTCTCGCAGATGGACGCCGTGACCATGCGGCGTGAAGTCAAGGCGCTGCCGGCCGGCTGACAGGCGGCCGGAGCGCCCTGCCGTATCACTCGGGCTTGATGCCGGCCTTCTTCACCACCACTGCCCAGGTGTTGTATTCGCGCTGCATATAGGCGGCCAGTTCGGCGGGGGTGCTGGGACTGGGTGACAGGCCCTTGAGCTCCAGTTCCTTCACGACTTCCGGATCCTTGAGGATCTTGACGAGGACCTGATTGAGCCTGTCGACGATGGGCTTGGGGGTCTTGACCGGTGCCACAAAAGCGTACCAGTTCAGCGTGTCGAAGCCCGGATAACCCTGCTCGGCCACCGTCGGCACGTCCGGCATCAGCGGGTCGCGTTTGGCACCCGTGGTGGCAATGGCGCGTACCTTGCCCGTCTTGACATGGGGCCCGACCGAAGGCGGGGTGCCAAAGAACGAATCGACCTCGCCACCGAGCATGCCGAGCATGGCCGGCCCGCCACCCTTGTAGGCCACATGCGTCATGTCGACATCGGCGCTCTGCTCCAGCAGTTCGCCCGCAAGGTGGCCGGCGCCACCGACGCCGGACGAAGCATAGGTGACGGTGCCTGGTTTGGCCTTGGCCATCTTGATGAGATCGGCCAGGTTCCTGACCGGCAGGTCGGGCTTGACCACCAGCACGTTGGAGAAGACCACGGCCATGGTGATCGGGGCGAAGTCCTGCAGCGGCTTGTAGGGCAACCTGGCCTGCATGTGAGGCGCCACGGTGAGCGAACCCACGCTGCCCAGCAGGATGGTGTGTCCGTCACCTTCAGCGCGGGCCACGTAGTCGGTGGCGATGTTGCCGCCGGCACCGGCCTTGTTGTCAACGACCACGCTGCCCTTGAGCTCTTCGCCCAGATGCTTGGCGATGATGCGCGCCACCGCATCGGTCGCGCCGCCGGCGGCAAAACCCACGACCATGGTGATGGGCTTGGCGGGCCAGTTGCTCTGGGCCGTGGCAGGGACCGTGATCGAGATGGCAGCCAGGGCCAGGGCCAGGGTTTTGAGTTTCATGGAATCTCCTTGGGAATACGGCGCCCGCCTCGGACGGGAAGATGCAATCCAGCAGTATAGGAAGGAGGGTCGAACCGTGGCCCCAGGTTTTTACGTAGTGGGCGATCAGAAAAACTGATGGCCCCATGAGCGGGGCCGCGAACCGGTTCCTGGCCGACTACCAGCGCAGGCCCAGCTTCACGCCCCAGGAGGTGGTGTCCCCGGTCCTGTCGCCCTCGAAGGTCAGCTTGAGCAGGCCCAGGCCCATGCTGGCACCGGCGAAGACCTTGCCCTGGTTGAAGCTTTCCCCGGCCAGGCTGCCGGCGTTGGGCGAGCTGTTGACCCAGACCTGGCCCACGCCGACGTAGGGCGTGAGCAGGGCAAAACCCTTGGAGATGGAAATGTCGAGGCTGCGCGTGTTGAACGTGAGCTGGCTGGGGCCGCTGAGCTGCGTGAAGGCACCGCGCACGCCGATGGCCGGCGTGGCCACGCCGCCCTGGAGCAGGGCGTAGCGCAACTCGGCACCATAGAGATTGGCGTTGATGGCCGGGACGCTGCCGATGAAGGCGCCCACGTCCATGCGGCCGGTCAGGCCCTTGTGCAGATGCAGCTTGGGGACGAGCAGCAGGTTCAGGGTGCCGTCGCTGCCGCCGGCCTTGCTCAGGGCGCCGGTGCTGCGGCTCATGTCGGTACCGGTGAGTTCCACGCCGAGGTCGAAGCCGGTGAGCCCCTGGGCTTCGCTGGGCGCGACGGGCTTGTAGCTGAAGGCGGCGCCGAAATCTTCCGAGAGGGTGCGGAACTCCGACTGGCTGAGGGCGCCGAGCCCGGAGAGGTCACCGGCCAGGGCGGGCTGGGTCAGTGCGGCGGCAAGGGCGAGCAGGGGGAGGAGTTTCTTCATGGTGTTCAGTGACAGAGTTGTTGTGCAGTATCGCAGGGCGGTTGCGACGGTGTTGTTTCAAGAGGTATCGCCCGCGCTCATGGCCAGGTCAGCTGGCGCCGGCTCTCGAAGCGGCGCAACGCGCCGGTGACGGGGTCGGTGAACTCCAGGGCGCGCGCCAGCAGTTGCAGCGGGCGGCTCCAGTCCTCCTCAACGTGGCCGGGGCCGTGGACAACCTCGGGGTAGAAGAGGTCACCCACGAGAGGGCGGCCCAGGGCGTTCATGTGCACGCGCAGCTGGTGGGTCTTGCCGCTGCGCGGGCACAGGCGATAACGCGCCAGTGCGCCGCGGGTCTCCAGCAGTTCGATCTGGGTCTCGCTGTTGGGCGTGCCCGGCACCTCGCGCTGGTGGAAGAACTGTTCGTCGGGCTCGATGCGGCTGCGGTACAGGGCGGGCAGGGGCAGGTCGGGTCGCAGCGGGGCGATGGCCTCGTACTCCTTGGCCACGGTCTGCTCGCGGAACAGGGCCTGGTAGGCGCCGCGGTCCTGCGCGCGCAGGCTGAACACGACGAGGCCGGCGGTCTCGCGGTCGATGCGGTGGATGGGGCTCAGGCTCTCGATGCCCGTGCGGCGCTTGAGGCGCACCAGCAAAGTCTCCTGCACATAACGGCCGGTGGGGGTGACGGGCAGGAAGTGCGGTTTGTCGGCCACCAGCAGGTGCGTGTCCTGGTAGAGCACTTCTTCGTCGAAGGGGATGGCGGGCTCCGCTTCGAGTTCACGGTAGTAATACACGCGTGTGCCTGCGGCAAAGGACGCGTGCGGCGACAGGGGTGCGCCGGATTCGTCGAGCACCCGCCCGGTAGACATGCGTTGCTTCCACTGCTCGAACGTGATGGCTGGCAGGCGTTGCTCGAGAAAATCGATCAGCCGCAGCCAGGGCCCATGGGGCAGGGCCACGCAACTGGCGCTCACCCCCTCGACCATGGGCGGCTTGTGACGGTGTGGTGGGCGGCTCATGGCCGGGGACGGTTCAGGTCCGGACAAAGACCAGGTCCCAGACACCGTGGCCCAGGCGCAGGCCGCGTTTCTCGAACTTGGTCAGCGGGCGGTAGTCTGGTTTGGGTGCGTAGCCCGCTGCCGTGTTCTTCAGCAAGGGCTCGGCGCCCAGCACTTCCAGCATCTGCTGGGCATAGGGTTCCCAGTCGGTCGCACAGTGCAGATAGCCACCGGGTTTCAGGCGCGACGCCAGCTTGGCCACGAGCGGGGCCTGCAGCAGGCGGCGCTTGTGGTGCTTGGTCTTGTGCCAGGGGTCGGGAAAGAAGACGTGCACGCCGTCCAGGCTCTGCTCGGGCAGCATGTGGTCCAGCACCTCGACGGCGTCGTGCTGCAGGATGCGGATGTTGCCGAGTTCGCGTTCGCCGATGTGCTTGAGCAGGGCGCCTACGCCGGGTTCGTGCACCTCGCAGCCCAGGAAGTTTTTGTCTCGCATCAGGTCCGCGATGGCGGCCGTGGCATCCCCCATGCCGAAACCGATCTCCAGGATCAGCGGGCGGTTCGCCGCCTCGGCGCCGAAGACGGCCACGCGGTCCAGCGGCGCAGCGCTGTAGGGCAGTACAAAACGCGGGCCGTAAAGCTCGAAGGCCTTGGCCTGGCCGGTCGTGGTGCGGCCGGCGCGCTTGACGAAGCTCTTGATGGTCTTGGGGAAATCGACGCCGGGGGGCGGCAGGCGGCGCCGGTCCTTGGGCAGGGTGGACGCTGCAGCGTCCTGTTCGGGGGGCTTGGGGGTGTCGGTCACGGACCGATTTTAGCGGCCAGCCGCCGGCGGTCAGCCCACAGCGCCGGTGCGTCGGCTACCCAGTCACCGCCGCGAGTTCATGCCCCGCCCCGGAACAGCGAGAACCCCCACGCCGTGAACTTGAAGGGCAGGTGATAGTGCTGGCGGGAGTCGGCAATATGGAACTGGTATGGAACCATTTCCAGAAAGGCGGGCTGCGGCACGCCGCCGCCAAGGCTGCGATAGAAGTCGCCAACGGCAAAAATCACTTCGTACCCGCCAGAGGTGATGGCCTCGCTCATCAACGCCGGGTGCTCCAGCAGGCCGTTACTGCCTATGCGACCTTCGGCCAGCACGGCGGCATCTCCCAGTCGCCGCAGGCTCACATGCAGTCCGGCCGCTACGCGGCCATTGGCCACGTCAACACAGTGGATGGAGATGCCGCCGGCCATAGTGCTCAGTTCAGCGTTGCGCCAGAGGCCTTGACGGCAGGGCCCCAATCGGACACCTGCTTGGCCACAAAGGCGGAAAACTCGGGCTGGCTCATGCGGCTAGTGGCAACGCCCAGATCGTCGAGTCGCTTGACGAGTTCTGGTCGTGCCAGCACTTCGCTCAGCGCCTTGTGCATCTTCTCGATGACTTCCTTGGGGATGCCTTCTGGCGCGGACAGGCCAAGGAAGTTGTCGGCCACCATGGTCGGAAATCCGGCCTCAACGACGGTCGCCAGGTTGGGGGTCAGCGCCATGCGCGTGCGGGAGGTGACGGCGATGCCGATGAGCTTGCCGTCCTTCATGAAGGGAACATTCTGGGTCAAAGTGTCTATGGCGAAATTCAGGTTGCCGCCCAACAGGTCGTTGTGCATGGGGGACGAGCCCTTGTAGGGCACGTGCTCCATTTTCAGGTTGTACTCTTTCTTGAACAGTTCGCCCACGATGTGGCCGATCGAGCCCACGCCGCCCGAACCGTAGTTGACCGGCTTGGTCTGTGCCCTGATCCATTGCACCAGCTCGGCCATGGTCTTCGCCGGCACCGACGGGTGGACCACAAAGACATTGGGCACCGAACCAATGTAGGCCACATGGGTGAAGTTCTTGACCGGGTCATAAGTTGGCTTTGCCAGCATGAAAGGCGAAATGCTGATCGGTGCCGTGTTGGAAAGCATGAATGTGTAGCCATCGGCTGGTGCCTTGGCGACATCGTTGCCGCCGATGGTGCCTCCAGCGCCGGGTTTGTTGTCGACGATCACCGGCTGCCCCAGCTTCTCCTGCAAGCCGGGCTGGATCAGCCGGGCCACGATATCCGACGAGCCGCCGGGTGCAAACGTCACCACGAGACGGATGGGTTTTTGCGGCCAGTTCTGGGCCTGGGCGTGAGCTGCCGTCCAGGGCAGCAGCGCCGCAGCAGTGGCAGCGAGGACGATCAGGCGCTTGGAAATCATTGCGTTCATCATCACGGGTTCCTTACGAAAGTTAAACAAGATGGGACTGGACGGGGGGGCTTGCTTGTGCGTCGTCAATGACGGCGCGGGACAGGCGGCCCCGCATGACCTCGCAGACTTGCTGCAGGGCAATGGGCAGTTCGGTGGAGGGGGCGTGCGTCAAGCGCGTTTCCAGTGCCCTGAACACCGAGGCCAGCGATGAGTGCAGGCGCAGTGCGACCACGAACGGAAACCCGAACCGGTCCTGGTAGCGTCGATTGAGATCGGTCAGGCGGGCGAAGTCCGCAGGCTGGAGCGCCAGCAGGCCCAGGCGACCCTGTTCGGCTGTCGATTCAGGGGTCATCTCACCCGCCACGGCTTCACGCCCCGCCAGTGCCGGGTGGACCTGCAGCAGGGCGATTTTGTCCAGGTGCGTGGCGGCGTGAATGGCGGCGGACAGGGCGTCGAACAGCTCTGCAAATGAAACGAAAGGTCGCTTGTGCCACGCCTGCTCGATCACCCAGGGGGAATGTTCGACCACCCCGCCCAGATGCGCGATAAACCGGGCCTGATCCAGTTGCTGGATGGCTTTCAAGGTCAGTGGCTGGCTGCTCGAGGGGGTCATGTTGAATCCCAGTGTGCAGGCTTTGTCCATTGCTGTCCATTGCATAATTATTGATGTTGCATGCTAAGTTTTAGAATGATGAAATGATTGCCACGCTCCATCCCAAGGTGCTGCGTTATCTGTCGGCAGTAGCCCAACTGGGCTCCGTGCAGGCCGCAGCGCGGGCCGTCTCGATATCTGCCTCGGCCATCGACCGCCAGATCCTGCTGCTGGAGGAAAGCCTCGGAATACCTCTGTTTGAGCGCCTGCCGCGCGGCATGCGCCTGACAGCCGCCGGGGAATTGCTGCTGGCGCTCCACCAACGGTGGACGGCCGACCTCAATCGCGCACTGTCCGATATCAAGCAGTTGCAGGGCGTCTCACACGGCCAGATCAAGCTGGCAGCCATGGACAGCCATGCCAATTGCCTGTTGCCTGAATTCATCCAGATCGTGTCGCGCGATCACCCGGGAATCATGTTGGAGATCGATGTGGTGAGCACGGACGAGGCGGTTACCCGACTGACCGAAGGTGCGGTCGATGTCGCCATTGCCTTCAACCTGAAGCCCCAGCGCGATCTTCACCTGATCTGGACCACGGGCCTGCCCTTGGGCTGCGTGGTGGCCGCCGGCCACCCTCTGGCCGCGCGCGAACATGTCACTCTCAAGGAGGTCGCGGCGTGGCCTCTGGCGGCCCAGAGCCGTGCGCTTGCCATCCGCCGGTATCTGGAGCAGCGGCACAACTGGCTGATGCAGGAGGCGCGTCCACCACTGGTGACCAACTCGCTGCAACTCGTCAAGAGTCTGGTCGTCAGCGGCAGCCACGTAGCCCTGACCTCGGAACTGGATGCCGGGCCGGAAATTCTGCAGGGTTCGTTGCGCTTTATTCCACTTGAAGATCGCAACGTCCAACCGCAGACCGTAGGTGTCGCGATCAGCGCCAGCCGCGCTTTGCCGCGCGTGGCCCGCCTTGTCGCTGAACTACTGGTCCAGCATGTGGAAGAGTTTCTTGCACGGGTGCGCCACGCCGCTGCCACGACGGGTAGCGAGTCCCGAACGCGCAGCTAGATTTCTGCGTGCACCGGGTAGCGAAGTGCCCATTGGGCCGTGGTCTCACCCAGCCAGTCGCTCAGCGTGTGGGCCTCGGCATGCAAACCCAGTACGCTGGCGGCGGCCCGCAGCGCGGCCAGCGGGGCTGACGTGTCCAGCGCCAGGGCACCGTTCTGCTTGCTGAGTTTTTCTCCGTTGGCGCCCAGCACCAGCGGTGTGTGCAGGTAGCTCGGTGTGGGCAGGCCGAGTGCAAACTGCAGCAGGATCTGGCGCGCCGTGTTGTCGGCCAGGTCTTCGCCGCGCACGATGTGTGTGATGCCCTGGATGCCATCGTCCACCACCACGGCCAGCTGGTAGGCAAACCAACCGTCGGCGCGTTTGAGCACGAAGTCGCCGACCTCGGTCTCCACGTCCTGCGTCTGCGGGCCCAGGCGCCGGTCGGTCCAGGGCACGATGCTGGCCTCCACCTGCAGGCGCCAGGCACGCGCTGGTCGGCCCTGCAGGCCGTGTCGGCAGGTGCCGGGGTAGATCAGTTCGCCATGGCGCGATTTCACGCGCCCCAGGCGCTGCTGCTCGGCTTCGATGTCGCGGCGAGAGCAGGCGCAGGGATAGGCCAGGCCGCGCGCCACCAGGTCATCGAGTGCGCCCTGGTACTGCGCGCTGCGCTGCGACTGGTAGACCGGGGGCTCATCCGGATGCAGGCCGCAATCGGCCAGCTGCCGCAGGATGGTGCGGTCGGCGCCGGGCACGCAGCGTGGCACGTCGACGTCTTCGATCCGTACCAGCCAGCGCCCGCCATGGGCACGCGCATCAAGCCAGCTGGCCAGCGCCGCCACCAGCGAACCGGCGTGCAGGGGGCCGGTGGGTGACGGGGCAAAGCGACCGATGTATGTGGCCCCCACGCTTGCCACTGCGTGTGCTGCGCTGCCCCCCAAGGGGGCCTTCGCACCTTGGGGCGGCCCGGCGGTGCTCATGTCCTCATGCCACTTTCAGTGCGAGCTCCAGACCCGAAATGAAAGCGTCTTCAACACGGTGACCCAGGCACCAGTCGCCGCAGACACCGATGCGCGAGGCCGGCTCCCACAGATGGCTTTTGTCCAGCGGTGTGATGGTCTGTGCGTAGTGCCAGCGGTGCACGGTGGCGTAGCTGGGTTCGGCGCGGATGCCGGTGACTTCGGAAAAGGCCTTGAGCAGCTTGGACTGCACGCGGTCGGCATCGTCGTTGAGGTGTTCCTGCGACCAGGCCGGACTGGCCTGCACGGTCCAGCGTTCGACCGGTCCGCGCTGCGGCTTGCTCGATTCACGCGCCAGCCAGGCGATGCGGTGGTGGGTGCTGCGCGCCGCGTTCCACTGGGGGCCGAGTGCGGACATGCCGGGCTGCATGGCCTGCGGAAAAGCCACCATCAGCGTCCAGCAGGGGGCGACCCGGACTTCGGCGATGCGCTCGGCCAGGCCCGGTGCCTGCTTCGAATGCCGCAGCAGCTCGTGGGCCTGCACGCTGGGCATGGCCAGCAGCACACCGTCAAAACCGGAGTGCACATGGCGGCTGTCGTCCAGGCCCTCGGTGTGCAGCTGCCAGCGGCGCGCGTCGAGCGCATCCCTTTCGATCTTGGCCACGCGGGTCTGCAGCTCCACGGCGCCGGCGTCCAGCAGGGGCTGGGCCCAGCGGCGTACCAGCGCGTTCATGCCGGGGGTGGCCACCCAGTGCTGTTCGCGCGTGGGCAGCGGGGCTGCGACCACGCGGCCCAGCGGGTCGAGCACACGCACGGCATTGGCGCTCCAGGGCCGGCACAGGCCGGGCACGGTCTCCAGCGCGCGGGCGAACAGCGGGTTGCGCACGGTGAAGTACTGGGTGCCATGGTCGAAGCCGCCGAATTCGGTCTCGCGTGTGGCCATGCGGCCGCCGGCGCCCCGGCTTTTCTCGAACAGCGTGACCTTGTGACCGGCC
>JBEIPS010000058.1:0-14374 GCA_040376915.1 Hylemonella sp.
TCCGCACCCGTTTCGAGGTGCTGCATCGCGATGCCCTCGTCGACTACTGGCAGGCCCTGGCCGAAGGCCGCGGAGATGCGGCCACCCTGCGCCACACGCTGCAACAACGGCAGCAGCAACTGCAGGACGATTTCGCCTTCGTCGCGCTATGCAACGTCGGCAGTGAATCCACCGACAACGACGCGCTCATACGCCTGCAGCGCATCGCCGCTCACACCTGGCAGCGCCACTTCGATGACCGCCTGGGCCTGTCCATCGAGGAGCTCCGGCGTGCGGGCACTCAGGCCCCGCCGCCGCTGCCGGTCACCGAGCCGCTGCTGGCCGACCGCCCCGAACATGTCGTGCCCTGGGGGACACGCCGGCCCCCGGTGGAACGTGACAATCCTGCCAATGTGTGGGGTTTCGACATGAAGTTGCCGACCAGCGAACGAAACCTGGGCGAACTGCACAACCTCTCGGTACGCAGCGGCACACTGACAGCCGAGGACCGTTTCCGCATCAACGACCACATCGTGCAGACCCTGATCATGCTGCGCCGCCTGCCCTGGCCACGCCATCTCGCCCGCGTGCCCGACATCGCTGCCACGCACCACGAGAAACTCAATGGCCAGGGTTATCCACGCCGCCTGCGAGCCGACCAGCTCACGGTGGAAGACCGCATCATCGCGATTGCCGATGTCTTCGAAGCCCTGACTGCGCCCGACCGGCCCTACAAGCAGGCCAAGACACTGAGCGAGTCCCTGGGCATCATGGCCCGCATGGCGCGCGAAGGCCACCTCTGCCGGGACATGTTCGACATCTTCCTGCACCAGGGCATCTGGCTCGAGTTTGCCGAACGCCATATCGCCCCTTCACAGCTCGACAGGGTGGACATACAGGCACTGAGCGCGTACGCCCATGAACATTGAGGACGGCGAGGCCAACGCCCGGCCGGGTTGGCCCCTCAGGCGGCGCGTGGCACCACCCGGGCGTGCTCGGAGATGCCGATCACGTTGAAGAAGGCCGCGACGATGCGGTTGACATCGCGGAACTGCACCTGGCAGCCCCGGCCCTGCTGCTCGGCCACCCAGTTCAGGATGCTGCCGGCGGCCGAGAAATCGACCCGGATCAGGCGGGCGCAGGACACCACCATGCGGGTGGCGCCTTCCATGCCTGCCTCCAGCCTGGCCAGCACTTCGGCCGCATCGCCCAGGATCTCGCCGTACAGCTCGACCACCGCGGGCGGCTCGTCTTCCAGCCCTATCGGCACGGTCAGATGCTGCAAAGGCTCGTCCCAGGTCGAATTCGGGGCGTCCCAACGCGAGCGGATGTCCTCGGCTTCGGCGGCAGCGGCATCCATCGCCCCCTGCAGCTCGCAGCTGCAGCGCGGCTCCTGCCAGGACGGGGGCGACACCTCGTAGGTGACGCAATAGTCCAGCGCCACCAGTTCGAAGGCATCCTGCAGGCGCATGATGCGCAGGGCATCCATGCGCAGCTGCCAGCACAGGGTGTCCACGGTCCGATCGCCCGAAGGCGTAAGCGCCAGCAGGGCGCGCTCCAGGCTGGCTTGGCCGCGAAAGACCAATGCAGCCGGGGTGACGCACCACTGCGCGACCAGCCGGGCTAGCACCGACACGGCATCCAGACCGATGACGGTCAGGCCCTGCCAATCCAGCACAAGGGTACCGGGCACGCGCATCAGCGCATGCAATTCCTCCAGCGAGGCAGCGCTCAGCTGGGCCGGGCTGCTCCAGTCTGCCGGACTGGCCGCCGAAGCCTGGGCCCGGGCCGTCGGCGTCGCACTGGCCTTGGAGCGACTCAACAGCTCGGGCGTGGAAAACCAGGCCGGGGCGGATCGGCCGAAACGGTTGGCAAATTCGATGGCCACGCTGTCAAAACGTGCCTGCTGGCCGGTGGCTCGGTAGAGGTCGAACAGCGCCGACATCCAGGTCTCGGCCAGGTCGGGGCGCAGGCCGTCGCCCTGCAACGCCGACAGCAGGCTCTCTTCGGCGCCGGAATCGTCGCCATTGGCAAAGCGGATGGCGGCGTCCTCCAGGTCGGGGTCGGTCAGGTTGTCGGACGGTACTGCGGCATACAGGCGCTGGGTCGAGAAGCCGGCCCCCATGGGGGCACCACCACGCGCAGCCGCGGGCTGCTGCTGAGGCTGCGCGCGGACGGAGGCGGCGCGCCCGACAGGCGCCGGCGCATCGCGCAAGCCCATGGGCGCGGGCACGGTCGGCGCGTTCTCGGCCAGCTGGGTGGGGGGGTAGCCCCCGCCCCGGGGCGCATCGGCCCACTGGGAACTGTCGGGGCGCAGCGCCGAGGCTTCGGTCGCCTCGAAGCGGCTGTCCTCGTCCTGGTTCGACACGGGCGCAGAGCTAGGCGGCTCGGTCGGGCCGGCGTCGGGGCGCGCACCCTGGGCGGGCGAAACGGGGAAGGCCCCGGCACGGGAGCCGGCCTCCTTGCCCTTCCACCACTGGCGCGACATCTGCGCCTCGATCTCGTCGATCTTCTTCAGCGTCTCCGCGCGGTCATCGTGGTTGGAAGTCAGGCTGCTCTGGAAGAAGGAGGGCCGGCCGGCCTGGTCGGCCGGTCCCAGCGGCTCGCGGCGGCGCAGCTTGCGCAGGTGGTCGAACTCGCGCTTGCGGACGAAGTCGTTCTGCCGCTTGCGCTCGATCATCTCCTTGAGCGCCTCCTTGCTGTAACCACCTTCCGCCTCCGGCTCCTTCTGGTCGAGCTCGGACCAATCCTTGGTCGGATTGCGCACGAACTTGGCCACCTTGGACAACAAGCCGGAACGGTTTTCGTCTTCAGCCATGTCAGGATTATGAAGTGCGCGTCAGAGAAAAGGTGTGTCCTGGATCAATCCCCGAACATCTTTTGCTTGAGTTCGCGGCGCTGCTGGGCCTCCAGCGAGAGCGTGGCCGTGGGGCGGGCCAGCAGGCGGCCCACACCGATGGGTTCGCCGGTCTCGTCGCAGTAGCCGTAGTCGCTGGCGTCGATGCGACCGATCGACTGCTCGATCTTCTTGAGCAGCTTGCGTTCGCGGTCGCGCGTACGCAGTTCCAGCGCATGCTCTTCCTCGATGGTGGCGCGGTCGGCCGGGTCCGGCACGATGACGGTGTCCTCGCGCAGGTGCTCGGTGGTCTCACCGGCGTTGTTCAGGATGTCCTGCTTGAGCTGCTGCAGACGCACACGGAAGGCGGCCAGCTGCTTGTCGTTCATGTACTCGCTGTCGGGCATGGCCATCAGCTCTTCGTCGCTGAGCTGGTCGGCCGGCTTGGTTTTCCAGTTGTTGGCGAGCTTGGGGTCTTTTTTGACGGAGGAAGGCAGGGGGGGAGCAATCAGGGTCTGGGACATGGTCGGGGTGTAACTGGCCTTGACGGCGGTGGAAGCCGTCGTCTGGGCCATGGAGGGAACGGTCAGCTGCGCCAGACGGGCCGAGGCCTTGGCCGTGCGGGCCGGGGCTTCGGGCACGGGCGCCTTCACCGGCATCGGCGCGGGCGCCTTGGCCAGCGGTTTGACAACAACGGGCTTGGCGACCGTCTTGGCTGGCGCCTTGGCGACAGCTTTTTTGGCCGCCGGCTTGGCGGCCACCTTGGTCTTTGGGGCAGGTGCCTTCTTGGCGACCGGTTTGGCAACAGCTTTCTTGGCCACCGGCTTGGCGGCAGCCGCCTTCTTGGCGAGCGGCTTGGCTACGGCTTTCTTGGCCGCTCCAGGTTTGGCAGGCTTCTTCACGGCCGGTTTGGCCTTGGCAGCCGGTTTGGCAACAGCTTTCTTGGCGGCCGGTTTGGCCTTGCCTGCAGCAGATTTGGCTTTGGAAGACACGGACACCTTTCCTGGTTGGGCTTTCACTTCTTGTCTCCTCGCAAGCTGGGCCTGCGCTAGATTTCTTCTGGCCTGCTGTTATACCCGCATTGGGGACTCGAGGGCCGCTCCAGACCAAAATTTATGGGGCGCGAGTGTACATACCTGCACACGAGCGCCATAGGGGTTGCAAAACCGAGACAGCCCCGGCCACCGGACCCAACCGGCCTGACGCCCCCCGCTGAGACGGGCCAGGGTCAGGCCAGGCTCTGGTCCAGGCCCTGCAGGAGGACATCCTTGGGCAGGTCGATGCCAATGAAGACCATTTTGCTCAGGCGCTGCTCGCCCTCGGCCCATTCCGGGCCCAGGTCGCTGCCCATGAGTTCGTGCACCCCCTGGAAGATCACCTTGCGGTCGGTGCCCTTCATGTGCAGAACGCCCTTGTAGCGCAGCATGCGCGCGCCATAGATGTTGATGATGGCACCCAGAAAGTCCTCGAGCTTGGCCGGGTCGAAAGGACGTTCGGAACGGAAGACGAAACTTTTCACGTCGTCGTCATGGTGATGGTGGTGACCATGGCCGTGCGCAGCGTCGTGCTGGTGCGAGGGGTGGTCGCAGTGTTCGCCATGTTCGTGGTCATGGTCGTGGTGCGCATGGTCGTGCCCGTGGTCCTCTTCCTTGAGGAAGTCGGGGTCGATCTCCAGCTTGGCGTTCAGGTTGAAGCCGCGCAGATCGAACACCTCCTTCAGCGCCACCTCGCCGAAATGCACGGCCTTCTGCGGCGCGCGCGGGTTCATGTGTTTCAGGCGGTGCTGCAGCGCGGCGACCTCTTCGGCCGAGACCAGGTCGGTCTTGCTGATGAATATCTGGTCGGCAAAGCCCACCTGGCGGCGCGCCTCCTGGCGGTCGTTGAGCTGCTGGGCGGCGTGCTTGGCGTCCACCAGGGTGATGACGGAGTCGAGCAGGAAGCTCTCGGCGATCTCATCGTCCATGAAGAAGGTCTGCGTCACCGGGCCGGGATCGGCCAGACCGGTGGTCTCGATCACGACACGCTCGAAATCCAGCAGGCCCTTGCGCTTCTTGGCGGCCAGCAACTGCAGGGTGGCGCGCAGGTCTTCGCGGATGGTGCAGCAGATGCAGCCGTTGCTCATCTGGATGATCTGCTCCTTCGTTTCCGAAACGAGGATGTCGGTGTCGATGTTCTCCTCGCCGAACTCGTTCTCGATCACCGCGATCTTCTGGCCGTGCGCTTCCTGCAGCACACGTTTGAGCAGGGTGGTCTTGCCGGAGCCTAGAAAACCCGTGAGGATGGTTGCTGGAATCAAGGCCATGGATGCAATCTCGAAGATGGGATGACTGCCAGGCGCGTCATGCGCCGGTGGCAGGCAGGGGGAAGTGGGTAGATGGGGAGTTTAGCGAGAACCTCAAGGGGCCACCTGCACAAGGCCATTCCTGCCTCAGCCCTTGCGCATCACGACCAGGCCCTTGAGGTATTCACCCTCGGGGAAATTGATCGTCATGGGATGGTCCGGGGCACCGCCCATGCGCTCGTGGATGTAGCCGTCCACGCCGGCGTCCGTGCCGGCCGAGGCCACGATCTTGTGAAAGAGGTCGGCGCTGATGCCGCCCGAGCAGGAATAGGTGAACAGCACACCCCCGGGCTCCAGCAGCTTGAGCCCCAGGCGGTTGATGTCCTTGTAGGCGCGCGCAGCCCGCTCGGCGTGCGCCACCGTGGGCGCGAACTTCGGCGGGTCCAGCACGATGGCGTCGAAAGTACGTCCCTCCTCCAGAAAGCGGCGCAGACTGGCATTGACGTCGGCGTCCATGAACTCGGTGCGCGCCGTGTCAAAACCATTGAGCGCGACATTGGTTCGCGCCTTCTCGATGGCCGGGCCCGAGGAGTCGATCGAGGTGACGTGTGCCGCGCCACCCGCCAGCGCCGCCACGGTGAATCCCCCCGTGTAGCAATAGCAGTTGAGCACGCGCTGGAACTTCAGGCGCCGCGCATAGTCGGCAAAACGCTTGCGGCTGTCACGCTGATCGAGGTAGAAGCCGGTCTTGTGCCCCTGCGCGACATCCAGACCCAGGTGCCAGTCGTGCTCGCGCAGCACCAGCTCAGTCGGTCCTTCGCCGCGCAGCCAGCCGGTGACCTCCGGCAGACCTTCGAGCCCGCGCGCGCTGGCGTCAGATCGCTCGTAAAGCCGGGCAAGCCCCGTCTCGACCAGCAGGGCATCGGCCAGCACATTCTTCCAGCGCTCTGCGCCGGCGCTCAGGAACTGGGCCACCAGCGTATCGCCATAACGGTCCACGATGAGCCCGGGCAGGCCATCGGCTTCGCCATGGACCAGGCGCAGTCCGTCACTCTGGATGTCAAAACGCGCACGAGCGCGCAGGGCTGCGGCCACCCGACCTGTGAGAAAAGTCGCATCGATGCGTTGTTTTTCATCGAAGCTCCAGACACGCGCGCGAATCTTGGACTGCGGGCTGAAGGCCGCCCAGGCCATGAATTCACCCTGCGCAGATTCCACGCGCACCGTCTCACCGGGGTCGCCGCCACCCTTGGCGATGGCCGACTCGAAGAGCCAGGGATGGTGGCGCAGCAGCGAGCGCTCCTTGCCTTCCTTGATGCGGATCATTTTCATCCCCGGGATTGTCGGGCTTTTCCGGGGTTCCCTTCTGCGCCAATGGGGTTAGAGTAGAAGAACGGGGCCATAGCCCGAGGAGATTGAGATATGCGATTGAAAGACGTCAAGCTGGGGACCAAGCTCATGGGAGGCTTCGTCCTCGTCCTGTTCCTGGCCGCCATCCAATCCATGTTGGCCGTCTTCGGCACGAATGCACTGAACGCCAACTCGCAGCAGGTCTCGAACCACCTTCTGCCCAGCGCGTTGCACACGGGCTTCCTGGGCACACAGGCCAGCCGCCTGCGTGCGGCGCAATTCCAGCACCTGCTGGTGTTCGGCGAGGACGAGCGCCGGGCCATCGAAAAGCAGATGGAGGGGCTGCGCGAGGCCGTCAACACCGAATCGCAGGGCTACGCCCGCATCATCTCGCCCGGCGCAGAGGCCGGCCATTTCGACAAGTTCCAGGGCGAATGGAAGAAGTACCAGACGCAGCAGGCCGAGATCGTGGGACTGGCACGCCAGCGTCGTGACGAAGAGGCCATGGACATCCTCAAGGGCGCCGGGCTGCAGACCTTCGATGCCATGCTGACCGAGCTGCGCGCGCTGTCCGAGCTGTCGCAGGACGGCTCCATTCTGGCGCGCGACGCCAATGCCAGCCTTCAACGCAATGTGATGATCGGCAACATGGGCGCGCTGCTCGTGACCATCGTGCTGGGCCTGCTGATTGCCCGCACCCTGAGCCGCGCCATCTCGGGCGGCGTGGGCTACGCCGCCAGCCTGGCCAGCAAGGTCGCCCAGGGCGACCTGAGTTCGCCCATCAACCCCAACACCCGCGACGAGATCGGCACCCTGCTGCACTCCTTGCGCGACATGCAGTCCGCTTTGGCCCAGGTCGTCTCGCGCGTACGCCAGGGCAGTGAGAGCGTCTCCACCGCCAGCTCCGAGATCGCCCAGGGCAACCACGACCTGAGTTCGCGCACCGAGAGCCAGGCCAGCGCGCTGGAAGAGACCGCGGCAAGCATGGAAGAGCTCTCATCCACCGTGAAGCAGAACGCGGACAATGCACGGGAGGCCAACCACCTTGCCCAGACCGCTTCCACGGTGGCCGTCAAGGGTGGCGAGGTGGTGGCCCAGGTCGTGGACACCATGAAGGGCATCAACGACAGCGCGCGCAAGATCCACGACATCATCAGCGTGATCGACGGCATCGCCTTCCAGACCAATATCCTGGCGCTCAATGCGGCGGTGGAAGCGGCGCGGGCCGGCGAGCAGGGCCGGGGCTTTGCCGTGGTGGCGTCCGAGGTGCGCAGCCTGGCCGGGCGCAGCGCGGAAGCGGCCAAGGAAATCAAGAACCTGATCACCGACAGCGTGCAGCGGGTCGAGCAGGGCAGTGCCCAGGTCGACCAGGCCGGCGCCACCATGAACGAGGTGGTGGCCGCAATCCGGCGGGTCACCGACATCATGGGCGAGATCAGCTCGGCCAGTACCGAGCAGAGCCAGGGCGTGGCCCAGGTCGGCGAGGCCATCACGAGCATGGACCAGACCACGCAGCAGAACGCGGCGCTGGTGGAGCAGATGGCTGCGGCGGCCAGCAGCCTCAAGAGCCAGGCACAGGAACTGGTGCAATCGGTGGCGGTGTTCAAGCTGGCCGCTGGGGCCGCCACCCCGGCCCATCCAGCGGCCACGCGGCCGGCAGCGCTACGTGCGCCCGCACCCCGGCAGCCCGCGGGGCAGGCGCACCGCCTGAGCACGCCGGCCGGCCCAAGGGCCGCCGCGCCAGCCCTGGTCGCGGCACCAGCCAAATCGCCCGCGGGCGCCGATAGCGACTGGGAAACTTTCTAAGGCATCAAGGCTGCTTCCGACGCGCGCGTGGATGCGCCGCGTCGTAGGCCTTGGCCAGGTGCTGGAAATCGAGCCGCGTGTAGACCTGCGTGGTGCTGATGTTGGCGTGACCCAGCAACTCCTGCACCGCACGCAGGTCGCTGCTGGACTGCAGCACATGGCTGGCAAATGAGTGGCGCAGCATGTGCGGATGCACCGGTGTGGCCAGCCCCGCCTGCAGGCTGCGCCGCTTGAGGCGCAACCAGATTGATTGCGCCGTCAGGCGCGTGCCGTTGCGACCGATGAAAAGCGCCGCCTGTGCAGCCGACGCACCGTCACGGGCGCGCACATCAAGCCAGCGCTTGAGCGCCGTCATCGCAGCCTTTCCCACCGGCACGCTGCGCCGCTTGCTCCCCTTGCCCAGCACATGGGCTTCACCGGCCTGCAGATCGATCCAGCCCCTCGCCGAACCGCTGGCCGCCACGTCCAGACCGGTCAGTTCGCTTACGCGCAGGCCGCTGCTGTAGAGCAGCTCCACCATGGCGGCGTCACGGGTCTCCAGCCAGGGATCGTTTTCTTCGGAGTGAAAGCTGGCCAGTTGCACCGCGTCGTCGACGCTCAAGGCCTTGGGCAGGGGTTTGGCCGCCTTGGGCGCGCGCACGTCCTGCACCGGGTTGCTGGTCACCAGGCCCTCGCGCCCGAGCCAGGCATAGAACCCGCGCCAGCCTGACAGGATGAGTGCAATGCCGCGCCCGCTGCGTCCGCCGCCATGCATCTGTGCGATCCAGCGGCGCACGTGCGCACTGTGCGCCTGGCGCAGCGGCACCTGGGCGGCAACGGCGAACTCGGTCAGCTTGCGCAGGTCCAGCGCATACAGCTCGACCGTGCGCTGTGCCAGGCGCTTCTCGACCCGCACGTGCTCCAGATAACGCTCGATCAGGGTTTGATCGTCGCCAGCCGAGGCCGCCGGTGTCGCCATGCTCTACCTCAGCGGTGTCAGCGCCGCGCTCGCCACCTCGGCGATGCGCGCCAGGAACTCCGTGCCCATGGTGCTGGTGTAACGCTGGGCATCGGGAGATGCCAGCACCAGCATGCCGAAGGCCGGGCCGCTGGTGCCGGCTTCCAGCGGACGCAGGGGGAGCATGGCCAGCGAGACGGCCTGCGAGGGATGGGCCAGCCAAGCCGTGGTTTCAAAACCGGAATTGACACCGCAGAAAGGCTCGCGCAGCGAGTTGGCCAGCAGGCGCGCATCCTCGCTCACGCCCTGGGCGAAAGCGGCAGCGGCATAGGCCGGCGCCACGTCCCAGACGCGGATGGCCACCTGTGGCACGGCGAATTGCAGCTGGATGGAACTGGCCACCAGCTCGGGGATCTCGGCCGGCTCCTGCGCCAGGAAAAGATCACGCGCCCAGCACAGCATGCGGTCCGACAGCGCCAGGTTGTCGCTGCCGTGGCGGATCATCTCGATCAGGCGGCCTTCGAGCATGCGGATCTTCTCGCGCAGCATCTCGGCCTGGCGCTCCTGCAGGCTGACGGTGCGCCGGCTGTGCGGACTGATCAGGCGCACAGCGGCCAGCAGGTCGGACTGGCGCTCGAAAAATTCAGGGTTGGCGTGCAGGTAATTGGCGATGTCTTGTTCGGTCATGGCTTGTGGGTTCAGGTTATTTCAATTCGGGCAGGTCAACTTCACCCTGAAAAACGGTCGTGGCCGGGCCGGTCATGAACACAGGCGCGTCGCCGCCAGCCCACTCGATGGTCAGCACACCGCCGCGCGTCTGCACGTCCACACGTGCATCAAGCAGCCCCAGGCGTATGCCGCTCACCACGGCCGCGCAGGCGCCGGTACCGCAGGCCAGCGTTTCACCGGCGCCGCGCTCCCACACACGCAGCTTCACGTGCGCGCGGTCGACCACCTGCAGGAAACCGGCGTTGACCCGGCGCGGGAAACGCACGTGGTTTTCGATCAAGGGGCCCTGTCCATGCACCGGGGCCGTTTCCACATCGGCCACCACTTGCACCGCATGCGGGTTGCCCATGGAGACCACGGCGACCGGCGCCGTGACGCTGTCGACCGGCAGAGGCCAGGTCTGCCAGGACCCGTTGGCGACGGGCGTAAGACCGGCGCCGTCGAAGGGGATGCGCGGGAGTTCGAAGATGGGCGCGCCCATGTCCACTGTGACACGGCCATCGGGCGTGAGACGCGGCTCGATCACACCGCCCAGGGTCTGCACACGCAGCCTGTCCTTGGTCGTCAACCCCTGGTCGCGCACGTAGCGCGCGAAGCAGCGCGCGCCATTGCCGCACTGCTCGACCTCGGCGCCGTCGGCGTTGTGGATCACGTATTCAAAATCGATGTCGGCCACCGAGGCCGGGCGCACGGTGAGGATCTGGTCGGCGCCGACGCCGAAGTGGCGGTCGGCCAGCCAGCGGTACTGGGCGGTGGACAGGCCGAGGCGACCCTGCGTCTCGTCGAGCACCACAAAGTCGTTGCCCGCACCCTGCATCTTGGTAAAGCGGATACGCATGGCGACAAATTATCCGCCGTTTCAACGCGTATCCTTGGGGCTGCCGGCTTCTATTCACCCACCCACTCACGAGAAAACAACGATGCGCCTGCCTGAATGGACCCCCGAACGCAAGCCCCAGCCGCAGGAACTGGTCGACGCCATCCTGGCCCGCCGCGGCGGCACCCTGATCAATCTGGACAAGGCCCTGCTGTGGAGCGAGCCCCTGGCCCGCGGCTGGAACACCTACCTCAAGGCCGTACGCAGCGAGCTGCCCACCAGCCTCAAGCTGCGCGAGCTGGGCATCTGCACGGTGGCCCTGCTGACCGGCGCCAGATACGAATACCACCACCATGCCCCGGACTTCCTGGGCGCCGGCGGCACGCAGGCGCAGCTTGATGCGCTGAACGCCTTCGTCCAGACCGATCCGCGCGGCATTCCGCGTGATGCCTCACTGAACGAGCTGGAAAAGCTGGTGATCCGTTACGCCGCGCAGATGACGCTGGACGTCAAGGTCACGGACGAAGTCTTCGATGCCCTGCGCCAGCATTTCAACGAGACCCAGATCGTCGAGCTGACCAGCGCGATTGCCACCTACAACATGGTGGCGCGTTTCCTGGTCGCCCTGCAAGTCACACCAGAGGAATAACACACCCCCGTGGCGGCCCTGAGGCCGCCCTCCCCCTTGCAGGGGGCAAGGCCAGTGGCCCGGCCAAGCCGGTTCCACGGCGTTCCGCGAAGAATCCCGAACGGCAACCCAAGCTCAATCCGGCTTGATGTCGTTCTCCTTGACCACCTTGCTCCAGATGTCCATCTGGCGCTCGATGAAGGCCTGGCCCTCCTGCGGCGTGCCGCCCATCACGTCGATGCCCTGGCCGGCGAGCCGCTTGGCCATCTCGGGTGACTTCATGACCTTGTTCATCGCGGCATTCATGCGCTGCATGACGGCAGCCGGCGTCTTTGCCGGTGCCAGCATCGCCCACCAGGCCGGCGCCTCGAACCCGGCGAAGCCGCTCTCGGCCACCGTCGGTACGCTGGGCAACTGAGGCGCACGCGTGGAATTGGTGACGGCCAGCGCGCGCAGGCGCCCGCTGTCCAGGTGCGCCTTGACCACCGCGATCGAGCCGATGGCCAGCGGCACGTGGCCAGCAATGGCGTCGTTCATCAGCGGGCCGCCGCCCTTGTAGGGAATGTGGGTGAAGCTCAAGGCGCCATTCTTTCCCAGCAAGGCCATGGCCAGGTGCCCCAGGCTGCCTGAGCCGACGGTGCCGTAGCTCGCGCCCTTGCTTGTCTTGGCCGCCGCCAGCACATCGGCAAAGGTCTTGAATTCCGAATTGGCAGGGGTCACCAGCACCATGGGCGCGGTCCCCAACACGACGACCGTGCTCAGGTCCTTCTTGGAGTCGAAAGGCAGGTTCGGAATCAGGGCCGGGTTCACGCCGTGGGTATCGAAAACCATGGCAAACGTATAGCCATCGGCGGGCGCCGCGGCGACTGCGGCCGCCCCGATGGAGCCCGAAGCGCCGCCCTTGTTCTCGATGATGATGTTCTGCCCCAGCTCCTGCTGCAGCGATGGCGCCAACATGCGCGATACGGCGTCCACCGAGCCGCCCGGCGGGAACACGGCCACCAACTTGATGGGCTGCTTGGCCGGCCAGTCCTGGGCCAGAACAGCCTGGGGCAGACACAGGCACAGGGCGCCGGCCAGGGCCAGCAGCTGCAAGGAATATCTCTTGTGCATGGCAAGTCTCCTTTAGAGTTGGGGTTGTTGTCCCATGGTACGTTCCCAACACCGCATGTCCACTCCGCACGAACCCCAACCCGGCCTGCTGGCCGCGCCGCCCTGGCAGCACGCGCAGGCCGTGGCCCTGCTGCCCCATGTGCTGCGCCTGACCGCGCCCAACCCCGGTCTCATGACCGGCCCGGGCACGAACAGCTACCTGCTCGGCGGGAGCGCCACCGGATGGATCGTGATCGACCCCGGCCCCGATGAGCCGGCGCACATCGAACGCCTTTGGCAGTCCTGCGGCGGCGATATTCGCCTCATCGTCTGCACTCACTCGCATGCCGACCATGCCCCGGCCGCACGGCCGCTGCAGGCCTTGTGCACGCAGCACGGCAGCCGCAGGCCGCCGGTGCTGGGCCTGCCCTCGGCCCCCACGGCCAATCCCGCCAGCCACTTCGTGCCCGACCGCGCGCTGGCCGATGGCGAGCAACTCAGCCTGAAAACCGCGGACGGCGGCACCCGCCACACCCTGCAAGTCATCCACACACCAGGCCATGCAGCCAACCACCTGTGCCTGATCCTGGCGCAGGACGGCCTGCTGTACTCGGGCGACCACATCCTCAACGGCAGCACCACGGTCATCAATCCGCCCGACGGCAATATGACTGCCTACCTCGATGCGCTCGACGCACTCGATCGTGCCTGCGTGACGCACGCCCTGCACTACATCCTGCCGGCCCACGGCCATGTGATGGATGAGGCGCGCACGGTCATCGCCAAGCTCAAGGCGCACCGCCTGGCCCGCGAAGCCAAGGTGCGCGTGGCCATGCAGTCCCGGCCCCAGGGCACGCTGGACGACTGGGTCGCGCTGGCCTATGACGATGTGCCGGCCAGCATCTGGCCGCTGGCCAAACGCTCGCTGCTGGCCCATGTCGAGCGCCTGCAGTCAACGCCTGGCGGCACACCATGAACGAGCCCGTGCGCCTGTCCAAACGCGTCGCAGCCCTGCTGCCCTGCTCGCGCAGCGAGGCCGAACGCTACATCGAGGGCGGCTGGGTGCGTGTCGATGGCCGGGTGGTCGAGGAACCGCAGCACCGGGTGCTGCAGGAGAAGATCGAGATCGACCCCGCGGCCCGGCTGACGGAGCTGCCGCCGGTTACGCTGCTGTTGCACAAGCCGGCCGGCCAGGCCTCGCCACAGCTGCTGCTGAATGCCGGCAACCACTGGCCGGAGGACCCCAGCGGCATGCGCGTGCTCAAGCGCCATTTCAACCAGCTCACGCCTGTCGTTCCCCTGGAGCCCGCAGCCAGCGGCCTGCTGGTCTACACCCAGGACCCACGGGTGGCGCGCAAGCTGGTCGAAGACGAGCGCGTCATTGAAGTGGAAGTGACGGTCGAAGTCCAGGGTGAGGTCTCGGCCGCCCAGCTGGCGCTGCTCATGCGGGACACCGACACGCGTGGACAGCCCCTGCCGCCCCTCAAGGCCAGCCTCAACAGCAGCGGCGAGGGCCGCAGCAAATTGCGTTTTGCCGTCAAGGGCGCGCACCCCGGCCTGATCGCGTACGTGTGCGAACGCGCCGGCCTGCAGATCCTGTCCATGAAACGCATCCGCATCGGCCGCGTGCCCATGACCCAGTTGCCACCCGGACAGTGGCGTTACCTGCAGTCACACGAACGCTTCTGAGAACCCGGCCATCGCAGGGATGCGCTGCTAAACTGCCTGCGCGAACCTGCAACAAGGAGAGACATGGACAGCACGACACAGCGCCACGGCATCGCCGCCTATCGACTCCGGTTCTCCGGCAGCGGCGGTGAATACTTCCGGGTCTGGATCGTCAACCTGCTGCTGTCCATCGTCACATTGGGCCTCTACACGCCCTGGGCCCGCCGGCGCACCGCGCGCTATTTCTACGA
>JBEIPS010000194.1:0-2163 GCA_040376915.1 Hylemonella sp.
GCGGCGGCCGGCATCGGCCACATCAACCTGATCCCCGAGGAGGACGGTGTCAATCGGCGCAACCTCCTGCAGATCGAGCACGATGGCAAGTCCACGCCCTCGCTGGGCCTGATGGCGGCCATGCTGGCCCTGGGCGAGAAGCAGTTCAGCGCCGAATCCTTCCGGGTGCAGCTGGGCGAGCGCAGCATACCCGTGGGGCGGGATGGGGCGATGTGGATCAACTACACCGGTGCGCCCGGCAACTACCCACGTTACGCCTTTGCCGACATCGTCAACGGCCGCATCGACCTCAGCGCCCTGCGCGGCAAGACCCTCTTCCTCGGGGCCACCGCACTGGGCGTCTACGACATGCGTGTCACGCCTTTCCATCCCAATGCGCCCGGGGTCGAGGTGCACGCCGCCGTGGCCGATGACATCCTCAGCCAGCGCTACATCCACCGCACCGGCCTGCAATCGCTGTTCGACCTGGTCATGATCGTGTTGCTGGGGGCGCTCAGCTTCTACCTGACGGCACGCATGCGTCTGCAGCGCGCCATCCCCACCGTGCTGTTGCTGGGGGCGGCCTATGTGGGCCTGAGCTACTGGCTGTTCCTGCAGGGGCAGTGGGTCAGCATGGTCTACCCGCCGCTGGCCGCCGCCGCGGCCCTGATGGTGGGGGGCGGCTTCCGCTACATGGTGCTGGAACGCAACGCCCGCGAGATGCGCGCCATGTTCTCCAGCTATCTTTCCAGCAAGCTGGTCAACCAGCTCGAGAAAAACCCGGATGCCGCACGCATCGGCGGCGACACCCGAGAGGTGACCGTGATGTTCACCGACATCAAGGGCTTCACGGCCTTCAGCGAGCGCCACAAGCCGCAGGTGGTGGTGGCGCGCCTCAATGAATACCTGGCCGCCATGGTGCAGCTGATCTATGCGCACGACGGCACGGTCGACAAGTTCATGGGCGACGGCATCCTGGCCTACTGGGGCGCACCGCTGGCCCAGCCCGACCACGCCAAGCGTGCGGTGGCCTGTGCCCTGGCCATGAAACAGCTGATGGCCGAGCTGGGCGCGCGCTGGCAGCAGCAGGGGGTGGAGCCATTCGTGATCCGCGGCGGCATCCAGAGCGGGGACGTGGTGGCGGGCAATATCGGTTCGCGCGGGCAGAAGATGGAATACACCGTCATCGGCGACACCGTCAACCAGGCCTCGCGCCTGGAGGGCATGGCCAAGTATTTCAGCGTGGACTTCGTGGTCGGCGACGCCACCTACCTCAAGACCTGCGACAGCTTCCGTTTCCGGCGCCTGGACCGCGTGCGCGTGGTGGGCAAGGACATCCCGGTGGCCATCCACGAACTGCGCGGTCCGGCCTCGCCGCAGGAAGACCCGCTGGAAACCCGGTTCGCCGCCGCGCTCATCGAGTTCCGCCTGCGGCACTGGGATGCGGCCGAGCAGGCCTTCCTGTCCATCCTGGGCGATTACCCCAACGACATTCCGAGCCGGCTATATTTCGAACGTTGCCTGCAGTTCAAGGCGGCGCCCGTCTCCACCGACTGGGATGGCGTGTTCAACCGGCAGGACAAGTAGGCAAGTAGGGGCTTAGCGAAAAAATGGACCCGGCCCACGACGGCCGGGCGCGACATACCAGAGGACAGACATCATGCGTCTTTTCACCATCGCCGCACTGGCCCTGCTGCTGCAGGGTGCCGTCCTGGCGCAGAGCCCCGCACCCAGCCGGATCGAATACGTGCGCTTCCTGCAGGCTGCTGAAACCCGCAAGCTGCTGGGCATGGGGGGCAAGCACCTGTATGTGGCCCGCAAGAACGGGCAGGTGGATGTGCTGGATGCAGGCCAGAACGGCCAGGTCCTGCTCAGCCTGCAGGCCAAGGACGCCGGCGGTCGCACACTGCTGGTCCAGCCCGAGGCCGTGGCGGTGTCCGCAGACACCGTCTACGTGGTCGACAGCGAGGAAAACCGCGTTGTGATGTACGGCCTGGACGGCAAGTACAAGGGCCGCTTCGGTGGCCGCAGCAGCGAGGGGGGCCTCTCCTCGCCCCAGGGCATCGCCGTTGCCGGCGGCATCGTCTACGTGGCCGACACCGGCAACCGCCGCATCCAGATGTACGGCGACAACGGCGTGTTTCTGGCCACCCTGCCCATCGACCGCGCGCCGGCCAACAAGGA
>JBEIPS010000005.1:0-71106 GCA_040376915.1 Hylemonella sp.
ACACCACGGCCAGCTGGCCGCTGGACGGCATCGCGCAGTTCATGGTGGAACTCGGCCTGTCCATCGTTCTCTTCGAGGCCGGTGGACGCCTGTCCTTGCGCTGGTTGCGCCACAACCCCATGCTGCTTGCCCAGAGCCTGGGCGAGGCCCTCGCCACCTACCTTGTCGCCTGGTGGGTGCTGCAGCTCTTCGGGGTGGACGAAACCCTGCGGATGCCGCTGGCGCTGCTGCTGGTCACCACCTCGCCGGCCGTGCTGATGCGCGTGGCTAGCGACCTGCGCGCCAGCGGCCCGGTGACCGACCGGGTTCTCGCACTCGCGGCGCTCAACACCTTCTATGTGCTGGCCCTGGGCGGTGTCATGGCGCGCCTGCTGGGACGTTCCCCCGCGACCCTGACGGACGCCATCATCTACCCGGTGATCCTGCTGGTGGTGGCTTCGGTCCTGGTCGGTGCCCTGCTGGCCCTGGCCCTGCGCAAGGCGCTGGAGATCATGAGCCCGACCAGCGAGAACACCGCCGTGCTGCAGCTTGCGTTGATCGCCGCTGGCACGGCCCTGGCGGCCCATTTTGGCGGCTCGGCGCCCCTGGCCGCACTGCTCGCCGGCATCCTGCTCAAGACCCTGCACCCGCGGCCCTGGGCCTGGCCGCGCCAGTTCGGAACGGCCGCGGCCATCCTGACCATCCTGATGTTCGTGCTGGTCTCCATGGCCGCCGCGCAGGCCGGGTGGGACTGGCAGGCCTGGAGCCTGATCGCTGCCCTGGTGCTGGCACGTGCGCTGGCCAAGCTGGGGGCCATCGCCCTGACGGGCTGGGGCAGTGGTGCCAGCCTGAAGCAGGCGCTATGGACCGCCAACGCCCTGTGGCCCATGTCGGCCGTGGCGCTGCTGCTGGTCTCGCAGTTTGCCGAATTCGCGCCCGCCATCGGCCAGCCCGTGGCCACGATTGCCCTGCCCCTGATCCTGTTCATGGAGGTGCTGGGCGCTTTGATGGCCGTGCTGGCCCTGCAACGCGCTGGCGAGGCCGGACGCCCACCGGCCATCCGGCGCATCAGAACCGAGGGAGACAGCACCGATGCCGCTTGAATCCTTCAACCATTCCGAGGCCCTGACCCTGGGCGTGGAACTCGAGCTTCAGCTCGTGAACACGCACGACTACGACCTCGCCCCCTACGCGGACGACGTGCTGCGCCTGATGGCCAAGCGCAAGCTGCCCGGTAATGTGGTGCCGGAGATGACCTCCAGCATGATCGAGATTTCCACCGGTATCTGCCGTTCCCCTTCGCATGTCCAGGAGGAACTGGGCCAGATCCGCGACGCCCTCGTGCAGTGCGCCGACAAGCTCAACATCGCCGTGGTCGGTGGCGGCACCCACCCCTTCCAGCAATGGCACGAGCGGCGCATCTACGACAAGCCGCGCTTCCGGCAGCTGTCCGAACTCTACGGCTACCTGTCCAAGCAGTTCACCATCTTCGGCCAGCACGTGCACGTGGGCTGTCCGGACGCCGACAGCGCCCTGCTCATGCTGCATCGCATGTCGCGCTACATCCCGCATTTCATCGCGCTCTCGGCCTCTTCGCCTTATGTGCAAGGACACGACACGGCCTTCGATTCGGCGCGGCTGAATTCCGTGTTCGCCTTTCCGCTCTCCGGGCGCTCGCCCTTTGTGCTGAACTGGTCCGATTTCAACGCCTATTTCGACAAGATGACACGCACCGGCGTGGTCCGGAGCATGAAGGATTTCTACTGGGACATCCGGCCCAAGCCCGAGTACGGCACCATCGAGATCCGGGTCTTCGATACGCCGCTCTCCATCGAACGCGCCGCCGCACTGGCGGCGTATGTGCAGGCCCTGGCCGCCTGGTTTCTCGAGGAGCAACCGTTCGAACCGGTGGAGGACGACTACCTGGTCTACACCTACAACCGTTTCCAGGCCTGCCGCTTCGGGCTTGACGCCGTCTATGTGGACCCGGCCAGCGGTACCCACCTGCCGCTCAAGGAACACATCCTGGCCACGCTGGACCGGGTGCAGCCCCACGCCACGACGCCCGGCTCGGGCGCCGCGCTGGAGCTGCTGCGCAGCACCACCGAACGGGGATGGAACGACGCGCGCTGGCTGCGCGAAGCCCAGGCCAGGGAACAGCTGCTGGGCGAGGTCACGCGCCAAGCGGGCCTGCAGTTCCGCAAGCCCGGCACGCAGGGTGCCTGAATCAGGCCCTGAGCACCTGCGGGTTCAGGGGTGTCAGGCCCCGGCCCTTGCTGAAGAACTCTATCAGGTTGTCGGCCGCGAGCTTGGCCATGGCCTTGCGCGTCGGCACGCTGGAACTCGCGATGTGCGGCGTGAGCACCACATTGGGCACCGTCAGCAGGTCGGCATGCACCTTGGGCTCGCCCTCGAACACATCCAGTCCGGCGGCGGCGATGCGCCTGTCGCGCAGCGCCTGGGCCAGGGCCGCGTCGTCGACGATGCCACCGCGTGCGATGTTGACCAGCGTGGCCGTGGGCTTCATCTGCGCCAGTTCGGCCGCGCCTATGGTGTGATGTGAAGCGGTCGAATAAGGCAGCACCAGCACCAGATGATCGGCGCTCTTCAGCAGCTCTTCCTTGCTGACGTAACGTGCCTTGCATTCGGCTTCGGTGACGGCATCCAGACGCGAGCGGTTGTGATAGATCACGTTCATGCCGAAACCATGTGCACCCCGCCTGGCGATGCCCTGGCCGATACGGCCCATGCCCAGGATGCCCAAGGTCGCGCCGTGGATGTCGGAGCCGGCGAACATGTCGTAGCTCCACTTGGTCCATTTGCCTTCGCGCAGGTAGATCTCGCTCTCGGTGATGCGGCGGGCCGTGGCCATCATCAAGGCAAAGCCGAAGTCGGCGGTGGTTTCGGTCAGCACGTCGGGCGTGTTGGTGCCCAGCACACCGCGCGCGGTCATGGCGTCGAGGTCGAAGTTGTTGTAACCCACGGCCATATTGGCGCAGATCCTGAGCTTGGGACAGGCGGCCAGCACCTCGGCATCGATGCGCACGCTGCCCGTGGTGAAAGCACCATCCTTGTCACGCAGCTTCTGGATCAGCTGGGCACCGGTCCAGGCCTCATCAGCCTGGTTGGATTCGACGTCGAAATGCCGCGCCAGGTGGGCGATGGTTTCGGGAAAGACGGCTCGGGTGACGAGGATCTTCGGTTTCATGGTTCAGGTCTCAGGGAATGGCAGAGGGTGTGCGGCAGCCGGCATCAGTGCAGGAGGTGATATTCGGCGATATAGAACAGTGCACCCGCGAAGTAGCCGATCAGGGCCAGGCCGCTGATCCTGCGCACGTACCAGAAGAAATCGATCTTCTCCAGGCCCATGGCGGCCACGCCGGCAGCCGAGCCGATGATCAGGATGGAGCCACCCGTACCGGCGCAGTAGGCCAGGAACTCCCAGAGGAAGCTGTCCACAGGGTACTGCTGCAGGCTGTACATGCCCATGGACGCTGCCACCAGGGGCACGTTGTCCACCACGGCGCTGACCAGGCCGATCAGCATGACGATGATGTCCTGGCGGCCTACGCTGTGGTCCAGCCACTGCGCGATGGACGACAGGATATGGGTGTGCTCCAGCACCGCCACGGCCAGCAGGATGCCGATGAAGAAGACGATGGAGCTCATGTCGATACGCGTGAGCGCGCGCGCCAGGGTCAGACGCTGCTTGGCCAGATCGTCCTCCTTGTTCCGGTGCACCAGATCACCGACCAGCCAGAGAATACCCAGGCCGAACAGGATGCCCATGAACGGTGGCAGATGCGTGACGGTCTTGAATACCGGCACCGCCACCAGGATGCCCAGGCCCATGAAGAACATGAGGTTGCGCTCGAACGGAGTCGTCTCGGGCCCATCCTCGGCATCGGCACGCTGCGGCGAAACGACGGGGCGCGAACCGAGCACGAAGCTGGTCACGGCCAGCGGTACCAGCAGGTTGATCAGCGAGGGGATGAACAGGCCCTTCATGATCTCCATTGCCGTGATCTGGCCGCCGATCCACAGCATGGTGGTGGTCACGTCGCCGATCGGCGTCCAGGCGCCACCGGCGTTGGCCGCGATGACGATGATGCCCGCAAAGAACAGGCGATCCTCACGCTGGTCCAGCAGTTTCTTCATCAGCGAGACCATGACGATGGTGGTCGTCAGGTTGTCCAGGATGGCACTCAGGAAGAAACTGACAAAACCGACCATCCACATCAGGGTAGAAAGCTTCTGGGTCTTGATGCGCCGGGTGATGACTTCGAAGCCGTTGTGGGCGTCGACCACCTCGACGATGGTCATGGCCCCCATCAGGAAGAACACGATCTGCGCCGTGCCCATGAGGGACTCGCCCAGTTCCCCGCCGACCTTGGTCGCATCACCGGTGGCCAGGGCATAGATGGTCCACAGCAGGCCGGCACCCAGCAGGGCCGAAGCTGATTTGTTGATCTTGAGGGGATGTTCCAGGGCAATGGCCGCATAGGCCAGCACAAAAACGATCACCAGTAGGGTCAGCATTGGAAAGCTCCTCTTTTCTTGTTTGCGATAACAGAACGACGCGCGAGACCTGACCGCTCAGTCCAGCCAGCGGGTAAAGGCCGATGCCGGTTCGCGCGGCGTGTGGAAGGTGTTGACGATAGCAGAGCTGTCGGCATGACCCAGTGCCATGCCGCACACCAGCATCTCGTCGGAACCCGCCCCGATGTGCGGCAGGATGATCCTGGAGAAACCGTTCCATGCCGCCTGCGGGCAGGTGTGCAGGCCGCGTTCGCGCGCCGCCAGCATGATGTTCTCCAGGAACATGCCGTAATCCACCAGGGAACCGCGCCCCATGACGCGGTCCAGCGTGAACATCAGCCCCACGGGCGCATCGAAGAAACGGAAATTGCGCTGATGCTGGGCGTGCATCCTGTCCTTGTCGCCCTTGGTGATGCCCAGCAGACCGTACAGGCCCCAGCCATTTTCGCGCCGGCGGTCGATGTAGGGGCTGACCCATTTCTCCGGGTAGTAGTCGTATTCCTCCCGGTATTCGGCGGCCAGTGCCGGATTGGCGCGCAGCGCCTCATGGGCGGCACACACCTTCTCCACCAGGCTGTCACGGCTGGCACCGCGCAACACGTAGACCTTCCAGGGTTGGGTATTGGTGCCCGAGGGCGCCCGGCTGGCCAGGGACAGGATGTCCTGGATCTGTTCGGTTGCCACGGCCTGCGGCGTGAAGGCGCGCACGGACATGCGCGTCTGGATGGCTTCGTCGACGGTCATGGGTTTCAGCTCAAGGTTGCCAGGGCGTTGCGCAAGGCCGCGGGGAGCGGCACCGGACGGCGGGTCAGGCGGTCCACATAGACGTGTACAAAATGTCCCTGGGCGGCGGCCAGCTCTTCGCCCTGGGCGTACAGGCCCACCTCGTAGCGCACGCTGGAATTGCCCAGCCGGGCAACACGGATGCCTGCCTCGATGCTCTGCGGAAAGGACAGGGACGCGAAATAGTTGCACTGTGTCTCGATCACCAGACCGATGGTGTCACCGCCGTGGATATCCAGCAGGCCCTGCTCGATCAGCCAGGCGTTGACGGCCGTGTCGAACCAGCTGTAGTAGACGACGTTGTTGACGTGGCCGTAGGCGTCGTTGTCCATCCAGCGTGTGCTGATGGTGCGAAAGGCCTTGTAGGCGCTGCGCCGCTCGGGTTCCGGCTTGTCAGTCTTGGTATTCATGCTCAAGCCTGATTCTGCCAGCCCGTTTGCACGGGTCCTGGCCTTGCCCGGCACCGCCAGTGCGCCCAGGCGACAGGGTGCCGATGGCGACGGCGTTTTCTAGGGCGTCGCCCCTAAATTGCTGCAACGCAACAAAAACCCCTTGCAATCGGAAACGGGAGGCCTAAAATTCGTCTCATGCTGCAATGCAGCAAACATGGTTCCCCAACCCTTCCTTCAAGGAGTTCCCTATGCTGACCGTCGAACAAGTCCTGGCCACCAACAAAGCCAATGTCGAAACCCTCTTTGGTCTGACCGGCAAAGCCTTCGAAGGCGTAGAAAAGCTGGTTGAACTGAATCTGGCCGCCTCCCGCGCCCTGCTGGCCGAATCCGCCAGCCAGGTGCAGACCGTCCTGAGCGTCAAGGACGCCCAGGAACTGCTGGCCCTGCAATCCGGCCTGCTGCAGCCGCTGAGCGAAAAGGCCGCCAGCTACAGCCGCGAAGTCTATGACATCGCTACCGTGACCGGCGCCGAATTCGGCAAGACTTTCGAAGCCCAGATCGCCGAAGCCCAGAAGAAATTCCTGGACGTCGTCGACAGCACGGCCCAGAACGCCCCGGCCGGCTCCGAAACTGCCGTCGCCCTGATGAAGAGCGCCGTCGCTGCTGCCAACAACGTGCTGGAAACGGCCCAGAAGTCGGCAAAGCAGGCTGCCGCCTTGGCCGAGTCGAATTTCAAGGCTGCTACCGTCAGCACCGTTGAAGCCGGCAAGACGGCCGCCAAGAAGCGCTGATTCCACTGTCAGGACAGCCCTCGGATTGCAAGGACTTTCCCCAAAGGCCTTTACACCGAGGGAAAACCCTGACATAATTCATTCATCGAAAGACAAAACAGTTTTTGTTTTTCCATTGGTTGTCTCCTCGGGTCCTTTCGTAACCATCAGGTTCAGGGATCCCTTCAAAGCCTCATCCCCGGATGAGGCTTTTTTTTGCCTATTTCGCGGCTGCTGCAGGCAAGGGTCGCATGCCCGACTCGATAGCCTGCCGTAGCTGCGGCAGGGCCGCCAGCATGGCGGCGCGCCCGGCCTGGATGGCACGGTTGCGCGCAGCGAAATCCGCCCCCGAGATGCTGCCCAGAGCCGGGCGCAAAACCAGCAGGTCCGCACCGCGCAACTCCAGCGTGTTGATGCTTTTGCCCATGATGGCAAAGGTCTGCAGCAGGATCTGGAACACATCCCCCGGCGCGTTGGCTTCGGGCTGCTGCGAGATGTCGACGGCGATCACCAGTTCCGCCCCCATCTGACGTGCCTGGCGCACCGGCACCGGGGCCACCAGGCCGCCGTCCACGTACTCCCGGCCGGAGATATTGACCGGCTGAAACAGCCCCGGCACGGCACTGGAGGCACGTACTGCTGTGGCGATGTCACCCCGCTGGAACAGGACCCCCTGGCCACTCTGCAGGTCCGTAGCCAGGATGCCCAGGGGCAGGCTCAGGTCCTCGATACGGCGGCCGCCTACCTGCTGGTGGACATAACGCGCCAGGGCATCACCGCGCAGCATGCCGCGACTGAACAGCGGCAAGGTCCAGTCGGTGAAAGTGGCCTCGTCCATGGTTTCGGCAATGCGCTGCAACTGCGCGCCATTGCGCCCACTGGCATGGAGCGCAGCCACCAGGCTGCCGGCGGAGGTGCCCGTCACCAGATCGGGTTTGATGCCGGCCTCTTCCAGCACCTGGATCACGCCCACATGGGCAAAACCCCTTGCGGCGCCGCCGCCCAGTGCCAATCCGATCCGTGGAGGCCTTGTCAGCGCAGCAGGGGGCTCGCCCGGTGGGGGGAGGTCCTGTGCGGGCGGAGCCACCGAGCAGGCCGACAGCGTGAGCAGCACCATGGGCAGCAAACCCCACCAGCCCCACAATTTCCGGATTTTATTGAGAATGATTTGCATTTTGTATATCATCTGGTTTCCAATTCAAGCCAGCGAGATCATGCTCAAGCGAATTTTCACCCTCTCCCTCTTCACCCTGCTGACCACCGGCCAGGCCATGGCCCAAGAACCGGTCGTCAACATCTACTCGGCCCGTCACTACCCGAGCGATGAAGCCCTCTACAGCCAGTTCACCCGCAGTACGGGCATCCGCATCAATCGTGTCGATGCGGATGATGCCGGTATTCTGGCCCGTCTGCGTGCCGAAGGCACGGCCTCCCCGGCCGACGTGATTCTGCTGGTGGACGCCGCCCGACTGTGGCGCGGCGAGGCCGAAGGCCTGTTCCAGCCCGTGAAGTCCGCCGCCCTGGATGCCGCCATCCCGGCCCAGTTGCGTGGTGCCGCGGGCGCCGACGGCGCCTCGTCCTGGTACGGCTTCTCTACGCGCGCGCGTGTGATCGTCTACGACAAGATCAGGGTCAAGCGCGACGACATCGACACCTATGAAGAACTGGGCGACGCCAAAAACAAGGGCCGCTTGTGCATACGCTCCGGCTCGCACCCCTACAACCTCTCCCTCTTCGGTTCGGTGTTCGAGCATCTGGGCGAGCAGAAGACCGAAGCCTGGCTGAAGGGTATGGTCGACAACATGGCGCGGGCGCCCAATGGCGGTGACACTGACCAGATTCGTGCCGTCGCCTCCGGCGAGTGCGCCATCGCAGTGACCAACTCCTATTACCTGGCGCGCCTGATGCGTTCGAACAAGCCCGAGGACCAGGCCGCGGTTGAACGCATCGGCGTGGTCTTCCCCAACCAGTCCAGCTGGGGCACCCACGTCAACATCGCCGGTGGTGCCGTGGCCAGACACGCCAAGAACCAGGCCAACGCCGTGAAATTCCTGGAGTACCTGGCCAGCCCGCAGGCCCAGGAGCACTTTGCCAACGGCAACAACGAGTGGCCGGTCGCCAAGGGCGTGAAGCTGGACAATCCGGCGCTCAAGGCCATGGGCGGCAACAGCTTCAAGAGCGAGACCATCCCGATCAGCGTGGTGGGCCGGAACTCCGTCAAGGTACAGCAGATGCTGGACCGCGTGGGCTTCCGCTGACAGCTGGGCCTCTTCAGACAAAAAAAGCCGGCCCATGGGCCGGCTTTTTTGTTCCCACAGACAGACAGCCTATCAGTCGGCTGTCGCCTCTTCGGGTTTGGCCTTGCCTTCCTTCTTGGGCAGGGGCTGGATGTCGAGCAGGACTTCGGTCTTGCTCTCGTCCTTGTCGTCCAGGTCCACTGTCAGACGCCCGCCATCGGTCAGGCGACCGAAGAGCAGTTCATCGGCCAGTGCCCGGCGTATCGTGTCCTGTATGAGCCGCTGCATCGGACGTGCGCCCATGAGCGGGTCGAAGCCCTTCTTGGCCAGGTGCTTGCGCAGCTTGTCGGTGAAGGTCACCTCCACCTTCTTCTCCGCCAGCTGGGTCTCGAGCTGCAGCAGGAACTTGTCGACCACGCGCAGGATGATGTTCTCGTCCAGCGCCTTGAAGCTGACCATGGCGTCCAGACGGTTGCGGAACTCCGGCGTGAACAGGCGCTTGATGTCGCCCATCTCGTCGCCGGCCTGGCGTGGGTTGGTGAACCCTATGGTCGACTTGTTCATGGTCTCGGCACCCGCGTTCGTCGTCATGATGATGATGACGTTGCGGAAATCGGCCTTGCGCCCGTTGTTGTCGGTCAGCGTGCCGTGGTCCATGACCTGCAGCAGCACGTTGAAGATGTCCGGATGCGCCTTCTCTATTTCGTCGAGCAGCAGCACGGCATGCGGCTTCTTGGTGACGGCCTCGGTCAGCAGGCCACCCTGGTCGAAACCGACATAACCGGGAGGCGCACCGATCAGGCGGCTCACGGCGTGACGCTCCATGTACTCCGACATGTCGAAGCGGATCAGCTCGATGCCCATGATGTAGGCCAGCTGCTTGGCAGCTTCGGTCTTGCCCACACCGGTGGGGCCGCTGAACAGGAAGGAGCCGATCGGCTTGTCGGCCCGGCCCAGACCGGAGCGCGCCATCTTCACGGCGGCCGCCAGCACTTCCAGCGCATTGTCCTGGCCGAACACCACGCTCTTGAGGTCGCGCTCGATGGTCTGCAGCTTGCTGCGATCGTCGTTGGACACATTGGCCGGGGGGATGCGGGCGATCTTGGCCACGATTTCCTCAACCTCGGCCTTGCCGATGGTCTTCTTGCGCTTGGACGGCGTCAGGATGCGCTGGGCCGCACCGGCCTCATCGATCACGTCGATGGCCTTGTCGGGCAGATGGCGGTCATTGATGTACTTGGCCGACAGCTCGGCCGCCGCCTGCAGCGCCGCATTGGCGTACTTGACGTTATGGTGCTCCTCGAAACGGGACTTCAGACCCTTGAGGATGTCGATGGTCTCCTGGACGCTGGGCTCGACCACGTCCACCTTCTGGAAACGGCGCGACAGCGCCGCATCCTTCTCAAAGATGCCGCGGTATTCGGTGAAGGTGGTCGCGCCGATGCACTTGAGCTGGCCGCTGGAGAGCGCCGGCTTGAGCAGATTGGACGCGTCCAGCGTACCGCCCGAGGCGGCGCCCGCCCCGATCAGGGTATGGATCTCGTCGATGAAGAGGATGGCGTTAGGCTTGTCCTTGAGGGACTTGAGCACGCCTTTGAGGCGCTGCTCGAAGTCACCGCGGTATTTGGTCCCGGCCAGCAGCGCGCCCATGTCCAGCGAATAGACATTGCCCTCGGCCAGGATCTCGGGCACATCGCCCTGCACGATGCGCCAGGCCAGGCCTTCTGCGATGGCGGTCTTGCCCACACCGGCCTCACCCACCAGCAAGGGGTTGTTCTTGCGGCGGCGGCACAGGATCTGGATCACGCGCTCGACCTCGTACTCGCGCCCGATCAGCGGATCGATCTTGCCTTCCTTGGCGGCCTGGTTCAGGTTCTGGGTGTACTGTTCCAGCGGCGAAGCCTTGCTGTCGCCCTTTTCGGCGGCAGCGCCCTCTTCGGCCTCACCCGAGCTTTCGCTGGCCTTGCCGGTCTCGGGCGGGTCGCTCTTCTTGATGCCATGGGCAATGAAGTTGACCACGTCCAGGCGCGTCACGCCCTGCTGATGCAGGTAGTAGACCGCATGCGAATCCTTCTCGCCGAAGATGGCCACCAGCACGTTGGCACCGGTGACTTCCTTCTTGCCGCTGCCAGTGGACTGCACGTGCATGATGGCGCGCTGGATCACGCGCTGAAAACCGAGCGTGGGCTGGGTGTCGACATCGTCGGTACCGGCCACCTGGGGCGTGTTGTCCTTGATGAAGTTGGCCAGCGACTTGCGCAGGTCGTCGATGTTGGCCGCGCAGGCGCGCAGCACCTCGGCGGCACTGGGGTTGTCGAGCAAGGCCAGCAGCAGATGCTCCACGGTGATGAACTCATGGCGTTGCTGACGCGCCTCGACAAACGCCATGTGCAGGCTGACTTCCAATTCCTGGGCAATCATGTGACTTCCTTTTGCCTTGCTTACAAATCTACTTTAATCCGATTCGCCTGACTGTCCAACAGTTCCAGCCTCAAAGAAAAGTAACTTTTCCCCGCTTACTTGACTTCTTTACCTTTTTACGCAACCGGCTCGCTCAGACATTGCAGCGGGTGCCCGGCCCGGTGCGCTGCCTCCAGCACCTGGTCCACCTTGGTCGCCGCGACGTCCTTGGTATAGACGCCGCAGACGGCTTTGCCGTCCAGATGGATCTTGAGCATGATCTGGGTTGCGGTTTCCAGATCCTTGCTGAAAAACTCCTGGATCACGACCACCACGAACTCCATGGGGGTGTAGTCATCGTTGAGCATGACCACCTGGTACATCTGGGGTGGCTTGACCTTCTGGGTGCGTCGCTCGAGCACCACCGACCCGCCCTCGTCCCGGCTGGGTTGCTGAACGGGTGGGGCCGGCGCTTTGGCTGGAGGTTTCGTTGCCATGGATTCATTCTATCGAGCACGCCACAGGCGTGCCCCGCATGGGGTTGAATTGGAGGCGATCTCTGTGGACTTCAAGCCCGCTGAACGGGCCGTCATGAAAAAAACGCACGTCCGGAAAACCGTGGACGGCCTTTTCGCCCTGACAGGGCCGACTGCCCCATCACAGTGCAGATCACATATGGTCGATCATGACCTGCCCAAAACCGGAGCAGCTGACCTGGGTGGCGCCCTCCATGAGGCGGGCGAAGTCGTAGGTGACCTTCTTGCTCAGGATGGATTTCTCGAGAGAACTGATGATCAGATCGGCGGCCTCTTTCCAGCCCATGTGGCGCAGCATCATCTCGGCCGACAGGATCTCGGAGCCCGGGTTCACGTAGTCCTTACCGGCGTATTTCGGCGCCGTGCCGTGGGTGGCTTCGAACATGGCCACGGTATCGGACAGGTTGGCACCGGGCGCGATGCCGATGCCGCCCACCTGGGCCGCCAGGGCGTCGGAGATGTAGTCGCCATTGAGGTTCAGCGTGGCCACCACGCTGTACTCTGCCGGGCGCAGCAGGATCTGCTGCAGGAAGGCATCGGCAATGACGTCCTTGATGACGATGTCCTTGCCGGACTTCGGGTTCCGGACCTTGCACCAGGGGCCGCCGTCGATCAGCTCGGCACCGAACTCCTTCTGGGCCAAGGCGTAGGCCCAGTCACGGAAGCCGCCCTCGGTGAACTTCATGATGTTGCCCTTGTGCACGATGGTCACATTGGGCTTGTGGTTGTCGATGGCGTACTGGATGGCCTTGCGCATCAGGCGCTCGGTACCCTCGACGGACACCGGCTTGACGCCAATGGCAGAAGTATCAGGGAAGCGGATCTTCTTGACGCCCATCTCGTTGACCAGGAACTTGATCAGCTTCCTGGCCTGGGCGGACTCGGCCTCGTACTCGATGCCGGCGTAGATGTCTTCCGAGTTCTCGCGGAAGATCACCATATTGGTCTTCTCGGGCTCCTTCAGAGGCGAAGGCACGCCCTTGAAATACTGCACCGGACGCAGGCAGACATAAAGATCCAGTTCCTGGCGCAGGGCCACATTGAGCGAACGGATGCCACCACCCACGGGGGTGGTCAAGGGCCCCTTGATGGACACGACATACTCGCGCGCCACGTCCAGGGTTTCCTGCGGCAACCAGACGTCGGGGCCATAGATGCGGGTCGCCTTCTCACCGGCATAGACTTCCATCCAGTGGATCTTGCGCCGGCCACCATAGGCCTTCTCCACAGCCGCATCGACCACCTTGAGCATGACCGGCGTGATGTCCAGCCCCGTGCCGTCGCCTTCGATATAGGGAATGACGGGCTGGTCCGGCACATGCAGCGACATATCGGCGTTGACGGTGATTTTCTGGCCTAGGCTGGGCACCTGGATGTGCTGGTACATGGAAGCTGGACTCCGTGAGGGAAGCGTGGTGAAGCGGTGCCGGCCGGATCGACCGATGAACACACGCTGGATTGAACCGATCGATAAATTCTAGTCTCTAATCCTGCTGCCCCACCGGGCGCGCTGCCTGCTGCAGGCGCGCCCGGCAAGGTGAAGAATGACTGACAATGCCATGGCGCACGTCTCTTGCAATTCATCATCTATGAGCCGACTGTTTCTACACCTGTCCTTCCTGCTCCTCGCCCTGCCCTCAGCCAGCTGGTCGCAGGAGTCGCCCCAACTCAATCTGCCGCGTGTCACGCTCACGGCGGGCATGCACCTGATCCACGCCCAGGTGGCTGCCACGAATGAGCAGCGCGCCACCGGCCTCATGTTCCGCAAGGAGATGCCCACCAGCGAGGGCATGCTCTTTGTCTTCGAACAGCCGTCCACCCAGTGTTTCTGGATGAAGAACACCCTGCTGCCGCTGACCGCTGCCTTCGTGGCCGACGACGGCCGCATTGTCAATCTGGTTGACATGAAGCCGCAGACCACGAACTCCCACTGCTCCGCCCAGCCCGTGCGTTATGTGCTGGAGATGAACCAGGGCTGGTTTGCCAAACGCGGGATCAAGGCAGGCAGCAAACTCGGCGGCCAAGCCTTCGACCGCCGTCCGTAAGAAGCGGCATCGGGCCCGGATGGTCGTTGGCCAAGGGCACGCGCCCAAAACAAAGGCGATCAGGACGGAACCCCATCCTGATCGCCTCGCGGCCGCCGATCTCCCGGGCGGCCGGTTTCCTGACCTGGCTTAAGCCTTGACCGACGCCAGCGCGGCGTTCAGCGTCTTGCTCGGACGCATCACGGTATCGAGCTTGGCGAAATCGGGCTTGTAGTAGCCGCCAATATCGGCCGGCTTGCCCTGCACGGCAGCCAGTTCGGCCACGATGGCCTGTTCGTTCTCCGTCAACTGCTTGGCCAGCGCCGTGAATTGACTCGCCAGGGCCGCATCGTCCTTCTGCGCCACCAGCTCCTGAGCCCAGTACATGGCCAGGTAGAACTGGCTGCCACGGTTGTCCAGCTGTCCCGTCTTAGGCGAGGGGTTCTTGTTGTTGTCCAGCAGCTTGCCCGTGGCGGCATCCAGGGTCTTGGCCAGGATCTTGGCCTTGTTGTTACCGGTCTTGATACCCAGCTCTTCCAGCGAGACCGCGAGGGCCAGAAATTCACCCAGGGAATCCCAGCGCAGGTGGTTTTCCTCCACCAGCTGCTGCACGTGCTTGGGGGCCGAGCCGCCCGCACCGGTTTCGTACATGCCACCACCAGCCATCAGCGGCACGATGGACAGCATCTTGGCGCTGGTGCCCAGCTCCATGATGGGGAACAGGTCGGTCAGGTAGTCGCGCAGAATGTTGCCGGTAGCCGAGATGGTGTCCAGGCCGCGGATCACGCGCTCCAGGGTATAGCGCATGGCACGCACCTGCGACATGATCTGGATGTCCAGACCTGCGGTGTCGTGCTCGTGCAGGTACATCTTGACCTTGGTGATCAGCTGGGCCTCGTGCGGGCGGTACTGGTCAAGCCAGAACACCACCGGCATGCCCGAGTTGCGGGCGCGCGTGACCGCCAGCTTGACCCAGTCACGGATGGCGGCGTCCTTGACCTGGCACATGCGCCAGATATCGCCCTGCTCCACATTCTGGCTCATCAGCACCTCGCCGGTAGCCAGGTCGGTGATGTTGGCCACGCCGTCCTCGGGAATCTCGAAGGTCTTGTCGTGCGAGCCGTACTCCTCGGCCTGCTGGGCCATCAGGCCCACGTTGGGCACGGTGCCCATGGTGCGCGGATCGAAGTTGCCGTGCCACTTGCAGAAGTTGATGATCTCCTGGTAGATGCGGGCAAAGGTGCTCTCGGGCATCACGGCCTTGGCGTCCTTGAGGCGACCGTCGGCGCCGTACATCTTCCCGCCGGCACGGATCATGGCCGGCATGGAGGCATCCACGATCACGTCATTGGGCGAATGGAAGTTGGTGATGCCTTTGGCGGAATCCACCATGGCCAGCTCGGGGCGGTGCTCATGGCAGGCGTGCAGATCGCGCTTGATCTCTTCCTGCTTGGACTGCGGCAGTGTGGCGATCTTGTTATAGAGATCGACCATGCCATTGTTGACGTTCACGCCCAGCTCGTCGAACAGCGTGCCGTGCTTGGCAAAGGCGTCCTTGTAGAAGATCTTGACGCAGTGGCCGAAGACGATGGGGTGCGAGACCTTCATCATCGTGGCCTTGACGTGCAGCGAGAACATCACGCCGGTCTTGTGCGCGTCCTCGATTTCCTTTTCGTAGAAATCGAGCAGGGCCTTCTTGCTCATGAACATGCTGTCGATGATCTCGCGCTCCAGCAGCGCAACCTTGGGCTTGAGCACGATGGTCTTGCCGCTTTTGGTGATCAGTTCCATCTTGACGTCGCGCGCCTTGTCCAGCGTCATCGACTTCTCGCCGTGATAGAAGTCGCCATGGTGCATGTGCGAGACATGGGTGCGCGAAGCCTGGCTCCACTCGGCCATGGAATGCGGATTCTTGCGGGCGTAGTTCTTCACGGCGGCAGGGGCACGGCGATCGGAGTTGCCTTCGCGCAGCACGGGGTTGACGGCGCTGCCGGTGCACCTGGCATAACGGGCGCGCAGCGCCTTCTCTTCCTCGGTCTTCGGGTTTTCCGGATAGTCGGGGATCTTGTAGCCCTTGGCCTGCAGTTCCTTGATGCAGGCCACCAGCTGCGCCACCGAGGCGCTGATGTTGGGCAGCTTGATGATGTTGGTGTCCGGCAGCAGGGTCAGGCGGCCCAGCTCGGCCAGGTAGTCCGGCACGCGTTGCGCTTCGGTCAGGCATTCCGGAAACTGGCCCAGGACACGCGCGGCCACCGAGATGTCGCTGGTGGCCACATTCACGCCGGCCGGCGCCGCGAAGGTGCGGATGATGGGCAGAAAGGCACTGGTTGCCAGCAGCGGCGCCTCGTCGGTCAGGGTGTAGATGATGGTGGGTTGCTGGGTGCTCATTACTTGTCTCCAGAGATCGGTGTCGAAATTCCGCGTGTCGGCCATGAGGAGCCAACCAGGATCGGATAGTCAGCGATTTTGCTTTCTATGTTCTGACCGGGGCCCTCATTTTTGAACTTTCATCTCACGATACAAAATTTCCATCAATAAAAACGAGAAATTTTCAAGATCAGTCTTATAAAAGACACATGACTTGGCCACGCCCAAGTCTGCGAACGGGTCGCCCGTGGCTGCAAAGCTGGAGCGTACGCCGGATTCGGGCAAACAAAAAGGGCCCGAAGGTCACCCATCGAGCCCTGTCCGCGAACCGGCGGAAATCAGGCGAAATTCTTGGCCACGAAGTCCCAGTTCACCAGCTTGTCGAGGAAGGTCTCGACGAACTTCTGGCGCAGGTTGCGGTAGTCGATGTAGTAGGCGTGCTCCCACACGTCCACCGTCAGCAAAGCCTTGTCGGCCGTGGTCAGCGGGGTGCCGGCAGCACCCATGTTGACGATGTCCATCGAACCGTCCGCCTTCTTCACCAGCCAGGTCCAGCCGGAACCGAAGTTGCCCACCGCCGACTTGACGAAAGCTTCGCGGAAAGCGGCATAGCTGCCCCACTTCGCGTTGATGGCCGTCGCCAGGGCACCCGCAGGCTCGCCGCCGCCATTGGGCTTCATGCAGTTCCAGAAGAAGGTGTGGTTCCAGATCTGGGCAGAGTTGTTGTAGACGCCACCGCTGGACTTCTTGACGATGGACTCCAGGTCCATGCTCTCGAATTCGGTGCCCTTTTGCAGGTTGTTCAGGTTCACCACATAGGCGTTGTGGTGCTTGCCATGGTGGAACTCCAGCGTTTCCTTGGAGTAATGCGGTGCCAGGGCGTCGATGGCATAAGGCAGGGGGGGCAGGGTGTGTTCCATGAAATCCTCGATGGGTTGTTGTTGAAAAGCCGATGGGGTCGATTGTAAGAACTCGCTCTTCGGCCGGGGCAAACGGCTGGATCAACCTTGCCGCTCGCAAGGTGGTCTGAAAGACACAGCGCAGGTCGACATGCGTGATCCTTCAGCCATAATTGTCCTTGACCTGAATCAACAAAAAGGAGTCAACAGATGGGTGCTATTTTCCAATCGCTGGGCCGGACCGTGCTGGCCGGTGTGGTGCTGCTGGTGGTCTTGGTGCTGGTGGCCGGCGGCAACGTGACTCCCAGCCATGCCTGGGCCACCTTCGTGATGCGCTGGCTGCACGTCCTGTGCGGCGTCATGTGGGTCGGCCTGCTCTGGTATTTCAACTTCGTCCAGATCCCCTCCATGCCCAAGATCCCGGACGAGCAGAAACCGGCCGTGAGCAAGGTGATCGCCCCGACCGCCCTGTTCTGGTTCCGCTGGTCTGCCCTGGCCACCGTGGTCACCGGCCTGCTGCTGGCCACCATGAGCGGCTACATCGGCGCTGCGCTGATGCTGCAGAAGCCCTTCACCGCCATCGGCATCGGCATGTGGCTGGCCCTGGTAATGGCCTTCAACGTCTGGTTCATCATCTGGCCGAACCAGAAGAAGGCCCTGGGCATTGTCACGGTGGAAGCCGCTGAAAAGGCCAAGGCCGCCCGCCTGGCCATGCTGACCTCGCGCGCCAACACCATGCTCTCCATCCCCATGCTGTTCTGCATGGTCGCCCAGCAAAACGGCGGCCTGTAATCCGCTGATCGCACGAACAAAAAGGGCCGCAAGCTGCGGCCCTTTTTCATTGGGAAATCGGCCTATTCCTTGTCCCGCACGGCCGTGACACGCACGTCCGCCTGGCCCTGGGCAAAGTGCAGATGCAAGGCCTGCCCCGGCACCAGCCCGCGCGCGCGGGTCACCGCCTCCTGGCGTTCATTGCTGACCCATGCATACCCGCGCTGCAGCACCAGTGTGGGGTCCAGCAATTGCAGGCGCAGGCCCGCGCGTTCCACGCGCTGCTGCTGTGCCTGCAAGCCGCGCTGCACGGACTGCGGCCAGGCCTTGCGCCATTGCTGCAGGTCGCGCAGACGCTGACTCAGGACCTGGGTGGTGGCGTAATGCAGGCGCTGGGCCTGGGCCGAGAGCGCCAGTTGCTGGCGTGCCACGAGACCCGAAGGCCGGCCCAGCCGGCCCACGGCCAGGTCCAGGCGCTGGTTCTGGCGATCCAGCTGCCACTGCAGCGCCTCCTGCAGGCGCGCCCGCAACTGCTCCTGCACCCCCAGCGCGACACTGCGCGCCTCGGCCACCAGCTCGGCTGCCGCCGTGGGGGTGGGTGCCCGCAGATCGGACACGAAATCGGCGATCGTGAAATCGGTTTCGTGGCCCACGCCGCTGACCACCGGCACCGGGCTTTGCACCAGGGCACGGGCCAGCCGCTCGTCGTTGAAGGCCCAGAGGTCTTCCATGGAGCCACCACCCCGCACCAGCAGGATGACGTCCAGCGCCGGCCTGCCTTGCCTGGCCAGGTCATAAAGCTGTTGCAGGGCCGCCACCATTTCAGCCGGAGCGGCCGCACCCTGCACGGAGGCGGGCACCAGGAAGACCGGGATGTGTGGCACGCGCCGCTGCAGGGCCGTCACCACATCGTGCAAGGCCGCCGCGCCCAGCGAGGTCACCAGGCCGATGCCACGCGGCATGGCAGGCAGCTCACGCTTGCGGGTGGCATCGAACAGGCCCTCGGCCTCCAGCTTGGCCTTGAGACGCAGGAACTGCTCGAACAGGGCCCCCTGGCCTGTGCGTGACATGGATTCGACGATGAGCTGCAAATCACCCCGCGGCTCATAGATACCCAGGCGGCCCCGCACTTCCACCAGTTCACCATCGCGCGGTGCGAAGTCCAGCAGACCGGCCGCGCGGCGGAACATGGCGCAGCGGATCTGCCCGCTTTCATCCTTCAGCGCAAAGTAGCAATGCCCGCTGGACGCGCGGTTGAAGCCCGAAATCTCGCCGCGCACCGCAACAGGATTGAAGCGCGACTCCAGAGCATCAGCAATGGCGCGGCACAGCGCGCCAACCTGCCAGATGCGCGGCATGCCGATTGGGTTTTCAAGCCCGGACATAAGCAACCATGCGGCTTGCACGCGGGTGGCCACCGGGGACTACTCCACAATGGTTTGGCGGCTGGTCGCACCGGGCCACATCCACCTCCGGGCCTGATTTTCCCGTGTAAGTCATTGATTTCATTGGATTTTTATCTGCCTTTTTTGTCATCGTTTTGTCGCAAACGCGCATGAACAGGTGCATCGGAGCGGCTACCCAACAGTTCTGCACAAAGTTATCCACATGAACTGTGGGCTACCTGGCTGCGCTGGCAGCACGCCGGTCCGAACCGGCATGGGCGATGCGCCAACAGGGGTCCGTGCATCTGCCTCGGTCATAATCGCACCGCACATTCGCGCGGAGGATCGTTTTGTTTTCCATCATACAAGCCGCTGGTTGGCCGATCTGGCCCCTGATCATCTGTTCCATCCTCGGGCTGGCCCTGATCATCGAACGCTTCCTGAGCCTCAAGACCGCCAAGGTCGCCCCCCCCCAATTGCTGGACGAGGTGCTCAAGGCCTCCAGCACCGCCCTGCCCGCGCCGGAAGTCATCGCCCAGCTTGAGCAGAACTCGGCCCTGGGCGAGATCCTGGCCAGCGGCCTGCAGGCCCTGCAGGCCAAGCCGACCAGCAGCGATGAGGAATTGCGCAATGCGATGGAGAGCAGCGGCCGCGTGGTGACGCACCGCCTGGAGCGCTACCTCAGCGCCCTGGCCACCATCGCCTCCGTAGCCCCGCTCATGGGCCTGTTCGGCACCGTGATCGGCATGATCGAGATATTCGGTTCGCAGGCACCTGCGGGCGGTGCCACCGGCGGCAACCCGGCACAGCTGGCGCACGGGATTTCGATCGCCCTGTACAACACCGCTTTCGGCCTGATCATCGCGATCCCGGCCCTGATCTTCTGGCGCTATTTCCGCGCCCGCGTCGATGAATATCTGCTGACGCTGGAACAGGCCGGCGAGCGCCTGCTGCAACACCTGGCCACGCTGCGCACGCCCTCATGAAGCTGCACTTCCGCCGCCCTGGCCGCGAGGAACCGGAGATCAATCTGATCCCCTTCATCGACGTGCTGCTGGTGATCCTGATCTTCCTCATGCTGTCTACCACCTACAGCAAGTTCACCGAGATGCAACTGCGCCTGCCTGTGGCCGATACCGATGCCCAGCGCGACTACCCCAAGGAAGTCATCGTGGCGGTCAGCAGCGAGGGCAACTACGTGGTCAACCGCGCGACCGTCGAAGGCCGCAGCGTGGAGGCCGTGGTCGCAGCCCTGTTGCAGGCCGCCAAGGCCGGCAAGGACACGGTGGTGATCATCAGCGCCGACGCGAGCGCGCGCCACCAGTCGGTGGTCACCGTGATGGAAGCGGCGCGCCGCGCCGGCCTGACGCAGATCACCTTCGCCACCCAGTCTTCGGCGCAGGCGGGCGGTCGCTGAAGGCCATGGCCAGCCCCTCGCAGCCGGCCTGGCAACGCACCCTCATAACCAGCTGGCAGGGGCGTGGCCCGCTGGCCTGGGCCCTGTGGCCGCTGTCCCTGCTCATGGGGTTGCTGGTGCGCCTGCGCCAGGGCCTCTACCTCAGCGGCTTCCTGCGCCGGCACATGCTGCCGGTGCCCGTCATCGTGGTCGGCAATGTGGTGGTCGGAGGTGCCGGCAAGACCCCGGTGGTCATGGCCCTGGTGCAACACCTGCAGTCGCTGGGCCTGAAGCCCGGCGTGATCTCACGTGGTTATGGTCGCCGCACGCATGACTGCCGCGAGGTGCGCAGCGACAGCTCCGTGCACGACACAGGTGATGAACCGGCGCTGATCCGGCGCAACACCGGCGTGCCGGTCTTCGTGGCGACACGCCGCGTCGAGGCCGCGCGGGCCCTGCTGCAGGCCCACCCGCAGACCGATGTGCTGGTCAGCGACGACGGCCTGCAGCACTACGCACTGGCACGCGACATCGAGATCTGCGTTTTCGATGACCGTGGCGTGGGCAATGGCTTCCTGCTGCCAGCCGGCCCCCTGCGCGAGCCCTGGCCACGTTATGTGGACCTGGTGCTGCACACCGGCAACCAGCCCGCCTTCACCGGCTACACGGCCCAACGTGCGCTGGCCATGCAGGCGGTGCGCAGCGACGGCAGTCGCGTTGACCTGGCGGCACTGACGCAGGACGGCCGCCCCCTGCTGGCCGTCGCCGGCACGGCCCGGCCCCAGGCCTTCTTCGACATGCTGCAGGCGCTGGGCCTGCCGCTGTCGCTCACCATGGCGCAGCCCGACCATGACGACTACGCCGGCTGGCAGCGTCCGCGGGACCGGGACTACACCCTGCTGTGCACGGAGAAGGACGCCCTCAAGCTCTGGGCCCACCATCCCGACGCACTGGCAGTGCCCTTGAACTTCGCGCCCGAACCGGCGTTTTACGCCGCACTCGACCGCCTGCTCGAAACGACGCGGCTATCATCGCCCCATGGACACCCGACTCCTTGAACTGCTGGTCTGCCCCGTGACCAAGGGCCCGCTCGAATACGACCGCGAGAAACAGGAACTGAGCTCGCGCAGCGCCCGTCTGGCCTACCCCATCCGCGACGGCATCCCGGTGCTGCTGGAAAACGAGGCGCGCATCCTCACGGACGAAGAACTCGGACTCTGAAGTCATGTCCTTCACCGTCCTGATCCCGGCGCGGCTGGCCTCGACCCGCCTGCCCAACAAACCCATGGCCGACATCGCGGGCAAGCCCATGATCGTGCGCGTGGCCCAGCGTGTCAGCAGCGGCATGCCCGCAGGCACCCGTGTGGTGGTCGCGGGCGACAGCCCCGAGATTCTTCAGGCCTGTGCACAGCACGGCGTCGAGGCCGTGCTCACGCGGGTCGACCATCCCAGCGGCAGCGACCGCCTGGCCGAGGCCTGTGACCTGCTGGGCCTGTCCGACGAGGCCCTGGTCGTGAATGTTCAGGGCGACGAGCCGCTGATCGACCCCGCGCTGGTCTCGGCCGTGGCCGAGCTGCTGCGCCAACGCCCCGAGGCCAGCATGAGCACGGCCGCCCATCCCATCCACGATGTCGCCGATTTCATGAACCCCAACGCGGTCAAGGTGGTGCTCGATGCGCGCGACCTGGCCCTGTATTTCAGCCGTGCGCCCATCGCCTGGTGGCGCGACGGCTTTGCCCACGGTGTGAAGGCACTGCCCGATCCGGCGCCCCTGCGCCATATCGGCATCTATGGTTACCGCGCCGGCTTCCTGCGCCAGTTCCCCAGGCTGCCACAGGCCCCGATCGAAGTCACCGAGGCGCTGGAACAGCTGCGCGCCATGTGGCACGGCCACCGCATCGCCGTGCACGTGACGCAGCAGGCCCCGGGCGCGGGTGTGGACACCCCCGAGGACCTGGCGCGCGTACGCCGGCTGTTTGCCGCCTGAAACGCCCGTACGGGTTGCGGGGAAAAAGGCCCTGACGGCTGTAAGTTTCATTCAGGTTACGGCATGCTATCCTCGCCGCAGTCATGCAGCCGTTCTGCACCGTCATGGTGCTTTCGCTGGCAAAGAACACCAAAACATCCGAGGTATCCATGAGACTGATCCTGTTGGGCGCCCCCGGCGCCGGCAAGGGCACGCAAGCCGCCTATATCTGCCAGAAATACGGTATCCCGCAAATCTCCACCGGCGACATGCTGCGCGCCGCCGTGAAGGCCGGCACCCCGCTGGGACTGCAGGCCAAGGCCGTCATGGAATCGGGCGCGCTGGTCAGCGACGACCTGATCATCAACCTGGTCAAGGAACGCATCGCCCAACCCGACTGCGCCAAGGGTTTCCTGTTCGACGGCTTCCCCCGCACCATTCCCCAGGCCGACGCCATGAAGGCCGCTGGCGTGAAGCTGGACTACGTGCTGGAAATCGACGTGCCCTTCGAGGCCATCATCGAACGCATGAGCGGCCGCCGTTCGCACCCGGCTTCGGGCCGCACCTACCACGTCAAGTTCAACCCGCCCAAGGTGGCCGGCAAGGACGACCTGACCGGTGAAGCCCTGGTGCAACGTGAAGACGACAAGGAAGAGACCGTCAAGAAGCGCCTGGACGTCTACAGCGCCCAGACCCGCCCGCTGGTGGACTACTACAGCAGCTGGGCCCAGAAGGATCCGGCCGCCGCCCCCCAATACCGCGCCATCAGCGGCATGGGCAGCGTGGAAGACATCACGGCACGCGCACTGCAGGCCCTCGCCAAATAAGAGGCGCCCGCTCCGGCCTACGCCCTGCCCGTGCAGGGCGTTTGTTTTTGTGCAGGCCCTTCGTCAGGCACGCCCTTCCACCAGCAGCGCCAGCATCAATGCCAGCCGCGCCTTGACCGGACTCAGGCCGGCTGCCACTGGAAACACGTCGGCAGGCCGGGGCTGCAAAAAACCGTCGGCGCAACGCGTGCTGCGCTGCACGCGCACACCGGCCGCCTGCGCGCGCCGCAGGGCCGCCTCCAGCTCCCGGTGCACCGTACCACCACCGGTGCCGGCCAGCACCAGGCCGCGCAGGGGCGGCGCCCCGTAGCGGGCGGCGACCGCCGGATCGGCCAGGGCATCGACCGTGGCACCACAGGCCGCTGCATGGCTGAGCAGGATCTCGACGCGTGGCAGCACGGTGGCGCACAGCAAGGCTTCCATCACATTCTCCTGTGGCAATTCCGCCTGGGGCCAGTCACGCGCACGTTCGACACGCCCCTGATGCACCCGTCCAATGTCGCCAGCCTCGCCCGCGCTGAAGGCATCGAGCCTGGAGCTGTGCACCTTCTGCACGTCCTGCGCGCCGAGAATGCGGCCGGCGCAGACGGCCAGCACGCCCTGGGCCCCCGCGCAGGCCGCCACCGCCAGGGCGTCGCGCAGGTTCCGCGGGCCGTCGGCATCAGGGGCATTGGCCGGGCGCATGGCACAGGTCAGCACCACAGGCTTGCGTGGCGCCAGAACGGTCTGCAGCAGAAAGGCCGTCTCCTCCAGCGTGTCGGTGCCGTGGGTGATGACCAGCCCCTGCACGTCGGCCTGGGCGAGCCAGTGGACGCAACGTTGCAAGAGCTTCTGCCAGACAGCCAGGTCCATGTCCTTGCTGTCGATCTGGGCCACCTGTTCGCTCAGCAATTCGCTGCCGTCGGGTGCGGCAAAACCGGTCAGCAGCTCGCTCACCGGCTTCTGCGCAGCCAAGTAATCACGGCTGTCGACCATGCCGGCGGACAGGCCGGCGATGGTGCCCCCTGTGCCCAAAACCACGATTTTTCCTTGCCCCACTTGCAATTCCCCGAAAACTGGTTAAAAATACAGTTACTGGATATCGAGACAGTGCCGTCTTGCCATCCAACCCACAGGAGTCGCCAAGATGGACCTGCCGCAATACCCGATCAAGCTGACCGCCCGCCAGCAGCAGATTCTGGACCTGATCCAGAGCGCCATTGCGCGCACCGGCGCCCCGCCCACCCGCGCCGAGATTGCCGCCGAACTGGGCTTCAAGTCGGCCAACGCCGCCGAGGAACACCTGCAGGCCCTGGCCCGCAAGGGCGTGATCGAGCTGGTGAGCGGCACCTCGCGCGGCATCCGCCTGCAGGGGGAGGCGCTGCGCTCCATCAACGAATCGCGCATCAAGCAATTCTCCCTGCCCATGCCGGACCTCTCCCAGCTGGCCCTGCCCCTGATCGGGCGCGTGGCCGCCGGTTCACCCATTCTCGCGCAGGAGCATGTGGACCAGACCTATTACGTCGAGAGCTCGCTGTTCCAGCGCAAGCCCGACTACCTGCTCAAGGTGCGCGGCATGTCCATGCGTGACGCGGGCATCATGGACGGCGACCTGCTGGCCGTGCAGTCCACCAAGGACGCCAAGAACGGCCAGATCGTCGTAGCCCGCCTGGGTGACGAGGTCACGGTCAAGCGCTTCCGGCGCAACAAGCACCTGATCGAACTGCTGCCCGAGAACCCCGACTACCAGACCATCGTGGTCGAGCCGGGTGATCCCTTCGAGATCGAGGGCCTGGCCGTCGGCCTGATCCGCAACACCATGCTCATGTGAACGCGCTGCGTCCCGCCCCGAAAGGTCAATGATGAACACCGCCTACGCCCTCTGGACTCCCCTGCAAGGCCTGCTGCGCTGGCTGGCGCCCGCTACGCCGGGTCGGCCCGCCATGATGGCCCCTGCGCTGCAATCCGCACGCAGCCCGGCCCTGACCGCCGTACGCAGCCGCCCCATGCAGCGTCCGCTGCGCGTGGTACGCGTCATGGAAGCCGGCCAGCCCCGCTCGCAGGTCGGCCGCATGGTGATCTCCGGCCGCATGGCCGACGTCTGCGCCGAACTCGACCGCCTGGCCGCCTGCGAAGCCGCACGCCGCTGAACGGTTTCAGCCGCAGCCCCCCTCCATCCGGGTCAGCCCGATGGTGAGGCCGAGGCACAATAGCGGCATGAACATCGTGATTCTGGACGACTATCAGGACGTCGTACGCAAGCTGGACTGCGCGGCCAAACTGGCCGACTATCCCCCCAAGATCTACACCAACACCGTCAAGGGCCTGGGCCAGCTTTCGGTCCGCCTGCGTGACGCCGAGGTGCTGGTGCTGATCCGGGAACGCACCCCCATCACACGCCAGCTGATTGAGAAACTGCCGCGCCTCAAGCTGATCTCCCAGACCGGCCGCATCGGCAGCCACATCGACCTGGCCGCCTGCACCGAACGCGGCATCGCCGTGGCAGAAGGCACCGGTTCACCGGTGGCGCCGGCCGAGTTGACCTGGGCGCTCATCATGGCGGCCATGCGCCGCCTGCCGCAGTACATCGGCAATCTCAAGCACGGCGCCTGGCAGCAGTCCGGCCTGAAATCGGCCGCCATGCCGACCAATTTCGGCCTGGGTACGGTGCTGCGCGGCAAGACCCTGGGGGTGTGGGGCTACGGCAAGATCGGCCAGCTGCTGGCCGGCTACGGCCGCGTATTCGGCATGCGCGTGCTGATCTGGGGCCGTGAGCCCTCGCGTGAGAAGGCCGTGCAGGACGGCTTCGAAGCCGCAGCCAGCCGCGAGGAATTTTTCCAGCAAAGCGATGTGCTGAGCCTGCACCTGCGCCTGAACGAGGCCACGCGCGGCATCGTCACGGCCGCCGACCTGGCACAGATGAAACCCACCTCCCTGCTGGTCAACACCTCGCGCGCCGAACTGCTGGAGCCCGAGGCCCTGATCCTCGCACTCAACCACGGCCGTCCCGGCATGGCGGCAATCGATGTGTTCGAATCCGAACCCATCCTGCAAGGCCACGCCTTGCTGCGCCTGGAAAACTGCATCTGTACGCCGCACATCGGCTACGTCGAGCAGGAAAGCTACGAGCTCTACTTCGGCACGGCCTTCGACAATGTGGTGAACTTCATCAAAGGCACGCCGAGCAATATCGCCAATCCGGAGGCGCTGAAAGTCCAGCGTTGACCTGGAACCAGTTCACGCTCTCTCAGGCCGGCTTGGCAGCAAGTTTGGCCAGCATCTGCTCGGTGCTGGTCTTGCGGTCCGCGTTGACGGTCTGCACATGGGGTCGAGCATTCATGGCCTTGAGGTAATCACGCACGGGCAGGCCGGCCAGCACATCCTCGCCATAGATGATCTTGCTGGCGCTGGCCACCAAAGGCAGATGGGCCACCGCCGCACAGTCTGCCAGCGTGAACTCTGAGCCCGCCACAAAGGGCGAGAACTTCATCAACTTTGAAAAGCCCTTAACGCCCTTGAGCAGCAACTTGCGGGTGCGCTCCTTGAGGCCGTCGCTGATCTTGCCACCGAAAAAGGCTTCGGTATAAAGATCGCGCGCCACCAGCTCCAGATGCAGCTCCATGTAAATGATCAGCTCCCGCACCTTGGCCGCGGCGTAAGGGTCGGCTGGCAGCAGGGGGCGCTGGGGGTACACCGTCTCGATGTATTCCGCGCAGGCGCTGGATTCGGAAATCGGGCCGGACGGTGTGTCAAGAAAAGGCACCTTGCCCATGGGAGAACGGTCCATCAGCATGGGATGGGTATTGCCGGTCCAGACCCGCTCCTCTGTGTGGGGCACCTCCTTTTCCAGCAGCTGCAACTTCACCTTGTTGAAATAATTGCTGGCGGCAAATCCGCAGAGCTTCAATGTCATCGTGTCACCTCGGTTTTTGATTTGAGCTTTCAGGCCCTGGAGTCTCTCAGAAGACCCGGACCAAAGCAGTCCGGCAGGCGACTCCGGAGAGGCAAACAGGCGGGCGATAATTCCGGCCATGAAACCCGTCTACGCACACATCGCAGTTGTCGGCACCGGCGCCATGGGCCGCGGCATCGCCCAGATCGCCGCCCAGGCCGGCAGCACCGTCACCCTCTACGACAGCCAGCCCGCTGCCATCGCCGCAGCGCAACAGGCCCTGGGTGAGCAATGGGACAAGCTGGTCGAAAAAGGCCGACTGGAAGCAGCGGCCGCCACCGCCTGCAAGACGCGGCTGCAAGCCGCCAGCAGCCTGAAAGACCTGGCCAGCTGCGACCTGGTGGTGGAGGCCATCGTCGAGCGCCTGGACGTGAAGGCCACGCTCTTTGCTGAACTCGAGGGCATCCTCCGTGCCGACGCCGTTCTGGCCAGCAACACCTCCTCGCTCTCCATCACCGCCATCGCCGCCAAGCTCAAGTCACCACAGCGTGTGGCCGGGTTTCACTTCTTCAACCCGGTGCCGGTGATGAAGGTGGTGGAGGTCATTGCCGGCCTCAAGACCGATCCGGCAGTCTGCGCCGCTCTCTCGGAATACGCGCGCCAGATGGGCCACACACCCGTGACAGCGCAGGACACACCGGGTTTCATCGTCAACCATGCCGGCCGCGGTTACGGCACCGAGGCGCTGCGCATCGTCAGCGAGGGAGTGGCCGACTACGCCACCATCGACCGCATCCTGCGCGACCAGGCCGGCTTCAAGCTTGGCCCCTTCGAACTCATGGACCTGACGGCACTGGACGTTTCCCACCCGGTGATGGAGTCCATCTACCACCAGTACTACGAAGAGCCGCGCTACCGTCCCAGCGTCATCACCGCGCAGCGCCTGGCCGGCGGTGTGCTGGGTCGCAAAACGGGCGAAGGCTTCTACCGCTACGAGAAGAACGTGGCCCAGGTCACTCCCGAGGGGCCCACGCCCCTGGTGGCCGAGATGCCGCCGGTCTGGGTCTCGCCGCGGGCCGCGCGCCGCGCCGAGCTGCTGCAGTTGCTCAAGGACCTGGGCGCGAAGATCGAGACGGGTCAGTCACCCTCCATGACCGCCCTCACCCTGGTCGCGCCGCTGGGCTTCGACGTCACCACGGTGGCCGTGGTGGAGCGCCTGGACCCGGCACGCACCGTGGGCATCGACCAGCTGATCGAGGACGCCGCTACCAAGCGCCGCGTCCTGGCCACCAACCCGGCCACGCGTGCCGACATGCGCGACGCGGCCCACGCCCTCTTCGCGCGCGACGGCAAGGCCGTCAGCGTGATCCGCGACAGCGGCGGCTTTGTCACCCAGCGCGTGGTGGCCAACATCGTCAACATCGCGGCCGACATCTGCCAGCAGCGCATCTGTTCCCCCGCCGATCTGGAAACCGCTGTGACCCTGGGCCTGGGTTATCCCATGGGCCCCTTGGCCATGGGCAACCGCTACGGCCCGACCAATGTGCTGGAGGTGCTGTTCAATCTGCAGACCGTCTACGGCGACCCGCGCTACCGCCCCAGCCCCTGGCTGCGCCGGCGCGGTGCCATCGGCCTGTCGCTGCTGCATGAAGAAGACTGAAACTTCATGCGACACTTCGCTCCATGAGCGCACAACTGCTGAGCACCAGCCAGGGCCGCACCATGGTGCTGACCCTTTCCAACCCGGGCCACCGCAACGCCCTGGGCCCCGAGATGTATGCCGCCGGCGTAGAGGCCTTGAGCGTCGCCGAAACCAACCCGGACGTGCGCAGCGTGCTCATCACCGGTGAGGGCACCCTGTTCTGTGCCGGTGGCGATCTGCGTCGCCTGCAGGCCAACCGCCTGCTCGATCCGGCCGTGCAGGCCGAGAGCATCGAAGGCCTGCACAACTGGATCGAGGCCATCCGCACCTTCCCCAAGCCGGTGATCGCCGCCGTGGAAGGCGCGGCGGCCGGCGCCGGTTTCTCGCTGGCCCTGGCCTGCGATTTCATCGTGGCCGCCAGTGATGCGGTGTTCGTCATGGCTTACAGCAATGTGGCCCTCTCGCCCGACGGCGGCGCCAGCTGGAGCCTGGCGCAGGCCTTGCCGCGACAGCTGGCCAGCGAACTGCTGATGGGTGGCGAGCGTACAACGGCTGCGCGCCTTTACGCGCTGGGCCTGGTGAACCGGGTCTGTGAACCGGGCCAGGCCATGAGCGAGGCCCTGGCCCTGGCCGAAAACCTGAATGCACGCGCGCCCAATGTGCTGGCCAGCATCAAGGAACTGCTCAACGAGGCACCCCAGGCCAGCCTGACGCAGCAGCTGGCCCAGGAGCGCAGACATTTCGTGCGCAACCTGCAGCATCCGAATGCCGGCAGCGGCATCGCCGCTTTCCTGGCCAAGCAGAAGCCGAGTTACGAGTAAGCGCTCCCCTGCCCTGCGCGGGCAGACACCCAGGTGACAACCCCCTGGCGTCCGGTCCATCCCTGGGGTGACAATCAGCCACGATCACCGTCACCCAGAAGACAGCCCATGGACGATCCCATTCTTACCATTGAAGAACGCACGGCCATCAATGCCGGGCGCTGGTTTTCCACCCTGTCCCCTTCACTGCGACACGACATTCTTCGATGTGCTTACGTAAGACGTTACAAGGACGGCGATCTCCTCGCGGCCCGCGGCGAGCCGCCCGAGGAATGGATCGCCTGTGCCAGGGGCGCCATCCGCGTGAGCTCGACCTCGATCTCGGGCAAGCAGGTCACGCTGACCTATGTGGAGCCCGGGGTCTGGATCGGCGACGTGGCCATCTTCGACGGGGACCGGCGCACCCACGATGCCTACGCCCATGGCGATACCACCACCCTGTGCGTGGCCAAGGCCGACTTCAAGAAGATCCTCGCCACCCATGTCGAGCTCTACGAGGCCCTGCTGCGCCTGCATGCCCGCCGCATCCGCCAGCTCTACGGCCTGGTGGAAGACCTCAACACCCTGCCGCTGCGCGCGCGCCTGGCCAAGCAGCTGCTGCACCTCCTGCGCAGTTATGGGGTGCCCTCGCTGAGCGACGGGCGCGAGGTGCGCATCGGCCTGCAACTGGCCCAGGAGGAGCTGGCCCAGTTGCTGGGCGCCTCGCGCCAACGCGTGAACCAGGAGCTCAAGGCCATGGAGCGCGAAGAGGTCATCCGCATCGAACCGGGCGGCCTGGTGGTGCGCAACCGCGACGCGCTGATGCACATCGTCGAATCCGATCATTGAACACGGTCTACCGCCCCTCATGAGCGAACTCGAACAGCAATACGTGGGCACCCGCCCCGTCTCCGCCGCCCACGCTTTCGACGTGGCGGCCCTTGAAGCCTGGCTGCAGCAGAACCTGTCGGGGTTTACGGGCCCGCTGACGGTGGAAGCCTTCAAGGGCGGCCAGTCCAACCCGACCTACAAGCTCATCACGCCCGCGCGCAGCTATGTGATGCGTGCCAAACCCGGGCCGGTGGCCAAGCTCCTGCCTTCGGCCCACGCCATCGAGCGTGAATACGCCGTGATGCGCGGCCTGCACGGTACCGACGTGCCCGTGCCGCACATGCATGTGCTTTGCGAAGACGAGCGCATCATCGGCCGCGCCTTCTACATCATGGAGTTCATGCCGGGACGCATCCTCTGGGACCAGTCCCTGCCGGACCTTGATCCCACCGGCCGGCGTGCCATGTACCTGGAGATGAACCGCGTCATCGCTGCCCTGCACAAGGTGAATTTCGCAGCCCAAGGCCTGGCCGACTATGGCAAGCCGGGCAACTACGTGGAGCGCCAGATCGGCCGCTGGAGCAAGCAGTACCGTGCCTCGGCCGACAGCGCCGGCCCCCTGTCACAGCCCATCCCCGAGATGGAACAGCTGATAGCCTGGCTGCCCGCCCACCTGCCCGCCAGCGCGCAGGACGAGAGCCTGGTGAGTATCGTGCATGGCGACTACCGGCTCGACAACCTGATGTTCCACGCCAGCGAGCCGCGCGTGATCGCCGTGCTGGACTGGGAACTCTCCACCCTGGGCCATCCCCTGGCCGATTTCGCCTACCACTGCATGGCCTGGCACATCCCGCCCGGTGCCTTCCGTGGCATCGGTGGCCTGGACCTGGCCGCGCTCGGCATTCCTGCGGAAGACGAATACATCCGCCTCTACTGCGAGCGCACCGGCCTGGCCACGCCCGAGACGCTCAAGGCCGACTGGAATTTCTACATGGCCTACAACATGTTCCGCATCGCCGCCATCCTGCAAGGCATCGCCAAGCGGGTCGAGAACGGCACCGCTTCCAGCGCCCAGGCGCAGAAATCCGCCGCGGGCGCACGCCCCATGGCCGCCATGGCCTGGCAGTTCGCCCAGCAGGCCTGAACCTTCACAACGTATCACCCCAGGAGCACAGCATGGACTTCGACTACTCGCCCAAAACCAAGGACTTCCAGGCCCGCCTGCTCAAGTTCATGGACGCACACATTTACCCCAACGAGCAGGCCATGCACGATGAGCTCGAGGCCAACACCGCCGCCGGCAAACGCTGGACGCCGCTGCAGCTGATCGAGAAGCTCAAGGTCGAAGCCCAGAAGGAGGGTCTGTGGAATCTCTTCCTCCCCAAGGACAGCGCCGAGATCGCCGGCGTGCAGGCCGCCGGCCTGACCAACCAGGAGTACGCCCCTCTGGCCGAAATCATGGGTCGCGTGTACTGGGCTTCCGAGGTCTTCAACTGCTCGGCCCCCGACACCGGCAATATGGAAACCATTGCTCGCTACGGCAATGACCAGCACCGCAAGGAGTGGCTGCAGCCCCTGCTGGCCGGCAAGATCCGCTCGGCCTTCGCCATGACCGAACCCGACGTGGCCTCCAGCGATGCCACCAACATCGCCACCCGCATCGAACGCCAGGGCGACGACTACGTGATCAACGGCCGCAAGTGGTGGACCTCCGGCGCCGGAGACCCGCGTTGCGCCATCTACATCCTCATGGGCAAGACCGACCCGGAGGCGCCGCGCCACTCGCAGCAGAGCATGATCCTGGTGCCTGCCAATACGCCGGGGGTCACCATCATGCGCCCGCTGAACGTGCTGGGCTACGACGATGCGCCGCACGGCCATATGGAGGTGGATTTCAAGAACGTACGCGTGCCGGCCTCCAACATCCTTCTCGGCGAGGGCCGCGGCTTCGAGATCGCCCAGGGTCGCCTGGGCCCGGGCCGTATCCACCACTGCATGCGCCTGATCGGCCAGGCCGAGCGGGCCCTGGAGTACATGTGCAAGCGCGCCTCCTCGCGTGTAGCTTTCGGCAAGCCGGTGGCCGCGCAGACCGTGACGCAGGAGCGCATCGCCGAGGCCCGCTGCAAGATCGACATGGCGCGCCTGCTCACCCTCAAGGCCGCCTGGATGATGGACGTGGCCGGCAACAAGTTCGCCAAGAACGAGATCGCCATGATCAAGGTGGTCGCGCCCAGCATGGCCTGCCAGGTGATCGACTGGGCCATGCAGGTTCATGGCGGCGGCGGCATGTGCCAGGACTTCCCCCTGGCCTATTCCTACGCCCATGCGCGCACGCTGCGCTTTGCCGACGGCCCGGACGAGGTGCACCGCAATGCCATCGCCAAGCTGGAACTGGGCAAGTACGCGCTCAATCCCAAACCCGTGGAAATGCCGATCACACGCGGTTGCTGAAAACCACGCACAATCGCGGGGCCGGCACTTGCCGGCCCCCTTTTATCTGGAGACACGAATGATCGACGTCTACTCCTGGGCCACACCCAATGGCCACAAGGTCCACATCATGCTGGAGGAGTGTGGCCTGCGCCTCGGGCGTGACTGGCGCGTGCACGCCGTCAACATCGGTTCCGGCGACCAGTTCAAAGCAGATTTCCTGAAGATCAGCCCCAACAACAAGATCCCGGCCCTGGTCGACTCCGAAGGCCCGGACGGCCAGCCGATCTCGCTGTTCGAATCGGGCGCCATCCTGCTCTACCTGGCAGCCAAGACCGGCAAGTTCCTCCCGAAGACGGATAGGCAGAAGTTCGAGGTGCTGCAATGGCTGATGTTCCAGATGGGCGGCGTCGGCCCCATGCTGGGCCAGACCCATCACTTCCGCATCTACGCGCCGGAAAAGATCGACTACGCCGTGAACCGCTATACCAACGAGGCCAAGCGCCTCTACGGCGTGATGGACAGGCAGCTTGCCTCGCACCGCTACATCGCCGGAGACGAGTACACCGTTGCCGACATCGCTATCTTTCCCTGGCTACGCAGCTGGAAAAACCAGGGCATAGACTGGGCTGACTATCCGCATTTGAAACAATGGTTCGACGCCATCTCGGAGCGCCCGGCCGTGATGCGCGGCGTACAGGTGCTGGCCGACCAGCGCAAACCCCTGGTGGACGACAAGGCGCGCGAGATGATGTTCGGCGCCACCCAATACCAGCGCCGTTGAAAACGACCTACCAGGGCTTGTCGGCCAGCCCGGACCAGAGTGCATCCAGGTCAGGGAATTTCCACAGCGCGGGGTCTTCACGGCCGGCAATCTTGTCGTGGCAGCCTGGCGCGGACAGGTCGATGATCTCGGGCGGGATGCGCAGGCTGGACTTGGTGGAATAGAACACCTTGACCAGCGGTGTCGTCAGCGCCTTGTTCGACTGCTCAACCACCACCCCCAGACGCCCGGAGGCCAGGCGAACCAGGGAGCCGATCGGGTAGATGCCCAGGCTTTTCACAAAGGCCTGGAACACATTCTGGTCGAAGTGCCCATTGGCCCACTCGGCCATCTTGCGCAGTGACTCGGCAGGATCCCAGCCGCTTTTATAGGGTCGATTGGAGGTGATGGCGTCATACACGTCGCACACCGCCCCCATCTTGGCAAACAGGCTGATCTCCGCATCCTTGAGGCCCTTGGGATAACCCGAGCCATCGGTCTTCTCGTGATGATGCAGGCAGACGTCCAACGCGATCGGGTCGACGTTTCCCACGGCCATCAGCATGGCATGCCCCTGGACCGGATGGCTTTTCATGATGCTGAATTCTTCTTCGGTCAGCTTGCCGGGCTTGTTCAGAACCTTCATCGGCGTGGCGGCCTTGCCCAGGTCATGCAGCAGGCCGGCCAGGCCGGCCGAACGGATCTGGGCCTTGTCCATGCCCAGCTGGCGTGCCAGCGCAATCATCATGGCGCAGACCGCCACCGAGTGCATATAGGTGTAGTCGTCAGCCGTCTTCAGACGCGCCAGGCTGATCAGCGCGTTGACGTTGCGGGCCACGGAGTCGGATATCTCCTCGACCAGACGCTGGGCACCGGCGGCATCGACCGTCTTGCCCATGCGCGCCTCCTGGAACATCGACAGGACGGCCTTCTTGGACTGCAGGCAGATCTGTGCCGCCCGCTCGTATTCAGCTGCCACGGCCACCGGCTCGGTCTGCCGCTGTGCCTGCGACAAGGCCTGCAGTTCCTGCTCGACCTGGGCATCGGATTGCGCCTCGGACACGGCACTCTGGCCCGCGGGCACATCGCTGCCCTTGTCGGTGTCGATCCAGACTTCCTTGATGCTGCTGGCAAGGATGCGTTCCAGATCCTTGCTGTCCTTGAGCACGAAGCCGCTGCGCCAGAACGGATGCTCCATCCAGGAACCGCAGAACTCCTTGATGTGCATCCCGAGGATCAGTTGGTCGCAGCGGATACGCTTGAGCATGTGTGTGGGGTTCAACTTCGCATGAAGCCAAGTCTACGGCTCATTCTACCGAAGGCGTCTGCGCATGCTGTTCGCCGCATTGCGCTCAGCGCAGCGGCACCCCCGCCTGGCGCAGATACGTCAGCACCTCGGGGCTCACCGGCCCCAGCGCGCGCGCCTGCTCGGCCTGCTGAGCCGCAGCCTCCAGTTGCCCCAGGGCAGCCAGGGACACGGCAGCGCCCAGCATCCAGCGCGCTTCTCCGGGCCGCAACTGCTGGGCCGCCAGATAGGATTGGACGGACTCCTGATGCCGCCCCAGGCGCTGGGCCGCATTGCCACGCACCGCCCACAGATCGGCCTGGCCAGACAGCGCCGGCTCCAGCCGGCCCAGCAAGGCCAGCACAGCGGCCGGACGGCCCAGGGCCAGCTCCATGCGCACCTGCTCGCGAACCAGCTGGGCCAGCACCGGGCCATCAACCGGCTGGCTGCGTTCGACCACCGCCACCGCTTCGCGCACCAGTTCGAGGGCCGGCTCACGGGAACCTGCATTCCAGAGCAGCTGGGCCTGGGCCAGCGTTTCCTGGGCCAGGCCCAGGCGGCGTTGCGGCACCTCACTTGCAGCAGCCCTGCCGGCCGCTGCGGGCGCAGCCGGCACGGCCGCGGGGATGGCTGGACCGGTTGGCGATGAGGCCACGTCCGGTGCGGGAGACGAAGCACGTTTCCTGCTGGGCTTTTCCTTACCCTCGGCGGCCGGGGAAACTTGCGTTTCGGCGGCGTCAGCCTCGGCTCGCCGCTTCTTCCTCGGGCTGGCCACGGCTTGGGCCGCCACCGCCACCGGGGGCTCGGGTTCAGCCGCAACAGGCACGGCACTCGCGAGCACGGCTGCTTCTGCGGGCGCACTGCTGGCGGGCTCCGGCGCGGACGCCGTCGACACCGGGGCCAGGGCAGGACGATCGGCCGCCACCGGCGGCGGCACGGAAGGTTCGGACGACAGCCCCGACCCCAGATACCAGTACGCCACTGCGCCCGTGACCACCAGCAGCAGGATGGCCCACAACCAGCGCGCGACGCGGCGCGGCGTGGGCATCAGCACACTGGCCGTACCCTCCATGGCCGCCGGGCTGGCCAGGCGTGGATGGCCCGGGCCCGCATCGGTCCGCCTGGCATCGAGGTCCCGCAGCATCTTGTTGATGACACTCACACTGTTTCCCCTGCATGTGGTTTGCCCCGGAGGGAACGCGGGCCCAGGAGTCGACGCCACCAGCGCGACCAGCGTCCCGTCTTCATCTGCACGCCGGGCGTATCGGCCGCGGCCAGCTTGACGTGGTGGACCTGCACGCGATGCGTGTTTTCGCCGAAAGCGAGCAGCAGGCACTTGTGGGCCAGCACATTGACCAGGCGCGGCACGCCGCGGCTGTGATGGGCCAGGGCCAGGGCCGCAGCAGGTTCGAACACCCTGATATCGGTCAGTCCGTCTTCGGCGGCCACGGCCAGCCGGTGTGCCAGATAGGCCCCGACCCGCTCGGGCTGCATGCCGCCCAGGTATTCGCTGAAGGTGATGCGCTGCAGCAGCTGGCGTATCTGCGGCCGCGCCAGAATTTCATCGAGCTCGGGCTGGCCGAACAAGACGATCTGCAGGAGCTTGCGCTTCTCGGTTTCAAGGTTGGACAGCAGACGCAGGCTCTCCAGGGTGGCCATGCGCGTGGCCTGCGCCTCGTCGATGCAGACCAGCACCGAACGCCCGGCCTCCGCGTGTCTGAGCAGGCCCTCCTGCAGACTGGACAGCACCTGGTGCCGGCTCAATGGAGGCACCAGCTCGATATCGAGCTCCCGCGCCAGGGCCATGAGCAGATCGTCCGGTCCCATGTCAGGGTTGGGTATGTAGGCCGTGACGAACTCGTCCTGCAGGCTGCGCAGCAACTGACGGCACAACAGGGTCTTGCCGCAACCGACCTCCCCCACGATCTTGAGGAAACCCTCGCCGCTGCGCAGCGCGACCAGCAGGGTGTTCAGTGCCGCCTGTGCCCCTTCGTGCGGATAGAAGAAGGCCGGGTCGGGCGTGATGGAGAACGGCAGTTCACGCAGGGAAAAATGCCGCAGGTACATTGCTTACCTTGCCGCGGGTTTCGCGGATGTCTCCTGCTCCGAACCGTCGAGCCTGATCACACGGCGGCGGCTGGCGTCAATGTCTTCCAGGGCGGCGCGCGAACGCTCGGTTTGCGCCTCCCAGTCCTGCGCCGTGCGGATGATGGTGGGTTTGATCAGGACCACCAGTTCCTTTTTGCGAGCGGCACTGCTGCGGTTGCCAAGCAGGAAGCCGAAGGGATTGCCCTCTGCCGTCGAACCCGGCACGCCGGAGGCGCCGCGGCTTGAAGACAGTTGCATCAGTCCACCGATGGCCGCGATATTGCCGTCCTGCAGGCGGACCATGGTATCGGTCTCGTTGACGCTGCTGGAGGCCAGCGGCAGACGGTAGAGGCCCACGCTGCCCAGGTCCACGTCCTTGGTCTTTTCGGTGACCGTGGTCACCGAGGGATGGATGTGCAGCATGATGCTGGTGCCGTCGTCGATCTGCGGTGTCACGTCGAGCGCGATACCCGAGAAGAAGGGCGTGAGCGTCAGCGTAGGCAGCGTGGTGCTGCCGGCCACGCCGGCCACGCCACTGCTGGTCGTCGTGCCGCCGGTGACGTTGGTCACGAAATAGTCGTCCGCGCCGACCTTGAGTACGGCCTTCTGGTTGTTCAGTGTGGCCAGGCGCGGGCTGGAGAGGGTTTGCACATCGCCCTGCGATTCCAGGAAGCCCAGGACCACGCCGAACTGGCTGGTGGCCAGCGCCAGGCCGAACAGCCCGCCGCCAGCGGCCACCGAGGGAATCGCGACCGGCGTCACGCCCGAGGCTGTCGCGCCGGAGGACAGCAAGGCGTTGCTGGTCGCCACGCCGCTGCCCAGCACGCCGAGCACGCCCGAGCCATTGCTGTCGGAACCGAAAGCGCCCCAGTTGATCCCGCTTTGCTGGCCCTCGCGCAGCTCGACCTCGACAATCTTGGCCTCCAGCATGACCTGGCGCTCGACCGCCACCTGGGTCGCCTTGAGAAAGCGCTCCACCTGACGCAGCTCCTCGGGCATGGCGCGCACAGCCATGATGCCGGCCTGCGGGCTGATCACCACATTGCGCCCCTGCCCCCCACCCACAAGCCCGCGCACGGCATCCGACAACTCGGCCCAGAAGTCGGATTTCGAATCGGTCGAAATCCGGCTGCTCTCGCCCTGGCGCTGGCCGCTCTGGGCACCGGTCCCCTGTACGCCCGTCGTGGAAGTGACCCCCGTGGCGCCGCTTGTGCCCGTGTTGGCCGGCGCAGAACCGGAGGAAACCCGCACCTCGCTGCGTCCGGTGCGTTGCGCATGCGGATAGTTCAGCGTGAAGATACGGGTCTGCAAGGTGGGTGCATAGATGGTGATGCGACGCCCCTCCATGCGGAAGTCATAACCGTAGACGTCACGGATCGACTCCAGCGCTTCTTTCACCGTCACCCCGCGCAGCGTGACGGAAATGCCGCCCGTCACATCCGGGTGCATCAGCATGCTGTAGCGGGTGTCGGCCACCAGCGCCAGAAAGACTTCGCGTGCATTGGCGTTGTTGACCAGCAGGTCCAGGCGCGGCTCGGGCGGCACCGGCACGGCCGGCGGCGCCGGTTCGGCCAGCGCATCGCTGACGCGGGCCGGCACGGAACCGCTGGTCTTGGGGCTCGCCGCCAGTTCGGTGCGAATCGCCTCGGCCACATCGGGGGTACGACGCGGACGTTCCGCGCAACCAGCCAGCAGGCCCAGGCACAGGGCGAGGATCAGCCCGGGCATCGCGGGCCGGCGGTGGTTTCGGGTGGTCGTCGTAGCCATCATGGTGTTGCCATTCTCATGCATAAAGGTGGAATCAGGGCTGTGCCGTCGGCACGCTGCGGCGCAGCACGCCGGCATACAGCGGAACCTTGCGCAGTTCACGCCCTTCGCGCAGCCAGACTTCGGTTTCGGTGATGCGTTCAATGCGGGCTCGGCCCAGCGTCTGGCCTTCGGCGTACAGACGGGTGCCGACAGCCACATGCGGCCGGCCATCGACCACGATCACGGGCCAGCCCCCCGGGGCAGAGCGGGCTGGCGCAGCCCCACCGCCACCGCTACCCGGCGGCACGGTCGGGTCACGCAGCGTCTGGGCCTCCAGAGCGGCCGAGGCCAGCATCGCCAGTGCGAAGAGGATGCGCAAACCGTTCATGGGGCGGCCCCCACCAGCCAGACCTGCAGGGTCAGCTCAGCCAACTGACGCTCGCTGTTCATGCGCATGAGGCCCCAACGCAGGGCCGGCAAGGCCCGCTCCAGGGTCTGCACATAACGGGTCAGCTCATGGTAGGAACCGGCCACGGTCAGCTCCAGGCCCTGGCGTGTCATGCCTGCCGTGGCGCCCTGCCCCTGGCGGCTGTCGGGCGCCAGCGTCGCGGTGCGCACCAGCACCAGGCCCTCGTGCCGGCGCAGGAAATGCACCAGCACTTTGGTCAGGGGCGTCCCATCCGCCTGCGCCAGCGGCATCTGTGCAATCTCCTGGTTCACGGCCACCAGGCGCTCGCGCGCCTGCACCAGTTCCTCGCGCACCTGCTGGCCTGGCCCGGTCCCGGCACTGCTGTTCCTGAGTTCCTCGCGCAGGCGCTGCAACTCCGTGTCCTGCGCGGCAAAACGCTGCGCGATCTGCTGATGCAGCGCCTGGACCGGGGCCAGCCAGAGCACATTGGCCAGCAGCATGGACAGGGCGATCAATGTGAGGAACAGAAACACCCGCTCACGCAGGCTCAGTGCATCGACGCGCGCAGCCAGTTTGGTCCACCAGGCTTTCATGGTTTGCCTCCGGTGGCGTTCTGGGCCTGGGCCGTCACCAGGGTGTAGGACCACAACGGCCCGGAAGCCGCCGGTACTGCGGCGGCACCAGCAGCCCGCCCCTCGGCGCTGACCCGTTCGACCTTGACGACAGACAACTGCTGCCCTTCGAGCAGCGGGCTTTGGGCCAACCTGGCCACCCAGCCATTGAGCGCGGCAGGCTCCAGCGTGTAGCCGCTGAGTTCCAGCCGCAGGTCGTCGGCGCGGACTTCGGTCACCCAGGCTTGCGGTGGGATGCTGTGGGCGATCAGTTGCAGGCGGGCCGCATGCCCATAACCTTCGCGTAGCAACCCCCGCTTGAGCTCGCGCAGCAGCAGCTCCCGTTGCTGCAGTTCGGTCTGCTGGGTCTGCAGTTCCTTCAGCTGGGCTGCATCGGCCGGTGCCGCATTGGCCCGGTTGAGCTGGATGGCCGCCTGTAACCGTGTGATTTCACGCTGGTTGCTGTTCACCGATTGCTGGTAGCCGGAGCTCAGAGATTGCAAGGTCCAGGACCAGTAACCCGACAACAGCCCCCCCAGCAGCACGAACACGCCCAGCGAGCGCACCATGGTGGCCGCCGAGAAGTAGCGCTTCTGCGTCAGGAAGATCGGGTTGCAGAGATTGATTTGCTGGGGCATGGTCTTCTTTCCGCGGCTCAGAGCTTGCGCCCCTCGACGCGCAGCAGCACCCCCAGCAGGGGCCAGCACAGCAGACGGTCCGCCTCGCTGCCCCCCTCGAAACCCGGGAACATGGCCGACACATCCAGCGACGTCACGGCCTGCCCCAGCTCCCGGGTCAGGAGTGCCGCCAGTTCCGCTGAGCGGGCACCGGCCTGCACGCTGATACGGTCCAGCGCCAGCATGGGCCAGGTGCGGTCCCACAGATCCAGCGAGCGCTGGATCTCCACCACCAGACGCTGGGCCAGATCGATTTCCTGTCCTGGCGGGGTGAGCGCCAGATCGGGTTCTCCGTTCCCGGCCGCAGGCGTTTGTCCCCAGGCGGCCTGCATGAAACCAGCACCGAGATCGATGCGGCGGGTATAAAAGAGCTCGTCGTTGGCGCAGATGGTCAGCAGGGCCTGGCTGTCGTCCACCATCACGATGGCGGCATGGGCCCGCTCGGCCGCCCCGGTGCGACGGGCCAGGGCGGATTGCAGATTGCGCTGCGCCAGATCCTGGATGTCGATGACCTCGACATTGCAGCGCGCCGCCTGCGCCGTCTGCATGAGCTCACGGATCACGGCATTGGCCGCAGCCACCACGAAGACGCTGCCCGAGGCCCGGACCTTGTCATCGCCCACCTTGAGCACGTCCAGCGTGAGGTCGTCCACATGCATGTTGACCATCTCCCGGATCTGCCAGCGCGCAGCCTTGCGCAGCTCCTCGGGCGGCACCGCCGGCGCATCGATCTGCAGCATCTGGTATTGCGCCGGCCTCAACATGGCCCGCGCCATCCTGCCGCGCAGGCCCAGCGTCGTGAGCTGACGCGCCAATTCATCACTGGCCCTGTCACCGCCTTGACGCAGCACTCCAAAGCGCTGCACACGAAAACGATCCGCGCCATCCTGGCGCGCCTGGACGTAGGCCAGGGCCTGGCCGTCCCAGGCCAGCACCAGTTGTTCGGACTGTGCCGAGCGACGGCCGAAACGCGGAAGGGTCAAAGCCACCGGACCCTCCTGGGCTGCGGCATTGCGGCGGACGGAAAGGGCAAGGAAACCGGCATCATCTGGCAGACCATCTTGTTGAGATTTGCACAGCCGCTATTTTGCTTCGTTTTTCATAGCTGAACACATAGCTGTGACGATACGAACACACGTTTGCGTACTATTTGGCGAATTGTCCGGCAAAACCGCGTTGCGATGAAATCCGAGCCGCGCACAGACCCTGACCACAGGATGCCAGAAAGCAAAACGCGAGGCTTCCGAAGAAGACCTCGCGCTTGCGACCGGGGCCCGTAGCCCGGGGAGAGTCAGTTGATGCCGATGGCCGAGAAGGAAGCCGTCGTCGCCGGGCTGGTCTTGTTGCTCGACAACGTGCAATTCGCCGTCGTTCCAACGGCCACCACCGCCGGCGTGATCGTGTAGACAGACGTATCGATGCCACCTTGCAGGGCATTCGCAACATCGGTGCAGTTACCAATGGTCACAGTCGCAGTGGTATTGCCCTTGGCACTGCGGGCCGCGTAGTTCACGGCGGAAGCCGAGGACAGGCCACCGGCCACGCCCTGGGTGGCAGCCACTGCCGCATCGGTCTTGAGGTCGACGAACTTCGGAATCGCCACGGCGGCCAGGATGCCGAGAATCACAATCACCATCACCAGTTCGATCAGGGTAAAACCACGTTGCTGCTTCATGACAAGCTCCAATCAGAAATTAACTTGCTAAGGTTGCGGCAGATAAATAGGCCGCTATCACTTTCGTAGTATAGACCCGAAGCTGCGACTTCGCACCAGCGGTGGCCCCGATTCGTGCGGAAAACGTCACACCCGGCCCGGCGTTTACACATGCCCTCAGCCGCCCCCGCGCCCCATGGCCGCCTGGCCCAGATTCCAAAGGGGCAGGAACACGCCCAGCGCCAGCAGCAGCACCAGCACGCCGATGAAGACCAGCAACACGGGTTCGATGGCTGTGGACAGGCCTTTGATCGCGTAATCGGTGTCGCGTTCGTACATCTCGGCGATCTCGAACAGCAGCGAATCCAGCTCACCGGTTTCCTCGCCCACGGACATCATCTGCAGCACCACGGGGGTGAAAACGCCGGTGGCCGCGGCGCAACGGGAAATGCTCTCCCCGCGCTCGATGCCGGCACGCATCTGTTCGATGCGCGAGGCAATGTAGGCGTTGTCCACCGTCTGCGCCACCACGGTCAGTGCCTGCACCAGGGGCACACCGCTGCGGCTGGACAGGGCAAAACTGCGTGCAAAACGCGCCAGCGTGGCCTTGAGGACGATGGGACCGACGATGGGCAGGTTCAGCTTGCGCCGGTCCCAGTTGTAGCGGCCCTGCGGGTTTTGCAGGTAGGCCCGCACCAGAACCACGGCTGCCGCGACCAGCGCCAGCAGCACCGGCCACCAAGCGATCATCCAGGTGGAGAAACCCAGCAAGCCACGCGTGATCAAGGGCAGTTGGGTGTTGAAGCCGGCAAAGACCTTCGCAAAGACTGGCAGCACGAAGAGGTTGATGATGACCATCGCGAACAGCATGGCGATGATCACAAATGTCGGATAACGCAAGGCCTGCTTGATACGGGCCCGAACATCGCGCTCGAACTCCAGGTGTTCGGCCAGGTTCAGAAAGACTTCGGTCAACCGGCCCGTCATCTCGCCGACCCGCACCATGGCCACATAAAAGGGGCCAAAGACCTTGGGATGACGTGAGAGCGAGGTGGCCATGTCGCGCCCCTGGTCCAGGCTGCTGCGCACGTCCTTGAGCACGTGGACCATGGCGGGCTTCTCCGCAGAAGCCTCCAGGCCGGCAAAAGCACGCAGGATGGGAACACCAGCCTTGTTCAGCGTGTACATCTGGCGCGAGAAGATCAGCACGTCCTCAATGGCAATCGCGCGGCGCTTGAGCTGTTCCCACCAGTTTTCAGAGGTTCGGGTTTCTGGTGCGATCTGGATCTGCACCGGAACCAGGCCCAGACCGAGCAACTGATCGGCCACGGCGTCTTCGGTCATCGCCTCCAACTCCCCCTGGATCAACTCGCCATGGGTGTTGCGTCCTCGCCACGAATAAACAGCCATGGGCGGGTCCGGGTCTAGTCTTCGAGGTCGTAGCCGACACGCATGGCTTCAGCCAGGGAAGTACGTCCCTGTCGCACCAGCTCCAAGGCATGGTGGGTCAAGGTCTGCCCGGCCAGACGGGCGCGCGCTGCCTGCAGAAAGGCGGCCGGGTCGGAACGGCTGGCCGATTGCGTCAGCTCGGCATCCATTTCCAGCATCTCGTAAACACCCTGGCGACCGGCATAACCGGTGCCATTGCAGGCCGAACAGCCGCGGCCGCGCTTGGCCACCAGAGTCTGCCCATGTGGAAGCTGGCTGCGCAGCCAGACCGATTCCTGCGCGTCGGGCTCATGCGGCTCGCTGCAGATTTCGCAATTCAGACGCACCAGCCGCTGTGCCACCACCGCCTGCAGCGAGGTCGCCACCATGTAGGGCGGCACCCCCATGTCCAGCAGGCGGAAGGGCGAACTCGCCGCATCACGCGTGTGCAGGGTGGAAAGCACGAGGTGACCGGTGATGGCAGCACGCAGGCCGATCTCCGCGGTCTCGGCATCACGCATCTCGCCCAACAGGATCACGTCCGGGTCCTGGCGCAGGGTCGAACGCAGGACCCTGGAGAAGGTGAGTTCGATCTTGTCGTTGACCTGCACCTGGGTGATCCCCGGAAGACGGTACTCGACCGGGTCCTCGACGGTGATGACCTTGAGCTCGCTGGAATTCAGTTCGGCCAGTCCAGCGTAGAGGGTAGTGCTCTTGCCTGAGCCGGTGGGGCCGGTCACAAGGATCAGCCCCGAGGTTCGTCCCAGCAGCTGACGAAAACGCTGCAGCATGGCCGGCGGCATGCCGATATTGCCCAACTGGCGTACCCCGCCGTCCAGACTCAGCAGACGCATGACAACCGACTCACCATAGGTACTGGGCATGGTGGACAGACGCACGTCGATGGTCTGCTCCTTCAGGCGCACGCTGAAGCGGCCGTCCTGCGGCAGCCGCTTCTCCGAGATGTCCAGGCCAGCCATCAGCTTGATGCGTTGCGCGAGAGCGGCACCGATGCGCTTCTCGGCCTGGGTCTGGGTTTGCAGCACGCCGTCGACACGCACGCGGATCTGCAGGCCGGATTCCATGGGCTCGATGTGGATGTCCGAGGCGCCTACCTGCGTCGCATCCTCGAACAATGACTGCAGCAGACGCACCACCGGCGCACCTTCCGCACCTGCGGAGGCCGTCAGTTCGCCAAAATCGACCGCGTCGCCCAGATCCTTCTCGAGCGCGCGCGCCAGACCACTGATCTCTTCGGTACGGCGGTAGAGACGATCACAGGCCAGGGCCAGCTGGCTCTCGGGCACGGCCGCAATCGCGACATTGCGCTTGAGCAGGCGAGTGACCTCGTCATAGGCGAACAGGTCCAGCGGGTCGGCCATGGCCACCAGAAAACTGTCGCCCTTGTCTTCCAGCACCAGGGCGCGGAAACGCCGTGCCGCCGACTCCGGCAGGAGTTTGACCACGTCACCGCGGAAAGGGTAGGTCTTGAGATTGACGAAGGGCACGCGCAGCTGACGCGCCAGGGCGTCGGCCAGCAATTCCTCGGTGATGACACCGCTCTCGATCAGCAGGCGACCGACCTTGCGTCCGGTCTGCTGCTGCAGTTCCAGGGTCTGCTGCAACTGCTCCTGGGAGATCAAACGCTGCTGGACCAGCACGTCGCCCAGACGCAACTTTTCCGGACGCCCGGCGGCGCCACGCGCGCCGGCCGGCTTGGCGGATGCTGCTGCAGCCGTGTTCATGAGTCAGTCCTTGAAGGGCACCATAACTATCAAAATAGTAGCATGGGCCATCCGGTTTGGGGCGCCCGGCAGCACACGGAAGTGGCGAATCAGTGCAAATGTCGCGGTTTGCGGCCACCGCCGTGGCCGCTGCCGCCATGGCCACCGCCAGATCCCCGGGGCGGTTTGCCGATCTCCAGAGAACTGACCAGCGAATCGAAACGCTGACTGAACAGGCGATCGACCTCGCTCACCACACCACTCAGTTCTGCCGCGTCGAAATGGCGCTCCATCAGGCTGATGACATCCTGCACCAGCAGGTCACGTTGCACCTGCATGATGGCCGCCGGGTTGGGGCCGACGAAAAGCACCATGAAATCGTCGCGCGACTGGGCCTCGGGCTCAGCTTCGTCCTCGTCGAACTCGGTGTCGTAAAAGGTGATCTCGATGGCGGCACCAGCCTGCGACAGTTCATTGAGGCTCATGCACATCTCGTCCAGAGACTGACGGAAATCGTCGTCGCCGATCACACTCCAGCACAGCTGGAGCATGTGCTCCTGGGCATCGAAGCGTATGCCCGGCTCATCCTCGTAATGGCTGTGCGCGCCATCAGCCAGCGAGCGGGCACCAGCGTACTGCCACAGGGGCTTGAGCGCTTCCTGCAGCTGGTCGAAGCCGACATCGGCGCGCAGGTGCACCTGGCCATGAACATGGATTTCAAAAGGGGCGTTGTAGCTTGCCATGTTGTTCTCTCAGTACGCACGCTGGCACTCTAACAGGGACCGATTTCTGTCGAAACAGAATCGAACCCGCGCGCGCAGCGCGCTTCGTCAATACCGCCCTCGGGCGTGCCGGTTCGCGATCGCCAAACTGACATTCAAAAATGGAATTATGGTGCCTCGAGCCGGAATCGAACCGGCACGCCCCATTTCTGGAAGCGGCGGATTTTAAGTCCGCTGTGTCTACCAATTTCACCATCGAGGCTGTGCCGCCCCTGCATTGTCCTGCAAAAGGCGTGGACAGCCCATCCCTGCCGCGGTGCTTGCGCAGAGGGACAGGTCACCGGACATGTGAATGGAGCGGGAGAAGAGTCTCGAACTCTCGACCTCAACCTTGGCAAGGTTGCGCTCTACCAACTGAGCTACTCCCGCATGGAGTCTGGAGGCGCGGGCCGGAGTCGAACCGACCTACACGGATTTGCAATCCGGTGCATAACCGCTTTGCTACCGCGCCAGAAGCATCAAAACGACCAGCCCGGAAGCCGGCCATTCCTTCAATAAAAAAGGGAAGCTTTTGCTTCCCTTTTCGGAATTTGGAGCGGGAAAAGAGTCTCGAACTCTCGACCTCAACCTTGGCAAGGTTGCGCTCTACCAACTGAGCTATTCCCGCGTTTCAAGCCTCAGATTATAGCGGCATTTTTTTGCTTTTGCAAAAGGGCCGCGAAAAATCTTGCTGCCGCCCGGACTCAGTGCTTGATGGACTCCTGCACCGGCGCCGCAACGGGTGTGACCGGTGCAGCAACGGCGGGCTCTTCCTCCGGCAGGGGCGTCGGTTTACGCTCCAGGGCAATCTCGAGCACCTTGTCGATCCACTTGACCGGCACGATGTCCAGGCCGCTCTTCACGTTGTCAGGAATCTCCTGCAGATCCTTGACGTTTTCCTCCGGGATCAGCACCGTCTTGATGCCGCCGCGCAGTGCTGCCAGCAGCTTTTCCTTCAAGCCGCCGATGGCCGTGACTTCGCCGCGCAAGGTGATCTCACCCGTCATGGCCACATCACCGCGCACCGGGATTCCCGTGAGAGCCGACACCATGGAGGTCGTCATGGCGGCTCCCGCACTCGGCCCATCTTTAGGCGTCGCGCCATCGGGCACGTGAATGTGCATGTCCTTCTTCTCGAAGAATGCATCCGGGATGCCCAGCTGGCGTGAGCGGCTGCGCACCACGGTGCGCGCGGCCTCGACCGATTCCTTCATCACGTCGCCCAGCGAACCGGTGCGGGTGATCACGCCCTTGCCGGGCATCAGCGCCGTCTCGATGGTCAGCAGGTCACCGCCGACCTCGGTCCAGGCCAGCCCCACGACCTGACCCACCTGGTTCTGCTGCTCGGCGCGGCCATAGCTGAACTTGCGCACACCCAGGTAGTCGTTGAGATTCTCGGCCGAGACCTTGACCAGTGGCTGCAGCTTCTTGAGCTGCAGGCCTTTCACCACCTTGCGGCAGATCTTGGAGATCTCGCGCTCGAGCGAACGCACGCCAGCCTCACGCGTGTAATACCGCACGATGTCGCGCAGGGCGTCCTCGGCAATCAACAGCTCTTCTTCCTTGACGCCGTTGTTCTTCAACTGCTTGGGCAGGAGGTAGCGCTGCGCAATGTTGACCTTCTCGTCTTCCGTGTAACCCGACAGGCGTATGACTTCCATACGGTCCAGCAGGGCTGGCGGGATGTTCATGGAGTTGGAGGTGGCCACGAACATCACGTCGCTCAGGTCGAAGTCGACCTCGACGTAGTGGTCGCCGAACTTGTTGTTCTGCTCGGGGTCCAGCACCTCCAGCAGCGCGCTCGAAGGATCACCGCGGAAGTCGGTGCCCAGCTTGTCGATTTCATCCAGCAGGAACAGCGGATTGCGCGTGCCGGCCTTTGTCAGGCTTTGCAGCACCTTGCCCGGCATGGCGCCGATATAGGTACGGCGGTGGCCGCGGATCTCGGCCTCGTCACGCATGCCGCCCAGGGCCATGCGCACATACTTGCGGCCCGTGGCCTTGGCCACGGACTGCCCCAGCGAGGTCTTGCCCACGCCCGGCGGGCCGACGAGGCACAGGATGGGCGCCTTGACCTTGTCCACGCGTTGCTGCACAGCAAGATATTCAAGGATGCGGTCCTTGACCTTTTCCAGGCCAAAGTGGTCTTCGTTGAGCACCTCTTCGGCATTGGCCAGGTCGTGCTTGATCTTGGTCTTCTTGCTCCATGGCAGGCCGACCAGGGTGTCGATGTAGTTGCGCACCACGGTGGCCTCGGCCGACATGGGCGACATCAGCTTGAGCTTCTTGAGCTCGTTATCGGCCTTCTTGCGCGCCTCGGCAGGCATGCGGGCCGCCTTGATCTTCTTCTCGATCTCTTCGATGTCGGCGCCGTCCTCGCCCTCGCCCAGTTCCTTCTGGATGGCCTTGACCTGCTCGTTCAGATAGAAGTCGCGCTGGTTCTTCTCCATCTGGCGCTTGACGCGGCCGCGGATGCGCTTGTCGACGTTGAGGATGTCCACCTCACGCTCGATCTGCTCGAACAGGTTCTCCAGCCGCTCCTTGATATCGGAAAGGCTGAGCACCGCCTGCTTGTTTTCCAGCTTGAGCGGGAGATGCGCGGCGATGGTATCGGCCAGGCGGCCCGGATCGTCGATGCTGGAGATCGAGGTCAGGATCTCGGGCGGGATCTTCTTGTTGAGCTTGACGTACTGGTCGAACTGCTGCATCACGGCGCGACGCAGGGCCTCGATCTCGCTCGTCTGGTTACGTTCCGTTCCGCCGATCTCGGCCGGTGCCTGCACCGGCTTCACGGTGGCCGTGAAATGTGTTTCGCCTTCGACGATCTTCTCGACCAGGGCCCGCTGCTGGCCTTCGACCAGCACCTTCACGGTGCCATCGGGCAGCTTGAGCATCTGCAGGATGGTGGACACGCAGCCGACCTCGAACATGTCGGAGACTTGCGGCTCATCCTTGGCGGCGGCTTTCTGCGCCACCAGCATGATGCGGCGTTCGGCTTCCATGGCCGATTCAAGCGCCTTGATGCTCTTGGGGCGGCCCACGAAGAGCGGGATCACCATGTGCGGGAAGATCACGACATCGCGCAGCGGCAACAGCGGCAGCTCGATAGGGGTGGACGGCAGAGGGGTATGACCGGACATGGTGGAACCTTTGAAGGGTCTGCTGAATATGGATTACGAATGGATATTTTCAACCCGGCTTTGATAATAAGTCGGGCTGCGTCGTCATATCCATGAAGTTAGGACTGGAAAACCGCTTGGTTCAGGCCTTTTTGGCGGCCTCGCGGTAAACCAGCAAGGGCGGCTTGCTTTCATCGATGGTGGATTCCTCCACGACCACGCGCTCGACATTGCTCATGCCCGGCAGTTCGAACATGGTGTCGATCAGGGCCTGCTCCAGGATGGAGCGCAGGCCGCGTGCACCGGTCTTGCGAGTCAGCGCCTTGCGGGCAATGGCCTTGAGTGCGGAGGGACGGATTTCCAGGTCCACCCCTTCCATTGCGAACAGCTTGGCGTACTGCTTGACCAGGGCGTTCTTCGGCTCGGTCAGGATCCGCACCAGCGCGTCTTCACTCAGTTCGGCCAGGGTGGCGACCACCGGCATGCGCCCGACCAGCTCGGGGATCAGGCCGAATTTGATCAGGTCTTCGGGTTCGACTTCCTTGAACACCTCGGTCAGGCTGCGTTGCTGCTTGCTCTTGACCGCGGCACCGAAGCCGATGCCCGACGATTCGGTACGGTTCTCGATCACTTTCTCCAGGCCGGCAAAGGCACCGCCGCAGATGAAGAGGATATTGGTGGTGTCGATCTGGATGAAATCCTGGTTCGGATGCTTGCGCCCGCCCTGCGGCGGCACGCTGGCCATGGTGCCTTCGATGAGCTTGAGCAGGGCCTGCTGCACGCCCTCCCCCGACACGTCGCGCGTGATGGAGGGGTTATCCGACTTGCGCGAGATCTTGTCGATCTCGTCGATGTAGACGATGCCGCGCTGGGCACGATCCACTTCGTAGTTGCAGCTCTGCAGCAGCTTGGCGATGATGTTCTCGACGTCTTCGCCCACGTAGCCGGCCTCGGTCAGCGTGGTGGCGTCGGCCATCACGAAAGGCACATTGAGCTGGCGCGCCAGGGTCTGGGCCAGCAGTGTCTTGCCCGAACCCGTGGGGCCGATCAGCAGGATGTTGCTCTTGGCGAGTTCAACCTCATCCTTGCGTGCTGATTCCTTGTGCTGAAGGCGCTTGTAGTGGTTGTAGACCGCCACCGCCAGCGTGCGCTTGGCGGCTTCCTGGCCGATCACATAGTTGTCCAGATTGAGCTTGATCTCGGAAGGTGCAGGCAGGTTGCTGCGCCCTTCGGTCGACTCCGTGCTGGCGGGCAGTTCGTCACGGATGATTTCGTTGCACAGCTCGATGCATTCGTCGCAGACGAAGACCGAAGGTCCGGCAATCAGCTTCTTGACCTCGTGCTGACTCTTGCCGCAGAAAGAGCAGTACAGGGTTTTTTCGCTGGTAGAGCCTTTTTTCTCGGCCATGGGAGGAACGCCTTTTCGGTGTTTACCGAATCTATGATAACCAAGCGGAGCCCGCCCCGGTCACGGGACTGGCGCCAGAAAACAACAACCCGACGGGCGGCTCAGGGACGCTTGGCGATGACCTGGTCGACCAGACCGTAGTCTTTGGCCTCGTCGGCCGAGAGGTAATAGTCCCGCTCGGTGTCACGCTCGATCTTGTCCAGCGGCTGGCCGGTACGTTCGGCCAGGATCTTGTTGAGCTGCTCACGGGTCTTGAGGATTTCGCGGGCATGGATCTCGATTTCCGTGGCCTGGCCCTGGGTGCCGCCCAGGGGCTGGTGGATCATGACCTTGGAATTGGGCAAGGAGAAGCGCTTGCCCTTGGCACCCGCGGCCAGCAGGAATGCACCCATGCTGGCGGCCATGCCCACGCACAGGGTGGACACGTCGGGCTTGATGAAGTTCATGGTGTCGAAGATCGCCATGCCGGCGCTAACCGAGCCGCCGGGCGAGTTGATGTAGAAGGAGATGTCCTTGTCCGGGTTCTCGCTCTCCAGGAACAGCAGTTGGGCCACCACCAGGTTGGCGGTCTGGTCATTGACCGGGCCGACCAGAAACACCACGCGCTCCTTGAGCAGACGGGAATAGATGTCGTAGGAGCGTTCGCCACGGCCGGACTGCTCGATCACCATCGGGATCATGCCGAGGGCCTGGGTGTCCAGGGCGCCGTTGTAGGCGGGGTTGCGCAAGTTCATGTTCTCTCCAATTGATGAGCCTTACTGTACCGAAAATTTGTAGCCCAAAAGCAAGTGGGGCCTGTCCCCCGGACTGCAAGCCCGGAACAAGCCCCACGAGCGGTATGGGATCAAAACGTGATCAGGCCTGGCCCATCAGTTCGTCAAAGGCGATGGCCTTTTCGCTGACCTTGGCTTTGGACAGGATGAAGTCGGTGACGTTGCTCTCGATCACCACGGCCTCGACCTCGGCCATGCGGCGGTTGTCGCCCAGATACCAGCGCTTCACGTCTTCCGGACGCTCGTAGCTGGCGGCGAGTTCATCCACATGGGCCTTGATCTGGTCAGGGGTGGCGTGCAGATTGTTCACGCGCACCAGTTCGGCCACCACCAGGCCCAGTCGCACACGGCGCTCGGCCTGCGGCTGGAACATTTCGCCGGGGATCGGGGCCTTGTCGGCGTCCTTGATGCCGCGCTGCTTGAGGTCCTCGCGCGCACCCTCGACCATGCGGTCGATCTCGGCCTGCACGATGGACTTGGGCAGATCCAGTTCCGCCTTGGCGGCGAGGGCGTCCATGGCAGCCTGCTTGTTGCGGGCGGCCAGGCGCGACTTGACTTCGCGCTCCAAGTTTTTCTTGATGTCGGCATGCAGGGCCGCCACGGTACCTTCGGCCACGCCCAGGGACTTGGCCAGGGCGTCATTGACTTCGGGCAGGTGGGCCGCTTCGATCTTCTTCAGGGTGACCATGAAGTCGGCGGTCTTGCCGGCCACGTCCTGACCGTGGTAATCGGCCGGGAAGGCCAGCGGGAAAGTCCTGCTTTCGCCGGACTTCATGCCGCGCACGGCGTCCTCGAACTCCTTGAGCATCTGGCCTTCGCCGACCAGGAACTGGAAGTCATCTGCCTTGCCGCCGGCAAAGGGCTCGCCGTCGATCTTGCCTTCGAAGTCCACCGTCACACGGTCGCCGTCCTGGGCCGCGGCGTCCATGGCACGCTGGGCGAAGGTGCGGCGCTGCTTGCGCAGGATGTCCAGGGTCTTCTGGATGGCGGCTTCGCTGACTTCAGAGTTCAGTTTTTCGATCTCCGCACCGGCCAGGTCGCCGATCTTGACTTCCGGATAGACCTCGAACACGGCGTCGAAAGCCACTTCGCCCTCAGGCGCGCCATCCTTCTCGGTGATCTTGGGTTGGCCGGCCACACGCAGCTTGGCTTCGTTGGCAGCCTGGCTGAACGCCTCGCCGACCTTGTCGTTCAGCACTTCGTAGTGCACGGAATAGCCATAACGCTGGGTCACCACATTCATGGGGACCTTGCCGGGACGGAAACCGTCCATCTTGACGGTGCGGGCCAGCTTCTTCAGGCGCGTGTCGACTTCGGACTGGATGATCGCCAGCGGCAGGCTCAGGGTGATCTTGCGCTCGAGCTTCTCGAGGGTTTCAACGGTAACGGCCATGATGCAAACACTCCAAAAAATTCAAAAACGGGGACAGCCTGGCAGCCGCACTCCCGGCCGGTCCGGTAGCCCCATGGGCCGTCCGGACTGGTGCGCGGGGGGGGACTCGAACCCCCACACCATTGCTGGCGTCAGGACCTAAACCTGGTGCGTCTACCAATTTCGCCACCCGCGCGGGAACAAAAATGGGGAGGTCATGGACAGACCTCCCCGATGAAATCGGTCAACCGGCTATTTTAACCTGCCGGAACCGGTGTTTCCCGGCCGGGATCCTGACCCGAAGGCTGGCCCGGCGGGCGCGCCAGACCAGCATGGTGACATCAAGCCCCGATCGGCGTTTCGCGCTTCACGCGGAACCACGCCGCGTACATGGCCGGCAAGGCCAGCAGCGTCAGCACGGTGGCAACGATCAGGCCGCCCATGATGGCCACGGCCATGGGACCCCAGAACACCGAGCGCGAGAGCGGGATCATGGCCAGCACGGCCGCGGCTGCGGTCAGCACGATGGGACGCAGCCGGCGCACGGCGGACTCCACGATCGCGTCCCAGGCCGGGATGCCGGCGGCGCGGTCCTGCTCGATCTGATCGATCAGGATGACCGAGTTGCGCTGGATCATGCCCATCAGGGCAATCACGCCCAGCAGGGCCACGAAGCCGAAGGGACGGTTGAGCAGCAGCAGCGCCCCGGCCACCCCGGCCAGACCCAGCGGGCCGGTCAGGAAGACCAGCATGGCGCGGCTGAAGCTCTGCAGCTGCAACATCAGCAACGTGAAGGTTATGAACAGCATCAGAGGCATGCCGGCGGCGATCGAGCCCGTGCCCTTGCTGCTCTCCTCCACCGCGCCGGCCACCTCAATGCGATACCCGTTGAGGCCGGCGGCATGCCACTTGGTCTCCAGGGCCCGCAGCGAGGGCAGCAACTCGGCCGTCAGGGTCGCGCCCTGCATGCCTTCCACGGCGTCGGACTGCACGGTGATGCCGAACTCGCGGTTCTCGCGCCACATCACGCCCGGCTCCCAGGTGAAGACCGGTTTGGCAATCTGTGTCAGCGGGATGGAGCGACCGCTGGCCGTGGGCAGGTAGGCGTTGGCCAGGTCGGTGATGGCGTTGCGCTCGTCCAGGGGCTGGCGCAGCACGATGTCGATCAGCTTGTCGCCCTCGCGGTACTGGCCCACGTTCTGGCCGGCCAGCAGGGTGCGAGCCGCCTGGGCAATGGACTGGCTGCTCACCCCCAGGGCACGTGCCTTGGCCTGGTCGACCTCCAGGCGCAGCACCTTGACCGATTCGTTCCAGTTGTCATTGACGCCGCGCGTGTTGGCGCTCTCGCGCATCACGGCCTTGACCTCGTCGGCACGGGCGCGCAGCACGCCGGGATCGGCACCGACCACGCGGAACTGCACCGGGTAGGGCACCGGCGGCCCGTTGGGCAGCAGCTTGACGCGGCCGCGCACTTCGGGAAACTCCTGCGCCAGCAGGGCCGGCAGCTGCACGCGCAGCGTTTCACGCGTCTTCAGGTCCTTGGGCAGGATGATGAATTGCGAAACATTGGTCTGCGGGAAAACCTGGTCCAGCGGCAGGTAAAAACGCGGCACACCCGAGCCCACCCAGGTGCTCACGGCGTTCACGCCTGGCAGCGCCAGCAGGCGTTTTTCCACGCGCTTCGTCGTTTCCTCGTTGGCGGCGAAAGACGTCCCTTCCGGGAACCAGACGTCCACCAGAATTTCCGGACGGCTCGAATCGGGGAAGAACTGCTGCTGCACCTTGCCCATGCCGGCAATGCCCAGCGCAAACGTCAGCACCGTGGCGCCGATGGTGAGCCAGCGGTGCTGCACACACCAGTTCACGACGGCGCGAAAGCGCTGGTAAAAAGGTGTGTCGAAGTGCTCGTGCGGACCACCGGCCGGATCCGGCTGGGCCGATGCATGGTGCGGCTGCGCCTTGAGCAGCAACGTACCGAGATAGGGCACGAAGTAGACCGACACGATCCAGCTCAGCACCAGGGCCAGCGCGGTCACGCCGAAGATGGCAAAGGTGTACTCGCCCACGGACGACTTGGCCATGCCGATGGGCAGGAACCCGGCGGCAGTGATCAGCGTGCCGGTCAGCATGGGCATGGCGGTGATCTCGTAGGCGAAGGTGGCCGCGCGCACCTTGTCATAGCCCTCCTCCATCTTGCGCACCATCATCTCCACGGCGATGATGGCGTCGTCCACCAGCAGGCCCAGGGCGATGATCAGCGAGCCCAGCGAGATCTTGTGCAGGCCTATGCCCCAGTACTGCATCCCCAGGAAGGTCAGCGCCAGCACCAGGGGGATGGTGATGCCCACCACCAGGCCAGGCCGCATGTCCACGTAATAACGTTTCCACAGCGGCAGGTGTTGCGCACCCTGGTGCTTGTGCAGGCCCAGGCTGATGAAGCTGACCACCAGCACGATCATCACGGCTTCGATCAGCACGCCGACAAACTCGTTGACGGAGGTCGCCACCGCCTTGGGCTGGTCCTGCAGTTGCACCAGCTCGATGCCGGCGGGCAGGTTCCTTTCAATGCGGTCCGTGGTCTTGCGCAGGGACTTGCCCAGCGCGATGATGTCGCCGCCCTTGGCCATGGAAATGCCCAGGGCGATGACCTGTTTGCCCTGGTGCCGTACCTTGATGCTGGCCGGGTCCACATAACCCCGCTTGACCTCGGCGATATCGCCCAGGCGCAGCTGGTTGCCCGTGCTGCCACGGATGGGCATGGCGCGCAGCTGGTCCACGGCCTCGAACTGGCCGGCCACACGCACCTGCACCACGTCCAGCGGCGTCTGCACGGCGCCGGCGCTCTCTATCGCGTTCTGCTGGCCCAGTTGGGCCAGCACCTGGTTCAGGTCCAGCCCGAGCTGCGAGAGGCGCTTCTGCGAGATCTCGATATAGAGCTTCTCGTCCTGGACGCCAAAAAGTTCGACCTTGGCCACGTCTGGCACGCGCAGCAGCTGCTGACGCACGTCGTCGGCAAAGACCTTCACCTCGGCATCACTGAAACCGTCGGCCTGCAGCGCGTAGATCACGCCGTAGACATCACCGAACTCGTCGTTGAAGAAGGGGCCCTGGATACCGCCCGGCAGCGTGGCCCGCATGTCACCGATCTTCTTGCGCACGGTGTACCAGGTGTTGGCCACCGCGGCCGCCTGGGTCGAATCCTTGAGCTGGAAGATGATCTGCGATTCACCGGGCTTGGAATAGCTGCGGATCTTGTCGGAACCCGGCACTTCCTGCAGGGTGCGCTCGATCTTGTCGGTCACCTGTTCGGCCACCTGCTGCGCCGTGGCGCCAGGCCAGTAGGTGCGGACCACCATGGCGCGGAAGGTGAAGGGCGGGTCCTCGTCCTGGCCCAGCTGGAAATAGGCGACAAAGCCCAGCACCATGAGCACCACCAGCAAATAGCGCGTGAGCGCCGGATGCTCGATGGCCCAACGCGAAAGATTGAAGCCGGTTGATGCCTGTTCTGTGGAACTCATGCGCGCCTCACTTGCTTGCAGCCGGGGCCGCGGCTGCACTGCCCAGCGTGGCGTTCACGGCGGTCTGGGGCTGGCTGGTCAGGGTGGAGGCGGTCTTCTCGTGGTAGATCGTCACCTTCTGCCCCGGTGAGAGCACGTGCACCCCCGCCGCGACCACCTGCTGCCCATCCTTCAGGCCGCCGGCCACCACGGCCTCGTTGCCGTCGGCCGTGGCAATCTGCACCGGCTGCGACTGCACTGTCATGGTCTTGGTATCCAGGACCCAGACTGCCGTGGACTGGCCGTCCTGGCGCAGGGCACTGGTCGGCAGCTTGATGGCCGCCACGCGCTGTTCGTTGCGCAACTTGGGGAAAACCGTGACCGTCGCGCCCAGGGGCGGCGGCTGTTTGCCATCCAGCGCCACCTTGACCTGGTAGGTACGCGTGACCGGGTCGGCGCTGGCCGAAACCTCGCGCACGCGGCCGGCCAGCTGGGTCTGGCCGGGCCAGACACGCACTTCCACCGCACTGCCCTGACGCATCATGGCCAGCTTGTCTTCCGGCACCGCAAAGACCGCATCGCGCGGGCCGTCCTGGGCCACGCGCACCACCGTCAGGCCGGCACTGACCACCTGGCCGGGCTCGGCCTCGACGGCCGTCACCACACCGGCGGCATCGGCCACCAGGGTCGTATAACTGCCCTGGTTGCGCTGGGAGGCCAGTTGCGCCTGGGCCTGGTCAACCTGGGCCTGTGCCGCCTTGAGCGCGGCGTCGCGCCGCTCCAGCTCGGCCCCGCTGATGAAGTTCTGCTCGCGCAGCTCCTTGAAACGCTTGTAGTCGGCGGCCGCCAGGTCACGGTTGGTCACCGCGGCCCCCATCTGGGCCTGGGCAGCATCCGTCGCCAGGCGGTAGTCCTGCGGGTCGAGCCGGGCCAGCACCTGGCCTGCCTTGACCCGTTCCCCCAGTTCGACCTCACGGCGCACCAGCTTGCCGGCCACCCGGAAACCCAGGCGTGATTCGATGCGCGGCCGCACCTCCCCCGAGAATTCCTGCGTGGCGTTCAGGCTTGCGCTGCGCACTGTCATGATCTTGACCGCGCGCACCGGCTCTTCGGGCGGTGCCGCAGGGGAGCAGGCGATCAGAGTGAAGGCCGTCAGGGGCAGCAGCGCTGCCAAGGCGGCGCGCCTGGGCCAGTGGGAACGTGTATCGGACATGGCAGGGGTTCCGGAAGTGGGTTTTAAATTAATAACCGATTGGTCAGTAATCTAGGTAAAAACCCGATCTATGTCAAGCCGGGCGAAAATCCCCAGTGTGAACAAGCCCATCTCCCCCCAGCCGGTCGAGCACTACGAGAACTTCCCCGTAGCCTCCTGGTTGTGCCCCCCACGTCTGCGCCCGGCCATCGCCGCCATCTACCACTATGCCCGCACGGCCGATGACATCGCCGATGAAGGCGAAGCCCCGGCCCAGCAGCGCCTGGACGATCTGAGCGCCTACCGGCAAGACCTGCTGGCCCTGGCCCAGGGTCAGGACCATGGCGGGCGTTGGCCCCAGGTTTTCAATCCGCTGGCCGCCGCTCTGAAAACCTTCCATCTGCCCGTCCCCCTGCTGGACGACCTGCTCGACGCCTTTGCCCAGGACGTGCGCAAGACCCGTGACCAGACCAGTTATGCCGACCCGGCCGAGCTGCTGGACTACTGCCGTCGCTCGGCCAACCCGATCGGCCGACTCCTGCTGCACCTCTATGGCGTACAGGACGAAGCGGCCCTGCGCGAAAGCGACGCCATCTGCAGTGCCCTGCAACTCATCAACTTCTGGCAGGACCTTGGCCGCGACATCCCGCGCGGCCGCCACTACCTGAGCGATGCCGACTGCGCCGCCCATGGCGTGCAGCGTGTCGAACTGGCCGCCCTCACACCCACACCCGGCATCCTGGCCCTGATCGCTTCGCAGGTGCGGGAGGCGCGTGCCCTCATGCAGCATGGCGCGCCGCTGGTGCACCGCATCCCGGGCCGGGCCGGCTGGGAGCTGCGCCTGGTCGTGCAGGGCGGGCTGCGTATCCTGGACAAGATCGAGGCCCTGGGCTTCAACAGCCTGCAGCACCGGCCCACGGTCGGCGCCGCCGATGCACCACTGCTGCTCTGGCGCAGCCTGCGCATGTGAAGCAGCGACAATGCGCCCCATGACGCCCGAGCAATACGTCCAGCAAAAAGCCGCCGCCTCCGGCAGCAGCTTCTACTACGCCTTTCTCTTCCTGCCCAAGCCGCGGCGCGCCGCCATCACGGCCTTCTACGCCTTCTGTCGCGAGGTTGACGACGTGGTCGACGAAGTCTCCGACCCCGGCGTAGCCCAGACCAAGCTGGCCTGGTGGGAAGCCGAAGTGAGCCGCGCCTATGCAGGCCAAGCCACGCACCCGGGATTGCAGGCCCTGATGCCGCACACCACCGCCTATGGCATCGAGGCGCGCCATCTGCTGGCCGTGATCGAAGGCTGCCAGATGGACCTGCAGCAGACCCGCTACCTGGATTACCCGGGCCTGCAGCGCTACTGCCACCTGGTGGCGGGCGTGGTGGGGGAAGTGGCGGCCCGCATCTTCGGCCAGACCCAGGAACAGACCACGCGCTACGCCCACACCCTCGGCCTGGCCTTCCAGCTGACCAACATCATCCGCGACGTCGGTGAAGACGCGCTGCGCGGGCGCATCTACCTGCCCGTGAACGAGCTGCAGCAGTTTGAGGTGAAGGCGCACGAGGTGCTCAACCGCCAGTACTCGGAGCGCTTCGCGGCCTTGATGAAGTTCCAGACAGCACGCGCCCACCAGCTCTACGACGAGGCCCTGGCCCTGTTGCCCGAGGTCGACCGCCGCGCGCAGAAACCGGGCCTGATGATGGCCAGCATCTACCGCACCCTGCTGCGCGAGATCGAGCACGACAACTTCCAGGTGCTGCACCAGCGCACCAGCCTCACGCCCCTGCGCAAGCTCTGGCTGGCCTGGCGTGTGCAGGCGCTGGGGAAGATGTGAGAGTTGCTGTAGTCGGTGCTGGCTGGGCCGGCATGGCAGCGGCCGTGGCGGCAACCCAGGCTGGCCACCAGGTCTCGGTCTTCGAAGCCGCACGTACCGTCGGTGGGCGAGCCCGTGGCCTGCAAGGACAACTCCCCGGTGGACAGACCGTCGCCATAGACAACGGCCAGCACATCCTGATTGGTGCCTACACGGAAACGTTGCGTCTGATGCAACAGGTGGGCGTGGACCTGGAGGCGGCACTGCAACGCCTGCCACTGACCTTGAAGTTCCCCGACGGTGCCGGCCTGCAGCTGCCGCGCCTGCCCGTGCCGCTGGATGTGCTGACCGGCATCCTGCGCAACACAGGCTGGCCACTGCCGGAGCGCCTGGGACTGCTGCGCGCGGCCCTGGGCTGGAAACTTCGGGGTTTCGAATGCGAAGCGCAGCTGTCGGTGGCCGAGCTGTGCCGCGGGCTCGGCCCCCATGTCATGCAGGAGCTGATCGAACCGCTGTGTGTCTCGGCCCTCAACACCCCCGCCCACCAGGCCAGTGCCCTGGTCTTCCTGCGTGTGCTGCGCGACGCGCTGTTCGGCGTATCCGGCGGCTCGCAGCTGCTGCTGCCCCGCATCGATCTGTCGGCCCTGTTCCCGCAGGCGGCAGCGCAGTGGCTGGCGCAGCGAGGTGCCAGTGTGCAAACCGGTACGCGCATCAGCACCTTGCAAGCCGTGGGGGGCACCTGGTTGCTCGATGGCCAGGTCTTCGACCGCGTGCTGCTGGCCTGCCCGTCCACCGAGGCCGCGCGCCTGGTCAGCGGGGCGGCCGCCACGCTGCCGGAGCCCGCGCCCCTGCAAGCCTGGTCGGACACGGCCGGCGCCCTGCACTTCGAGGCCATCACCACCGTCTACGCCTGGGCCGCAGAGGCCCGTCTGCCGGCACCCATGCTGGCCCTGCGCCATGACGCAGCGCATCCAGCGCAATTCGTCTTCGACCGCCAGCGGCTCGGCGGGCCAGCCGGCCTGCTGGCTTTTGTGGTCAGCGCCAGCCAGGGCGAACGCGAGACCCTGCAGGCCCAGGTGCTGCAACAAGCCCGCCTGCAACTGGGGCTGGACCTGCAGGCCGTACAGACCGTGGTCGAGAAACGCGCCACCTTTGCCTGCACCCCCGGCCTGCAGCGCCCTGCGCAAGTCATCGCACCGGGCCTGCTGGCCTGTGGCGACTACGTCCAGGGCCCCTACCCCGCCACGCTGGAGGGCGCGGTGCGCAGCGGCCTGGCGGCGGTAGGAAGCCTCGGCTAGTGATACAAAGCAGACATGAGACGGCACGCCATGCAAAGGCATGCCCCCCGTCATCGCAACAGAATCAGCAGCCACGACGCTGAAAACCAGGAGACCCCGCTGAGATGAAACGCACATTCAAGGTTCTCTTCGTCCTGCTCATCGTCCTGCTCACTGTGCTGGCCATCGCCATCGCGGCCGGTATCTGGCATGCCCGCAGCAAGCTGCCGCAGCGCAGCGGCACACTCATGCTGAGCCAGCTCAAGGCCCCGGTCCTGGTGAACTGGGACGAACGGGGCGTGCCGCATCTGCAGGCGCAGAACGAAACCGACCTCTACCGCGCCCTCGGCTTCCTGCACGCGCAGGACCGTCTGTTCCAGATGGAGATGGTGCGGCGCCTCGCACGCGGTGAACTGGCCGAGATCCTGGGGCCCAAGCTGCTCGACACCGACCGCCTGTTCCGCACCCTGGAACTGCGTGCCAACGCGGAGCAAAGGATCAAGTCCGTCGACCGCAACAGCCCGGCCTGGCAAAGCCTGCTGGCCTATCTGGACGGTATCAACGAGTTCCAGGACACACGCCCCCTGCCCGTCGAATTCGAGCTGCTGCGCATCCAGCCCCAGCCCTACACGCCGGTCGATACCCTGGCCGTGGCCGGTTATCTGGCCTACAGCTTCGCCGCCACGCTGCGTACCGAGCCCGTGCTGACCTATGTGCGGGACCAGCTCGGCCCCGATTACCTGCGGGTCTTCGATCTCGAATGGCAACCCCTGGGCGTGGTCGGCCCCATGGCCCGCAAGCCCTCCTCGCGCACGCTGACTGCGGCCGACTGGCAGGGGCTGGCACGGGTGTCCGAAGTCAGCCAGCAGGCCATGGACCTTGCCGGGGTACCGCTTTTTGAAGGTAGCAATGCCTGGGCCATTTCCGGGCGGCGCACCGCCAGCGGCAAGCCCCTGCTGGCTGGTGACCCGCATATCGCCTATGCCCTGCCCGCCGTCTGGTACGAGGCCCATCTCAAGGCGCCAGGTTTCGAGCTCTACGGCCATCACCAGGCGCTCAACCCCTTTGCCCTGCTGGGCCACACCTCCGGGTTCGGCTGGAGCCTGACCATGTTCCAGAACGACGACATGGACCTGGTGGCCCTGAAGGTGAACCCGGCCAACCCCAAACAGGTCTGGCACCAGGGCCAGTGGGTGGCCCTGCAGAGCCGCACCGAGACCATCGCCGTGAAGAATGCAGACCCGGTCAACATCACACTGACGCGCTCGCCTTACGGCCCGCTCATCAACCAGGCTTTCCCCGACAGCCTGGGCCAGGCCCCGATCGCCATGTGGTGGACCTTTCTGGAAACCGAGAATCCCATCCTCGAAGCCTTCTACGAGCTGAATCGCGCCGATACCCTGCCCAAGGCGCGCAACGCGGCCAGCAAGATCCACGCGCCGGGCCTCAATGTGGTGTGGGCCAACGCCGCCGGTGACATCGGCTGGTGGGCCGCGGCCAGGCTGGTGCAACGCCCGCTCAGCGTGAACCCCAGCTTCATCCTCGATGGTGGCAGCGAGCAGGCCGACAAACCGGGGTTCTACCGCTTTGCCGACAACCCCCAGGAAGAGAACCCGGCACGCGGCTACATCGTTTCGGCCAACCATCAGCCGGTACCGCGCAGCGGCGTGCCGGTGCCGGGCTACTACAACCTGCCGGAACGTGCCCGACGTCTGGACCAGCTCCTGCGCCCCACCGGCACCCTGTGGAATCTGCAGAACAGCCAGGCCCTGCAGCTCGACGAGCAGACCGACTATGGGCCACGCGTCTTGCGCCCCCTGCTGCCCCTGCTGCGCGAACAGGCAGGTGACTCGGTTGAACGCGCGTTGATCGACCAGATGGCCGAATGGGATGGCCGCCACAATGCGACCAGCATCGCCCCCACGGTCTTCAACCAGTTCGTCTACGAGCTGCTCAGGGCCACCATGGCCGACGAAATGGACGAGGTGCAATTCAACAACCTGCTGCGCACCCGTGCCATCGACCACGCCCTGCCCCGCCTGGCCGCTGACGCACGCTCCCCCTGGTGGGACGACCGCCGCACGGACAAGAAGGAAAACCGCAACGACATCGTGTTGCAGGCCTGGCGTGCCAGCCTGAAGCACCTGCAGGAGCTGCGCGGCATCTCCCTGCCCGGCTGGACCTGGGGCAACAACCACACCCTGACCCACGGCCATCCCCTGGGCCGCATCAAGCCGCTGGACAGACTGTTCAACGTCGGCCCGCTGGAGGCACCGGGTGGGCGCGAAATCCCCAACAATCTCGCGCAGGCCCTGGGCCCGGCGCCCTGGACCGTGAACTACGGCCCCTCGACGCGACGGCTGATCGACTTCGCCGATGCGGGCAAGGCCCTGGGCATCAACCCCGTAGGCCAGAGCGGCGTGCTGCTCGATCCGCATTACCAGGATCAGGCACAGGACTTCATCGCCGGGCGCTACCAGCCCATGCATCTGAACCCGGCGGACGTGAAGGCCTCCACGCGCAGCACGCTGGTACTGCAGCCGCTCCCCTAGATCGGTCACACCAGGTCTGTCTCCCACCGGACAGGCTGTCCCGTCACGGACAGGCTGTCACAGTCCTGACATGGGCGTCCGACAGGGACGCCCAGAATCCTCCTCGTCTGCGGCATCGCACCGCCGGCACACCAATAAAGACGAGGAGACCATGGACAAGCTACTGCTCACGGGCACCGCGCGGCGTGCCCTCCTGCGCGGCGCAAGCTGCACTGCCGCCACACTGGCCTTTCCGGGCCTGCTGCAAGCTAAAACCGAGCGCTGGCTGATAGGCCAGACTGCCGCACTCACCGGGCCACTGGCCTGGCCCTTCGTCGAACTGAACAAGGGCATCCAGGCGGCCTTCGATGAAGTGAACGAACGCGGCGGCATCGCCGGGCGTCCACTGCAGCTGATCAGCCTGGACGACGGGGGCGCGACCGACAAGGCGGCGGCGAACGCCGGCAAGCTGGTCGAAGAAGAGTCTGTGCTTTGCCTCTTCGCCTGCGGCGGTACCTCCAGCGTGCTGGGCGCCATGAGCGTGGTCAACAAGGCGCGCGTGCCCCTGATCGCCCCGGTGACCGGCATCGACGCACTGCGTGCACACCACCCCCTGGTGCTGCACATCCGGGCCTGTTATTCCAATGAGCTGGACCGCATCGTGCGACAGATCGGCACGGTCAATATGGCCCGCTGCGCCGTGGCCTACTCGGACACAGCCTTTGGCAAGGCCGGGCTGGCCGCCTTCGATGCGGTCGCGCGCAAACATGGCAACACGGCCTGGCGCGCCTTCCATATCAAGGACACGCCACAGGGCATCGCCGAAGGCATCGCGGACATTGCCAGATTCCAGCCCAGTTCCTACCTGTCGCTCTATATCGGGCAGCACAGCCTGCAATTCGCACGCGACTTGCGCAAAGACGTCCAGGCGCCCTCCTTTGCCCTCTCGCTGCTCGGTTCCGAGCCCGTGCTCAAGGCCCTGGGCCCGGCCGGCAACGGCATGACCGTGGCCCAGGTGGTGCCGCATCCGGATGCCGTCGCGCTGCCCGTGGTCGCCGCCTACCAGCGCGCCATGCGCAAGGCCGGCATCACCCGGCTCTCGCACGCCTCGCTGGAAGGGTATGTGTCCTCACGCGCCCTGATCGAAGGGCTGCGCCGCAGCAGCCGCAGTGGCAACGTCGGCGCCGGGAAGCTCGTCGAGGCTTTCCACACCAGGCAGCCGCTGGACCTCGGCGGTTTCGAACTGGACTACCGCCCCGACAAGCACCTGGGTTCGAGTTTTGTGGAACTGACGTTCTTCACCGGCGATCGCTACAAACGCTAAGGTCTCGCCGGCTCAGCCCGCCTGCTGCAGCAGCGCGCAGAGGGCTCCCATATCGGCCACGGTGACATGGGGGCTGTGTGTCGCGTGGGCCCAGTCGTGGCCAGCCCGGTTGACCCAGGCGGTCTGCATCCCGGCGTCCACCGCGCCGACGATGTCCAGCGCCGCATCGTCCCCCACGTGCAGCACCTCGTGCGGGAGCACACCGGCGGCCTGCGCCGCCGCATGGAAGAAGCGCGGGTCGGGTTTGCCCAAGCCAAACTCCTGTGCACTCAGGCTGGCGCAGAAGAACTCGCCCAAGCCGATGCGCTGCACATCGGCATTGCCGTTGGACAGGGCCACGACCGGATAACGCTGCGCCAGCCAGGCCAGCGCGGGGCGCGCATCTTCGTAAAGTTCCACACGCATGCGCTCAGCGATGAAGGCCTCGGACGCCGGCACCATCAGCGTCGTGTCCTCGCCCTGGCGTTCCAGGGCCAGGCGGATCTGCTCCTGGCGCAGAGTGCGCAGGTCATGGCCGATGTCGGGGCGGCTGGCCAGCACTTCGCGGCGCAGCGCCAGGCGTTGTTCGCTGTCTGCCAGCCAGGCTGCGGTTTTTGGTGCATGAGGCCGCAGCCAGTCCTGCAGCACCAGTTCGGCCCGCGCGATCACGGGCCAGATCGGCCACAGGGTGTCGTCAAGGTCCAGGGATATCGCCCTGACGTTCTTCAGATCCAGCATAGGTGGGCGAGAATACCGCATGGCTTTCAAACCCGAACCTCCCCACATCCATGGCCAGGCACCGTCCACGGCCATACTGCTGTGCAACCTGGGCACGCCCGATGCGCCCACGCCGGCGGCGCTGCGCCGTTACCTGGCCGAGTTCCTGAGTGACCACCGCGTGGTGGAGATTCCCAGGCCCATCTGGTGGCTGATCCTGCACGGGATCATCCTGCGCCTGCGGCCCGCCAAGTCGGCCGCCAAGTACGCCACGGTCTGGACAGCTGAAGGCTCGCCGCTCAAGGTCTGGACTGAAAAGCAGGCCCATCTGCTGCAAGCAGAAATGCAGAAGCAGGGCCACCAGGTCACCGTGCGCTACGCCATGCGCTACGGCAAGCCGTCCATCGCTGCGCAACTCGACGCGCTCAAGGCCGAAGGCGTGACACGTGTGCTGGTGCTGCCGGCCTATCCGCAGTACTCGGGCACCACCACGGCCAGCGTCAGCGATGCCGTCTATCACTGGGCCGGGAAGGTGCGCACGCTCCCCGAACTGCGCTTCATCAACCGTTACCACGATGACACGGGCTACATCGGCGCACTGGCGCAGCGCATCCGCGCCTACTGGCAGGCCCATGGACGGCCGGACCAGTTGCTCATGAGCTTTCACGGCGTGCCCGAGCGCACCCTGCACCTGGGCGACCCCTACCACTGCGAATGCCTCAAGACCGCGCGCCTGCTGGCGCAGGAACTGGGGCTGGCGAAGGACCAGTACCGCGTGACCTTCCAGTCGCGCTTCGGCAAGGCCAAGTGGCTGGAGCCCTCGACCGAGCCCACACTGGTCCAGTTGGCGCAGGCTGGCGTGAAGCGCGTGGACGTGACCTGCCCAGGGTTCACCAGCGACTGCCTGGAAACACTGGAAGAGATCGCGCAGGAAGCGCGCGAGGCCTTCCTGCACGCTGGCGGCCAGTCCTTCCACTACATCCCCTGCCTGAACGACAGCGCGGACTGGATCACGGCCCTGGGCCGGCTCAGTGAGCAGCACCTGGGCGGCTGGCCGACCCGGCAGGCGCCAGATGCCACGGCCCTGGCCGCATCGCGCGCGGCAGCTCTGGCAGCCGGCGCGCAGAGCTAGCTCTTCTTGAGCGGACGCAAAGCCTGGTAGGCCGGCCGGGCCAGGCAAGCCGCCAGCCAGGCGCTGGTCAGCGGGTAGGGCGCCATGAGATCACGGGTGGCGCGCACCCAGAGCAGCACACTGGCCACGCAGACATCGGCCACCGTGAAGCGGTCGGCCGCCAGGTGGGCCTGGCCTTGCGCCTGCTGCTGCACCAGGTGCTTTTCCAGCACACGCAGCGGCACATGCAGGCGTTGCTCGGCCTTGTCGGCCAGCTCGGGTTTGCGTTCCTCGGGGGCCATGGCGAAGCGGTGCATCAGCACCGTGAGGGCATCCTTCTCCACCTCGCTCATGACCCAGAAGGCCCAGCGCAGGGCCTCGGCATCCTCGCGCGGCGTAGCCGGTGTCAAGGTATGGCCATCGGCCTGCCCATGGTGGCGCGCAATGTAGAGCGCGCAGGCCATGCTTTCCCAGACCGTCACGTCCCCCTCCGGACGGTGGTCGACCACCACCGGGACACGGCCATTGGCATTGAGTGCCAGAAACTCCGGCGTGCGCGATGCGCCCGCACGGTAGTCGGTCTGCACATGCTCGAAAGCCAGGCCCAGCTCGGTGGCGGTCCACAGGGGGCGCAATGCGCGCGAGGCCTGGATGCCGTAAATCGTCAATGCCATGAAGTCTCCTGATTGAAAACAGACGGCATTGTGCCCAAGACGCCGGGCCGGCCTGTCACACCCGGATCAATCGTGCTGGCGAATGAAGGTGAGCACGGCGTCGAGCTGCTCCGGCACATTGAGTGCGGGCGCATGACCGCAGCCCGGAACTTCGATGTGCTGCAAACGGCCCTGGCGTCCCGGCCCTCGCGTGCGCATGAGCTCTGCGGCCTCAGGCAGTACCAGATCGGATTCCGCGCCGCGCAGCAGAAGCACTGGTATGTCGAGCTGCTCGTAGTGATTCCAGATCAGGTAGTCATCGGGGTGGTTCACGAACTGCAGCACCATGGCCGGGTCGTAATGCGGCGTCACGCGGCCATCGGGCAGGCGGCGCGTCGAGGTCTCGGTCAGCCTGCGCCACTGCGCATCGCTGAGCCAGCCGAAGGGCTTGTAGGCCTGGCGGAAAAACGCTTCCAGCTCACGCACCGTCTCGAAGGTCGGCGGGTTGCCGGCATAGGCACGGATGCGCGCGATGGCGGCATCGGCGAGCTGCGGCGCATTGTCGTTGAGCACCAGGCTGCGGATGCGGGCCTTGAGCTGCGGCTGGAAAAGGCCCGAGGCACACACCGTGCCGATGGCGCCACCCATGGAGGTTCCCACCCAGTGCGCCGACGTGATGCCCAGTTGCTCGAAGAGATCGGCCGCCAGGCGGGCGTAGAAGGCCAGGCAGTATTCCTGCTCGGGCTGCGGGCTCCACTGGCTCAGGCCGCGGCCCAGGGTGTCGGGGCAGATCACGCGGTAACCCTGGGCGCTCAGGTGTTCGGCCAGTTCGTCCATGTCGCGCCCGGTGCGCGCCAGGCCGTGCCAGGCGATCACGGTGCGCGCCTGCCCGGCACCCCATTCGGTGTAGTGGATTTCGCGTCCGGCGCAGCGGACGTAATGGGATGCCGGTGTCATGCGAAATCTCCCTCTGTCTGAATGTCCGTCAGCGCAGCAACTTGCCCGAGGCGCCGATCACGGTCACCTCCACATACCGCGAGCCCACCCGGTTGGCGGAGGAAAAGCTCACCCGCGTGCCACCGAGGTCGTGGTTGTTGATGGTCTCCAGCGCCTGGATCAGGCGGGAGCGTGTCGGGTTCGGTCCGGCACGGCGCAAACCCTCCACCAGCACCTTGGCGCCCAGGAATTCCTCGAAGCTGGTGTAGCTGGGGGCCTGGCCATCGCCGTACTTCTGCAGCAGGGTCTGGTACTCGCGCACCGCCGGCTTGTTCGCCATATAGGGATAGGGCACCACCTGCGAGATGCCCAGGCCGTGCACGGCCTTCACGCCCGCCAGCTTCACCAGCTCGGCCGGGTCCACCACCGAGATGTTGAAGAGCTGGGCGCCACCACCCGCGGCGCGGTACTGGGCGGCAAAGGCCGCGGTGGAACGGTTGACCGAAATCATGATGACCGCCTGCGCATCCGCCGCCTGGATGGTCTTGACCGCGCCCTGCACCTGGTCGGTATTGCGTTCGTAAGGTGCGGCCGCCACCAGCTTCAGGTTGCGCCGGGCCGTGGCCTCCTCCACTCCGGCCAGGCCGGCCTTGCCGAAGGCGTCGTCCTGGTACATCACGGCAATGCGTTTCATGCCCAGCGTAACGACCTGATTGACCATGTGCTCGGCCTCGTCGGCATAACCCGCACGCACATGGAAGATGTAGGGATTGAAGGGTTTGCGCAAGGCCTCGCCGCCGGTGTAAGGGGCCACCAGCGGCGCGCCGCCGGTCTCCAGCACGCCGTCGCTCAGCAGCTTGGCGATGTTGGCGGTTCCGGCAAACCCGAAGAGGGCCAGCACCTCGGGTTTTTGCAGGGCCTCGCGGGTCAGGCGTACGGTCTCGTCCACCTTGTAGCCGTCGTCCTGCACCACATGGCGGATCTTGGCGCCATGGATGCCACCGTTCTCATTGATCCAGTCGAAATAGATCTTGCCCCCCAGCACCATCTGCTGGCCCGTGCTGGCCAGCACACCGCTGAGCGGCGCCACCTGGACGATGGTCAACTCGGCCGCTTGCGCTGCAGTAGCGGCGGTGCAGGCCAGAATCAGGCTGGCCAGTGTCTGTCGCATACGTGCGACCCCATACGACGTTCCCAACATTTTTGTCTCCTCGTGTAATGGCGGGTCATGCGCCCACCTGTTTTTTGCGCAGGCTACGTGCCCGCAAACGTCCTACCACCCCGGTGGGGAAGTAGTAAACCGACAAGACAAATAGAAGACCAAGCCAGAGCAACCAGCGGTCGGGTGACAGCAGTGCGGCCAGCAGCGGCAGGCCGGCGGCGGCCTCGCTACCCAGGCGCAGCAGATCCTGCAGATAGCTCTGCGCCACCACGAACAGCGCCGCCCCGATGGCAGAACCGTAGATCGTTCCCATGCCGCCAATCACCACGATCAGCAGAACGTCCATCATGATTTCGAAAGAGAGCGAGGTGTCCGGCCCGTTGTAGCGCAGCCAGACCGCCAGCATGGCACCGGCCAGGCAGGCGAAAAGCGCGGAGATCACGCTGGAGAGCGTGCGGTAGACCACAACCCGGTAGCCCAGGGCCTCGGCGCGGAACTCGTTCTCGCGGATGGCCTGCAGCACACGACCGAAGGGCGAGTTGACGATGCGCAGCAGGGCCAGCAGCAACACCACGGCCACGGTGAAAAGCAGGTAGTAGCTGAGGAACTTGCCGTTGATCATGACGCCCAGCACGGGTTGCTCGAAGAGTTCAAAGCCGGGCTGCAGCACAGCGGGCAGCTTGAAGCTCAGGCCGTCCTCGCCGCCCGTGAAGTCCGAGAGCTGCGAGGCCAGGGTCTGGAAGGCTGCGGCCACGGCCAGGGTGATCATGGCGAAGAAGATGGCCCGCACGCGCAGCGAAAAGAGACCGATGAGCAGGGCCAGCACCAGGGTGAGCGCCAGCGCCAAGGCTAGGCCGATGGCCAGCGTGCCCCAGCTCGCACCCAGGCGCGTGCTGGCGATGGCGATGCCGTAGGCGCCGATGCCGAAGAACATGGTGTGGGCAAAACTCACGATGCCCGTGTAGCCCAGCAGCAGGTCGAAGCTGGCGACCAGCACGACAAAAATAAGCACCTTGGCAGCGACATTGAGCGCCTTGACGCCGGGTACGACAAAGGGCGCCACAGCCAGCGCGATCAGGATGGCCAGCAGGATCACCGCCAGGATGCGGCTGCGTGGCAGGTCGTTGGAAATGAGACGGGCGAACATGGGCTGGCCTTCAGCGGTTCGCGACCGGATAGACGCCCTGCGGACGCCACAAGAGGATGGCGACCATGAGCGCGATGTTGGAGAACAGTGCCACCTTGGGCACCAGGAAGCCGGTGTAGTTGGCCATGAGCCCGACCAGCAGCGCACCGATCAGCGCACCGGCCGTGGAGCCCAGGCCGCCGATGATGATGACGATGAAGATCAGCACATTGACCTGCGCGCCCATCAGCGGGGTGACGTTCTGCTGGTACAGGCCCCACATCACGCCGCCCAGGCCGGCCAAGGCGCTGCCGACCACGAACACGCCGACAAACAGGCGCTGGATGCGGTAGCCCAGAGCCTCGACCATCTCGCGATCCTGCACACCGGCGCGGATCAGCAGGCCGACCTTGGTACGGTTGAGCGTCCAGACCATGGCTGCGAACACGGCCAGGCCGATGACCACACACACCACGCGGTACTTCTCCACCGCCGCGTCACCCACGATCAGCACGCCGCGCAGCGACTGCGGCAGCGGCAGCGCGATCTGCTGCGGCCCCCAGATGACCTTGATCAGCTCTTCGCCGATGATCATGCCGCCCATGGTGATCAGGATCTGCTTGAGGTGCTGGCCATAGACCGGGCGCACGATGTAGCGCTCGAACACAAAGCCCAGGGCACCGGCCACCGCCATGGCCACCAGCATCGCCGGCAAGATGGCGAGCAGGTTGAGCCAGAGGCTCTCGGCCTCCACGTAGCGCCCCATGGAGCCCATCACCGTGACGGCCATGAAAGCGCCCAGCGCGATGAACACACCATGGCCGAAGTTCAGCACGTCCATGAGGCCGAACACCAGCGTCAGGCCGGAAGCGATCACGAACACGATCAGGCCCATGGCGAGGCCAGCCACGGTCAGCGTGAGCCAGGTCGACGGGCTGCCCACCAGCGGCAGGGCCAGCAGGGCCAGCGCGGGCACCAGTGCCAGAGGTTTCCAGTCGAATTCCTTGAGGGTACTCATTGGTGTGCCTTGAGAGAAAGGCCCAGCAGGCGGCCCTGCAGGGCTTCGTCCTCGGCCAGCTCGGCCATGGCACCGCTGTGCACCACACGGCCGTCGTCCATCACGGCCA
>JBEIPS010000168.1:0-2957 GCA_040376915.1 Hylemonella sp.
ATGTCCACCGTGGCGCCGCCTTATCCGCTGGGCCATACGCCTTCGGTGGTCTTCACCCAGCCGCCAGCCGAACGCATCTTGCGTGAGCACGCTTTGTCCTTCCCCTCGGTCACCGTGGCCCTGGGCCAGACGCTGACGCAGATCACGCAGGACGCCAAGCTGGCCACGCTCACGCTCGAAGGCGAGGACGGCCGCCGCTCCACCGTGCAGGCCCGTTACGTCATCGCCTGCGACGGCGCTTCCAGCACCGTGCGCAGCCAGATCGGTTTCACGCTGGAAGACCTGGACTTCGACGAGCCCTGGCTCGTGGTCGATGTGCTGGTCAATGCGCAGGGCCTGGCCAAGCTGCCCACCACCAGCGTGCAGTACTGCAACCCGCAGCGCCCCAGCACCTACCTGATCTGCCCGGGCAATCACCGTCGCTGGGAAATCTCCATCAACCCCGGCGAAGACCCCAAACAGGTGGCCACGCCCGAGGGCACCTGGAAGCTGCTGGCCCCCTGGCTCACGCCGGCCGATGCCACGCTATGGCGCCAGGCCAGCTACCGCTTTCACGCCCTGGTGGCGGCCGAGTGGCGCAAGGGTCGTGTCTTCGTGGCCGGCGACGCGGCCCACCAGCAGCCGCCCTTCCTGGGCCAGGGCATGTGCCAGGGTGTGCGCGACGTGGCCAACCTCTGCTGGAAGCTGCAGGCCGTGCTGCAGGCCGGCGCGCCCGAGCGCCTGCTCGACAGCTATGGCCCCGAGCGCAAGGCCCACGTCATCGACCTCACCACCCGCATCAAGGCCCTGGGCCAGATCATCGGCGAGCGCGACCCCGCGCGCGCCCGTGCGCGAGACGCCAAGCTGCTGGCCGAGTGCGGCGGTGTCGTGCAGCCCACGCCGCGCCAGGAGGTGCAGCCCGCGCTGCGCGCCGGCCTGCTGGCCGCGCAGCAGCACCCGGCACGCGGCACCATCTTCCCGCAACCCTGGCTGCAGGCGGGCGCGGGCGAACCGAAGCGCATGGACGATGTGCTGGGCAGCGGCTGGCTGCTGGTGCTCGACCGCCATGCCGATGCCGCCCTGCGGCAGCAGGCCCGCGTGCAGGCGCGACCCGGCCTGACCGTGGCCCAGCTCGGCACGCCTGGGTTCACCGAGACCGAAGGTGTGCTGGCCCGCTGGTTCGAGCGCCAGGGCTGCAGCGCCGCCCTGGTACGGCCCGACCACTACATCTACGGCGTGGCGTCGGACGCACAGCAGCTGGCAGCACAGCTTGCGTCGCTCGCCGCTTTCTGAGACAAGCAAAGTTCAACAACGACAAACCAACGAGGAGACAGACATGCAACGCAGAAACTTCATCCAGGCCAGCCTGCTGGCCACCGCCGTTCCCGCCGCCTGGGCCCAGGGCGGCGCCTGGCCCGACAAGCCGGTCAAGTTCATCCTCTCGCAGCCCCCGGGCTCGGGCCCCGACAATGTGGCTCGCCTGCTGGGTGACCGCCTGGCCAGGGGCCTGGGCCAGCCCATCGTGATCGAGAACAAACCCGGCGGCCAGAACATCATCGGCGCGCAGGCCGCGGCGCGCTCGCCGGCCGACGGATACAGCTACTACTTCGCCACCACGGCGGCGCTGGTCACGAACAAGTACCTGTTCAAGACCATGCCCTACGACCCGGAGAAGGATTTCGTGCCCGTGGCCTTCATCGCCAAGAGCCCTTTTGCCGTGGTCGTCAAGGCCGAGTCGCCCATCACGTCGATGCAGGACCTGATCGCCCGCTCCAAGGCCGAGCCCGGCAAGGTCTCGCTGGCCAATGAAGGCCCGCGCACCTTCGGCGGCATCATCGCCCGCGTCATCAATGCGCGCACCCAGATGCAGGCCAACCTGGTGGGTTACGCCTCGGTGGGCGTGGCGGTGCAGAACCTGATCGGCGGGCACGCCGACGTGGCCGTGGCCGATGTGGCGTCCACCGCCGCCCTGGTGCGCCAGGGCCGCCTGCGTTACCTCGCTGTCACGGCGGGCAAACGCGTGGCCGGCTGGGAGCAGGTGCCGGCCCTGTCCGAGCTGCTGCCCGGTTTCGAGATGGTGGGCTGGTTTGCCGTGGTCGCGCCGGTGGGCACGCCGGCAGCCGTCGTCCAGCGCATGAACAAGGAAATCAATGCCCTGCTGGGCGACGCCGAGGTGGCGCAGCGCATGGCCACCATCGGCCCCATCGCCGAGTCCATGGGCGCGCCCGAGCAGACCGGCGCCTTCCTCAGCCAGGAGCACCAGCGCTGGACGCGCGCCGCGCAGGAAATCGGCCTGCTGCCGGAATGAGGGAAAGGCCACCATGAACATCCTGCATCGCAGCTTCAAGACCGGCCTGCTGCTGGCGCTGGCCGGTCTGCTGGCCGCCTGTGCCAGCCCGTCCAGCGCGCCGCCCACCGCCACCGGTTTCACCCTGACGTCACCGGGCCGGTCCGACAACGCCATGCTCACCCAAGCCAATGCGGGCAAGAACCCGGCCAATCCCAATTGCCGGGGCGAGAACATCACACCGGCCCTGAGCTGGGTGCGGGCCCCCGCCGGCACGCGCAGCTTTGCCATCGTGATGGATGACCAGGCTGGTCGCGCCGGCCTGGGCGTGAACCACTGGACGGCCTACGGCATCGCGCCCAGCGTGACGGGCCTGGCCGAAGGGGAGGCGAGCGCTCCCGGCAGCAAGCTGGTGATGGGCAAGAACACCCTGGGCATGGCCTACCTCGGCCCCTGCCCGCCGCGTGGCAACGCACCCCAACACTACGTCTATACCCTGATCGCCACCTCGCTGGCGCCCGATGCGCTGCCGCCCGGACTGAACAAGGCCGAGCTGATGGAAGCACTCAAGGGCAAGGCCCTGGGAGCGGCCAGCCTGGTGCTGCGTTACGCCCATTAGGACCGGTGGTTCCATGAGAAAAGCCCCGCGAGCCGGGGCTTTTTTGTGCGCGTGCAGCGGTTGTCTATAGAC
>JBEIPS010000191.1:0-2252 GCA_040376915.1 Hylemonella sp.
CGAGGCACTGTAGGCGGGGCGCGTGACCGTGGCGTACTGCGGGGCCACGTCGTAGAAATAGCCGTGGTAACCACGGTCACCATAGATCCAGCCGCCCTGCAGGCCCAGGTTCCAGCCGCTCTGGAGCACATTGCGCAGGTCCAGGTTGAGCTTGGGGTGGAAGATCCAGCCCACGTGTTCGAAGCGGCCGAAATTGACGGCGAACACCGAGCGCAGGGGCAGGCGCAGATCCAGGTTGGTGTGCTTGCGTTCGTCGTAATAGAGGTGGACCTGCATCTCGGGGCCGAGCTCCAGCGTCGGGTCCAGGTCGGGCATGTTCTGGCGCGCGCTGCTGTCCTTGCTGCTCACCGGCACCGAGCCGTTGACGCTGATGTCCATCTCCACGCGGTTGCTGCGAAACAGCAGGCCGCGCACGCGGTCACGGTCCACCTGCAGGAACTTGCCGCGGTACTGCACATAGGGCGTGGGCAGCACATAACTGCGCCGCTCGGCCGCGCCGCGGTACAGCGGGAAATCGATGGCAGCCACGCCGGCGCCGAGTTCCCACTCGGGTTTGAGTTCGGCATGGACAGACGGCAGACAGGCCAGACAGAAAACCAGGGATATGACTCTCACTTTTTGATGACCTCGTCGCGCGCAATGCGTCCATCCACCAGTTCAACGATACGGTCGCACCGGGCGGCCAGCCGCGGATCGTGTGTGACCACCACAAAAGAAGTGCCGCGCTCGGCATGGATGCTGCGCAGCAGGGCAAAGACCTCGTCGGAAGAGGCCGTGTCCAGGTTGCCGGTGGGTTCGTCGGCCAGCACCAGCGCGGGGTTCATGACCAGCGCGCGTGCAATCGCCACGCGCTGCTGCATGCCGCCCGAAAGTTCAGCGGGCCGTTTGTCCATGGCCCGGCCCAGGCCCACGGCCGTCAGCAGCTCGCGTGCGTGCTGCTCGTGTTTCGCGCTGACCCGCCCCTCGGCCATGAGCACGGGCAGGGTCACGTTTTCCACCGCGCTGAAGGCGGGCAGCAGGTGGTGGAACTGGAATACGAAACCCAAGGTGCTGCGCCGGCGCAGCGTGAGGCCGCCGTCGTCCAGCGCCTGCACCTCTTCGCCCTGCAGCAGGTAACGGCCGGCCGTCATGCGTTCGAGCAGGCCGATGATGTTGAGCAGGGTGCTCTTGCCGGACCCTGAAGGACCGATCAGCGCCATGAAATCGCCGCGCCGCACATCCAGGTCCAGGCTGTGCAGCACCTCGGCTTCATTGGGCTGGCCGATGTTGTAGCTCTTGCGCACGCAATCGAGTTCGATCAGTTTGTCGCTAGCGCTCATATCCGGATCGCCTGGGCGGGGTCCATGGCGGCGGCGCGCCGCGCCGGGGCGATCGCAGCCAGCACGCCGCAGGCAGTGGCGATGCCCGCCACCTTGAGGGCGGTGGCCAGCGGCAGGGTGATGGAGAACAGGGGCAGGCCGTCCGAGCCACGCACGAAGTGCGTGAAGAGCCAGATCAGCGCCACCGCCAGCACGATGCCCAGCGCCGAGCCGATGGCGCCGACCACCGCGCCCTGCAGCAGGAAGATGCGCAGCACCTGGCCGCGCGTGGCGCCCATGGCGCGCAGGATGCCGATCTCGCGGCGCTTCTGCACCACCGACACCACCAGCACGCTGGCAATGCCCAGCACGACCACGATCATCACCACGCCGCGGATCAGCGAGGTGCTGACCGATTGCGCGTTGAGCGCCGAGACCAGTTGGGCATTGTTCTCCTGCCAGCTCTCGACCTTGTAGGGGTAACGCTGGCGCAGCTGTGCAGCGAGTTCACTGGCGGTCCACACGTCCTTGAGCGTCATGTCCAGCACGGTGGCGCCGCCGGGCAGGCCCAGCAGGCTTTGCGCGGCGCGCAGCGGCACGATGACGGTGCGACGGTTGAGGTCGCGCACGCCCAGGTCCACCAGGGCGGTCACACGCAGGGCATCGCTCACGCTGCGGCCGCCCACCGTGGTCTGCAGGGTCACGCGGTCGCCCACGCGCACGCCCAGGTCGGCCGCGAGATCGCGTCCCAGGATGGCTTCACCCGGGTCCAGGCGCGCCGCGCCGCTGACCACCTTGCCGCGCAGGCCGACAATGCGGTCGTAACGGTCCAGCTCCACCCCCATCAGGGCGATGGCCTGCGTGGCCTCGCCGCGCAGCGCCAGGCCCGAGCCCGAGACCATGGGCGAGACCGCGGCGATGGCGTCCATCTGTTCCAGCAGCGGCAGCAGGGCC
>JBEIPS010000079.1:0-9920 GCA_040376915.1 Hylemonella sp.
AGGTTGGCCCAGGGCTGCAGGTGGGCGGTAAAGAACTCGCGCTGTTTCGTCAGGTTGGCCACGGCCACGTCATCCCCGGCGATCAGGTAGCGCATGACCTCGCAGAGGTAGGCCATGTGATCTTCGGTCTCGGGCATGGTCTCGTCGCGTGCCAGACCCAGGGCCGCCAGATCGTCGCGCAGCTTGGCCAGGGGTTTCTCATTGAGGAAACCGCTCAGATAGTGCGAGCCGAAAAGGTATATCTCGGGCTTGCCCACACCGCCGAAGAGGGCGTTGTATTCCGTCGTGACGGTCTGCAGGTCCAGATCACGCGCCGCACTCACCAGGCCACGCCAGGGTTCTTCCAGAAAACCGCCTTCGGCCGGCGCCTCGGTAGCGGCCACGCGCAGCTGTTCGAACAAGTCCGCACCAGGCGGCGCGTAATACAGCGCCGCCAGCAGGCCATAGACCTCGGCGCGCGCTGTTTCCTCGTCGAGCGTGCTGCCCTGCGTCAGTTGAGCTTCGTTGGATTCGGGTTGGATGCTCATGCGGGTTCCACTCAGAGGTCGGTGATCTTGGATTCGTTCGGGTTGCTGTAGATGTCGATCACGCGGCAATCGCCGCACATCTTCAGCCGTTCCAGGGCCTCGCCCTGGAACATGGAGTGTCCGGCCAGCTTGCCCAGCATGCCTTCGATGGCCTTGAGCGTGCCGAAAGGTTTGCCGCAGCGCACGCAGGCGTAGGGCTGCATCTCGTTGAGCACCACGGCATCCTTGCGCTGCGAGGTCAGGCGCAGCTGCGGAACCAGCGACAGCGCCTGTTCCGGGCAGGTCTTCACACACAGGCCGCACTGCACGCAGTTCTTCTCGATGAAACGGAGTTGCGGCGCGTTGGGGTTGTCCTGCAGCGCGCTGGCCGGGCAGGCGTTGATGCAGCTCAGGCACATGGTGCAGCTGTCTTTGTTGATCGCCAGCGCGCCCAGGGGCGAGCCCTGGGCTGGCAGGGCTATCACCTCGGGGCGGGGCTCGGCCAGGGGTGCATGCACCAGCAGATGATCGAGCGCCAGTTCCAGCGTGGCGCGTTTGTCGGCCTGCACGGCAAAACCGGCGGGCTTGGCCACGCCCTGGGCGGCCGGGGCCTGCAGATCGGCGTCCAGTTCGGCGAGATCGCGCGCGTCGCGCGCGCTCAGGATGCGGAAGTGTTCACCGGCGTAACCCAGGCCCTTGAGGATGGCCTGGGCCACATCCATCTGCGCGCGCACGGCCTCCCGGTACTGCGGTGCTTCCTCGCCCGTCATCAACACCCAGACGTTGGCCGCGCCATAGGCCACGGCCGAGAGCCAGACGTCCACGCCCAGCGATGCGGTGTGCCAGATCGCCACAGGCAGCACACGCGCTGGAACACCCAGCATGTCCCGGTCCACACGCGCGGCGCGGCCCAGATCGCCGATCAGCCGGGTGCCGGCCTGCTGGCTGTGCAGCAGCAGCGCAGGCTGCTTGCCGCCGGCGCGCAGGTAGGTGGAGATCAGGGTCTTGAACTTCACGCCCAGCTCGCTGGCGCGCGGGTAGGCAAAGGTCAGCGCGCCGCTGGGGCAGACCGTGGTGCAGGCACCGCAGCCCACGCAGAGATTGGGATTGACCTTGATCTGCTGCTTGCCCTTCTCCGAGCTGATGGCCGAGGCCGAGCAGACCTCGATGCAGGCATTGCAGCCCACCTTCTCGTTGCGGCTGTGCGCGCAGAGTTTCTGCTTGTAGACGAAGAACTTGGGCTTCTCGAACTCACCGACCAGGCCGCGCAGCTCGATGAGGGTGCGCTGGTTCTGGCCGTCCCACTGGAAATAACCCTGAGGCTTGGCGTGCTGGGCGAAGGCCGGTGTGGTCCGCAGGTCCAGCACCAGGTCGTAGGTCTCGCTGTCGGCCTGCGGCTCGCGCGTGAAGTCGATCGCCCCGGCCACACCACAGGCCTTGACGCAGGCGCGGTGCGATTTGCACAGATTGCTATCAATTTGATAGTCAAAGCCGATCGCACTCTCTGGGCAGGCGTCGATGCAGGCATTGCAGCGCGTACACAGGTCCAGGTCAATGGGGTTGGTGCGCTGCCACTTGAGTTCGAAGGCCCCGAGCCAGCCCGTGAGCGCCTCGATCCTGCCGGTCATCACGGGGTAACGGCGTTCCTGCAAACCACCGTCCGCGCCGGGGCCGGTGCTGAAGAGGCTGACGTCCAGGGTGTCGGCCAGGAGCTCGGCAGCGCGCTCGGCCGCATCCATCGGACCGATGATGAGCAGACGGCCCGCGCTCTTGTAGGTCACTGTGGGCACGGGCTCGGGGTCCGGCAGGCGGGCGGCGGCCAGCAAGGCGGCCATCTTGGGCATGGCCTTGGCCGCATCCTTGCTCCAGCCCCCGGTCTCGCGGATGTTGACAAAACGGATGGGAACCGACTTGGCCCCCTCGGTCTGCTCGGCGATTTCGCCAAAGAGACGGGCTTCCTGCGTACAGGCCACCACCACCTCCTCACCCTGCCCCAGCGCCTGCTGGAAGGCCCCGGCCTCGCGCCGGCACAGGGTGCTGTGCTGCGTCAGCGTTTCGTCAAGCACCGCCCCCAGACCCTTGGGGTCCAGCGGCATGGTCTTGTTGCAGTCGCAAATCAGGGTCGGCATGGTCTTGATCGCTCAGGTTGGCAGCGGTGGGCGGCGGTTCAGGAATCGCCTGCACCGTTGGCGGATTATCAGTTTGCGCAGCGGGCACCGGGCTAGGGGTCAGCCCTGCCCCGGGCTTTCGGTCTTTCTCGTCCTCATCGTCGAAGAGGTTCAGGAATTTCGCACTGGCCATCTGGCGCAGCATGGATTCCGGCAACGGGTCGGGGATGGAGTAGTCGTCGATATAGATGTCCAGCCGGTCCATCACATTGAAGTGCGGATCGGCGAACAGCTTCTTCATGGCCGCGTTCCTGACCTCGGGGTCCACATCCGATGCCATGAAACGCGTGAAGTCGGACTGCGGCGTCAGGGCCTGTGCGTCCTGCAGGCCAGGTGGGGGCGGCGGCTCCACCACGGGCGCGACAACCGGCTGGGGCGCCCCAGCTTCGCTGTGCGCAGGCACCGGAGGCATCGGCGCCGCGACGGGCGGCGCCGGGGGCTCGACGACCTTGCCCTCGCGCACCGCCTGCTTGCGCTGCGCCCAACGACCGAGGAAACCATCAGCCATGCTCGCCCCCGCCGAATTTCTTCTGCGTGCTTACCGAGGCCGGGTTGCCGAAGCGGTCGGTCAGCGGCTTGAAGCTGTCGGGCCGCTTGCGCTTCTTGGGCTCGATCACATAGTGCTCATCGGCATAGGCCTGGAACCAGGCCACCACCTCGGGCGGTGCAGGCACCTGCTCCACGGTTTCCTGCGCGTCGAGCCAGCGGCCGGCATCGTGGTAACTCACGGAGACGGCCGCCGGACGCGGGATGGGCTCATCAGAAACGGTGGCCTCTTCCTCCATGCGCCAGAGCACGAACCAGCAGGGCGCCGGCGTGGTGGCGTTCAGGTAGTAGCCCTCGGCATCGTCGCGGAACAGTTCCACCGTGTAGTTCGGGTGCAACCAGTGCTCGCCGTGCTCGTCCTTGCGCAGCAGGCGGGGCGATTCGCCAAAGGCGGGCTCGTGCGCTACCACGTCCGCCAGTTCCCAGCGCCAGGTCTGCCAGCGGCTCATCGCGCCGACGATGCGCACCTTGCGCATGATGACGGCCACCTGGGTGGAAGGTTGTTTGCTGCTGGTCATGACAGCCGTCACTGTAGCGGATAGGAAAGACCCTGCATAAGAGTCCGTTGCGACAATTTGTCGCAGCTGCATTCCGCAAGCGCCAATGAAAGAGGGCCTTGCGATCACTCGCAAGGCCCTTGGGTTTATCCCGCTGGAAGCGGAAGACCTGTTGCGGTTCAGCCCAGCATGGCCTCCGCCGCGCCGAAGCCCTGCGTGACCGCCGGCTTGCCACCACGACGGATCGAGACCGCGCAGTACTTGAACTCGGGGATCTTGCCCACGGGGTCGAGCGCCGCATTGGTGATCAGGTTGGCCGCAGCCTCGTAGTAGGCGAAGGGGATGAAGACGGCGCCGCGGGGCGTGCCGTCGTCACGGCGCAGGTGGATAGCCACCTGGCCGCGACGCGAGGCCACGGTCACCACGTCACCGGGCTTCAGGCCCAGTTCGCTCATGTCGTCACCGCACATGGAGGCGGTGGCGATGGGCTCGATGGCGTCGAGCACACCCGAGCGGCGCGTCATGCTGCCCGTGTGCCAGTGTTCGAGCTGACGGCCGGTGATGAGCACGAAGGGGAACTCGGCATCGGGACGTTCGTTGGCCGGGATGATGTCGGCCGGCACGAGCTTGATCTTGCCGTCCTTGGTGTCGAACTTGTCGATGAAGACGGTGGGTTGGCCCGGGTCTTCGGCGCTCAGACAGGGATAGGTCACGCTGGATTCCTTCTCCAGGCGTTCCCAGGTGATGCCCGAGATGACGGCGTGCATGGCCTGGCGCATTTCCTCGTACACCGCGGCCACACCGGCGTGTTCGCCAGGGTAGTTCCAGTTCTGGCCCATGCGCTTGGCCAGCTGCTGGATGATCCAGAGATCAGGCATGGCCTCACCGGGTGGCGTGACGGCCTGCTTGCCCATCTGCACCATGCGGTCCGTGTTGCTCACTGTGCCGGTCTTCTCGGGCCAGGCCGTGGCGGGCAGGATCACGTCGGCCAGCCAGGCGGTCTCGGTCATGAAGATGTCCTGCACGACCAGGTGCTTGAGCTCGGCCAGGGCGTGGCGAGCATGGTTCAGGTCCGGGTCGCTCATGGCGGGGTTCTCACCCTCGACGTACATGCCGTGGATCTTGTGCGGATCGCTGTCGTCGACCAGGGCCTTGTGCATGATCTCCACCACGGTGTAGCCGGGCTTGTCGTCGAGCTTCACGTTCCAGAACTTCTCGAACCACTGGTGCACTTCCTTGTTGTCCACGCGCTGGTAGTTCGGGAACATCATGGGGATCAGGCCGGCGTCGCTGGCGCCCTGCACATTGTTCTGGCCACGCAGCGGGTGCAGGCCGGAACCGGGCTTGCCGATCTGGCCGGTCACCGCGCACAGGGCGATCAGGCAGCGTGCGTTGTCGGTGCCGTGCACGTGCTGGCTCACGCCCATGCCCCACAGGATCATGGAGGCCTTGGAAGTAGCGAACTCACGCGCCACTTCGCGCAGCTGCTTGGCGGGAATCCCGCAGATGGGCTCCATGGCCTCGGGGCTGTAGCCCTTGACGTTGGCCTTGAGGGCCTCGAAGTTGTTCGCGCGCTTCTTCAGGAATTCCTTGTCGACCAGGCCTTCTTCGATCACCGTGTAGATCATGGCGTTGAGCATGGCCACATCGGTATCGGGCTTGAACTGCAGGGTGCGCCAGGCGTGCTTGCCGATGTCGGTGATGCGCGGGTCGGCCAGCACGATCTTGGCGCCGGCCTTGGCCGCGTTTTTCATCCAGGTGGCGGCCACCGGGTGATTGGCCGTGGGGTTGGAACCGATCACGAAGATGAGACCGGAGTGTTCCACGTCATTGACCTGGTTGGACACGGCACCCGAACCCACACCTTCGAGCAGGGCGGCCACGCTGGAGGCATGGCACAGACGCGTGCAGTGGTCCACGTTGTTGCTGCCGAAGCCGGTGCGCACCAGCTTCTGGAAGAGGTAGGCCTCTTCGTTGCTGCCCTTGGCCGAGCCGAAACCGGCCAGGGCCTTGAGGCCGAATTTGTCGCGCAGCTTCCTGAGGCCGCCACCGGCCAGGTCCAGCGCCTCGTCCCACGTGGCTTCGCGGAACATGGTGCCGATGATGGATGGGTCCTCGCTCATCTGGCGGTTCAGTTCGTCGATGGCTTCCGGGTCCTTGGGCACGCCGGCCTTGCGGATCAGCGGCTTGGTCAGGCGCTGCGGGTTGTGTGCGTAGTCAAAACCGAAACGGCCCTTGACGCACAGGCGGCTGTGGTTGGCCGGGCCGTCGCGGCCCTCCACGCTGATGATCTTGTTGTCCCTGACGTTGTAGGTCAGCAGGCAACCGACACCGCAGAAGGGGCAGACCGAGTCGACCTTCTTGTCCACCACCTGCGAGCCGATGTGGCTCTTGGGCATGAGGGCGCCCGTGGGGCAGGCCTGCACGCATTCGCCGCAGGCCACGCAGGTGCTGTCGCCCATGGAGTCGCCCAGGTCGAACACGATTTCGCTGTGGCTGCCGCGCTTGGCGTAGCCGATCACATCGTTCACCTGCTCTTCGCGGCAGGCGCGCACGCAGCGGTTGCACTGGATGCAGGCGTCGAGGTTCACGGCCATGGCCGGGTGCGAGATGTCGGCCTTGGGCTGTTCACGGCGCAGGGCCTTGAGCGCGGGGCGCACGGTGACGTCTACCTTGTCGGCCCACTGCGACAGTTCACCGTGCTGCAAGGATTCGTCCTGCTCGTCCCACTTGTAGCCCTTCTCGGGCATGTCGGACAACAGCATCTCGAGCACCATCTTCTGGCTCTTGACGGCGCGCTCGCTCTTGCTCTGCACTTCCATGCCGGCGGTGGCGCTGCGGCAGCAGCTGGGGGCCAGGGTGCGCTCACCCTTGACCTCGACCACGCAGGCTCGGCAGTTGCCGTCCGGGCGCATGCCCTCCGTGTAGCAAAGGTGGGGGATCTCCATGCCCATGCGCTTGGCCACGGTCAGAATGGTTTCGCCGCCGTAGGCCTGGGCCTTCTTGCCGTCGAGGGTGAACTCGACGATCTGGGGGGCGAGTTCGTTGAGCTTGGCGGGTGCGTTCATGCTTGGGCTCCCAGTTCTTGCGGGAAATATTTCTGGACAGAGCGGATGGGGTTGGGTGCAGCCTGACCCAGGCCGCAGATGGAGGCGTCGGCCATGACCTGGCACAGGTCTTCCAGCGTCTCGTTATCCCACTTCGTAGCTTCCATGAGCTTGACGGCCTTGGCCGTGCCCACGCGGCAGGGTGTGCACTGGCCGCAGCTCTCGTCGGCGAAGAAACGCATCATGTTCACGGCGGCTTCGCGCGCCGTGTCCTTCTGGCTCAGCACGATGACGGCGGCCGAACCGATGAAACAGCCATAGGGCTGCAGGGTGTCGAAGTCCAGCGGGATGTCACCCATGCTGGCCGGCAGGATGCCGCCCGAGGCGCCACCCGGCAGGTAGGCGTAGAGCTCATGGCCGTCAAGCATGCCGCCGCAGTACTGGTCGACCAGCTCGCGGATGGTGATACCGGCCGGCGCCAGCTTGACGCCCGGGTACTTGACCCGGCCACTGACGCTGAAGGAACGAAGGCCCTTGCGGCCGTTGGCACCAAAACCGGAGAACCAGCTCGGGCCCTTCTGCACGATGTCGCGCACCCAGTAGAGGGTCTCGAAATTGTGTTCCAGGGTGGGACGGCCGAACAGGCCGACCTGGGCGATATAGGGCGGGCGCATGCGGGGTTCGCCGCGCTTGCCTTCGATCGACTCGATCATCGCGGACTCTTCGCCGCAGATGTAGGCACCGGCGCCGCGGCGCAGCTCGATCAGCGGCAGCGGGCAGGGCGGGTTGGCCTGCAGGGCGGCCAGTTCGGCCTCCAGCAGGGCACGGGCACCGTGGTACTCGTCACGCAGATAGATATAGCAGGCGCCCACGCCCACGGCGTAGGCCGCGACCAGCAGGCCTTCGAGGAAGCGGTGCGGGTCACGTTCCAGATAGGTGCGGTCCTTGAAGGTGCCGGGTTCGCCTTCGTCGATGTTCACGGCCATCAGCTTGGGCGCGGGCTGGTCGCGCACGATGCGCCACTTGCGCCCGGCCGGGAAACCGGCGCCACCCAGGCCGCGCAGGCCCGAGTCTTCCATGGCCTTGATGATGGGTTCAACGTCCTGCTTGCCACTGAGCAGATCGGCCGCCAGCTGGTAGCCGCCCTTGGCCTTGTAGGCCTCGTAACCCACGTAGTCAGGCGACACCTGTTGCTGCGTAGGCGCGGGGGAAATGGACTTGAGCGCCAGGGCCGCCGGGTCGAAGGCGGCCTTGCCGGAGGACTTGGGCTGGGTGGTGATGCCGGACTTGACGGCCTTGGCCACGGATTCGGGCGTGGCGCGCAGCACCGGGTTCTGGTGCACCACGGCCACCGGGGCCTGCTCGCAGCGGCCCACGCAGGGTGCGTGCAGCACGCGCACGTCGCCGCCCAGGGTGGTCTGCAGCTTGCTCATGAGGCTCTGGGCGCCATGCATCTCGCAGCTCAGGCCGTCGCAGACACGCACGGTCAGGCCGGGGGCTTTTTCGTCGCCCTTGACCACTTCGAAGTGGTGATAGAAGGTGGCCACTTCATAGACCTCGGCCATGGGAATGTTCATTTCCTTGGCCAGCGCCACCAGGTGCCGGTCGTGCAGGCAGCGGTAGGCGTCGTTGAGCTTGTGCAGATGTTCGATCAGCAGGTCGCGGCGGTGGCCATCGGCCGGCCTGGCGCCGATCAGGGTCACGACCTCGGTCATCGATTTGTCGTCGGCCTGGCGGCCCTTGAGCTTGCTCTTGCGGCGGATGCGCTCCCGCAGGTCGTCGACAGTGGCGACGACCACGGCCTGGATTTCGCCTTTACGGCCCGGATGATTCATGGGTATGTCCCTCGGTACATAACTAACTATGCACGGAGTTTCATGCGGCCCCAGCCAGGGGTCAAATTCCATCGGGACATGTCATCATTCAAAAACTAAATGATGCAGTGCGGTAGATAACAGTAATTCTTATTAAAAAAGGGGCGCGAAGCCCTGATCCGGCAATCAGGCGTGCAGCAGCCCGCTGTGGGCGGCCGCATGGCGCAGCCAGGCCGCGTCCTGCGCCAGGGTCAGGGCCGCCTCCAGTGGGCGGGAATGGCGCTCGGCCGTCTGCACCATGAACCCAATGGAAGTACGCACTTCGGGGCCGGTCAGGGGCAGGGCTTCCAGCTCGCGGTAGGCGCGCACTGCCCCCACCAGCGCCCCGGGCATGACACAGCAGACCGCACCGCCGACAGCGCTGAGGGCCAGGGTCAGCAGGGAATTGGTTTCCAGCATCGGCCGCACCTTGACCCCCGCCTCGTGGAAGGCACCGTCCACGATGTGGCGGTTGTACATCTCCGAGGTCATCAGGCACAGGGGCAGCTTGGCGGCCTCCTGCCAGGCCATGGGCTCGCCAAAACGCATGCCCCGCTCGGCAGGCTGCTCGGCCTTGCGCACCAGGAAGTAATGTTCGGTGTACTGCGGCAGGGTCTGCAGGGCACCGGGCCGCACCCGCTCGATGAAACCCAGGCCCATGTCCAGCGTGAGTTCTTCCAGCCCGGCTTCGATCTCCTGCGAGCTCATGGAGCGCACCACGGGCGTGATGCCCGGGTGACGCCCCTGCAGCATGGCGGCAAAACGCGCGGCCACCGGTTCGGCCGAGGGCACGACGCCGATGCCCAGGCGCCCCTGGGGCTGGCCACTGACGCTGCTCAGGTCCTGCTTGAGCAGCTGCTCCTCGCGCAGCATGCGCCGTGCGCTCTCCAGCAGGCGCTCGCCCTCGGGGGTGAAACCCACGAAGGTGCGGCCACGGCGCACGATGGGCGAGCCGAACTCCTCCTCCAGCGCGCGCAGGGCGTTGGAGAGGGCCGGCTGCGTGACAAAACAGGCCTGGGCTGCGCGTGCGAAATGCTTGTGCTCGTCGAGAGCGACGAGGTAACGCATGGAGACGAGCAGGTTCATGGCCGAATCCTACAGGACCCGACCTATGCAAACCGCTTCACGTCTCCTTGGAGATCGTGATGCTCGGGAACTTGCTCGAGAAGTCCTTGTTCTTGGCTGCGATCGACAGGGCCACCTGGCGTGCCACGGACTTGTAGATGCCAGCCACCTCGCCGTCGGGGTCGGCCACCACCGTGGGTTTGCCGTTGTCGGCCTGCAGGCGGATCTGCATATTGAG
>JBEIPS010000174.1:0-2794 GCA_040376915.1 Hylemonella sp.
GCAGACCCTGTTCACCCGCGTGCTCACGCCCTTCCTCGCCAGTTCACGCCAGCGCCTGCTGCTGCTGGCCGGTATCGGCGGCGCGCTCTTGCTCTCCGTGGCGCTGACCCTGGTGCCCTCCTCCTTCGTCGGTGTGGTGCTCAAGATGCTGCCCTTCGACAACAAGAGCGAGTTCCAGGTGCTGGTCGAGATGCCGGCGGGTACCCCGCTGGAAGACACGGCCGCCACCCTGCACGAGCTGGGCGCCTTCCTCGCGCAACAGCCCGAGGTGCAGGACCTGCAGGGCTACGCAGGCACGGCCTCGCCCATCACCTTCAACGGCCTGGTGCGCCAGTACTACCTGCGTGCCGAGGCCGAGCAGGGGGACCTGCAGGTCAACCTGGTCGACAAGCAGCACCGCAGCGACAAGAGCCACGCCATCGCGCAACGCCTGCGTCCCGCGCTGGAACAGATCGGCGTCAAACACGGCGCGCGCGTCAAGGTGGTCGAAGTGCCGCCCGGCCCGCCCGTCATGAGCCCGCTGGTGGCCGAAATCTACGGCCCCGACGAAGCCGGGCGCCAGCAGCTGGCGCAGCGCGTGGCCCAGGCCTATGGCGAAACAGCCGATATCGTGGGTATCGACACCTCGCTCAAGGAAGACGCGCCCCGGGCCTGGTTGCGTGTGCGCCGCCAGCGCGCCGAATCCCTGGGCATCCCGGTGGCCGCGGTGGCCCAGACCGTCTCGGCCGCGCTGTCGGGCACTGACGCCGCCTGGCTGCACGACGCCCAGTCCAAGTACCCGGTGCCCGTGCGCCTGCAGTTGCCGCGCGAGCAGCAGCTGGGCCTGGACGCGCTGCTGGCCCTGCCCATGCGCGCGGCCAACGGTCAGCTGGTGCCCCTGTCGGAGCTGGTGCGCGTGGAGCGCGGCGTGATCGACAAGCCGCTGTACACCAAGGACCTGGCCCACGTGAGCTACGTCTTCGGCGACATGGCGGGCAAGCTGGATTCGCCGCTCTACGGCCTGTTCGCCATCCGCCCCAAGCTGGAGGCGGCCGCACTGCCGGGCACGGGTGAGCTCAAGGAATACTGGATCAGCCAGCCCACCGACACCTTCCGCCAGTACGCCCTCAAGTGGGACGGCGAATGGCAGATCACCTACGAGACCTTCCGCGACATGGGCACCGCCTATGGCGTGGGGCTGATCCTGATCTACCTGCTGGTGGTGGCGCAGTTCCGCTCCTACACCACGCCCCTGGTCATCATGGCGCCCATTCCGCTGACCATCATCGGCGTGATGCCGGGCCACGCCCTGCTGGGCGCGCAGTTCACCGCCACCTCCATGATCGGCATGATCGCGCTGGCCGGCATCATCGTGCGCAACTCCATCCTGCTGGTGGACTTCATCGAGCTGCAGGTGGCCCAGGGCATGCGCTTTCGCGACGCCGTGGTGCAGTCCGCCGCCGTGCGCGCCCAGCCCATCGCGCTCACGGGCCTAGCCGCCATGATCGGCGCCTTTTTCATCCTGGACGATCCCATCTTCAACGGCCTGGCCATCTCGCTGATCTTCGGCATCCTGGTCTCGACCCTGCTCACGCTGGTGGTCATCCCCGTGCTCTATTACGCGCTCTACCGTCGCCAGCATGAGCAGGACGACGGCACGCCCCTGCTTCCCGTATCCGCAACCTGAAACCTAGGAGTCAAAAATGACTGTTGAACGTTACATCCGCATCTTCGCCGGCTTTGTTGTCATGCTTTCGCTGGCCCTCGGCGTCGAAGGCAGCCCGATCTTCGTGAGCCCCTGGTTCCTGGCCCTGACCGCCTTTGCCGGCTTCAACCTGTTCCAGTCCGGCATCACCGGCTTCTGCCCGCCCGGCATCCTGCTCAAGAAGCTGGGCGTGCCGGAAGGCGGCAGCGCCTGCAGCAAATAAGGAACCATCATGAGCGAGTCCCTGCCCCATGTCGTGCTGCGCCAGCAGCAGGATTTCCAGTTCACCATCGACTTCGGCGCGGGTATCCCGACGCTGGTGGGTGACGAGAACCCGCCTCTGGGTCAGGGCCAGGGGCCCACGCCCTTGCAGCTGCTGGCCGCCGCCGTGGGCAACTGCATGTCGGATTCGCTGCTGTTCGCGCTGCGCAAGTTCAAGCAGGCGCCCGAGCCCATCACCTGTGAGGTCACCGCCGAGGTGGGTCGCAATGCCGAAAACCGCATGCGCGTGCTGGGCCTGGACGTGGCGCTGACCCTGGGCGTGCCCGCGGCCGGCCTGCAGCACCTGGACCGCGTGCTCGCCCAGTTCGAGGATTTCTGCACCGTGGGCGCCAGCGTGGCCCAGGGCATCCCCGTGCGCGTGAGCGTGCGAGACGCCGCAGGTCAGCAGCTCAAGTAAGGAGTTCCACCATGGCCAAGAACACCAGCCCGGCCCAGGTCGAGGCCGACTGCGACCCCGCCGTGCTGCATGACAGCGGCACCCGCACCGAGATCCTCAACCGCCTGCGCCGCGCCGAAGGCCAGCTGCGCGGCATCCAGCGCATGATCGAAGACGGTGAAAGCTGTCTGAAGATAGGCCAGCAGTTCTCGGCCGTGCGCAAGGCCCTGGACAGCACCTACCTGCGCATGACGGTCTGCTTCATGGAGCAGGAACTCGAATCGCGCCTGGCGCCAGGCGAAGAGCAGAAGGCCGATCTCTCGGCCATGATGAAAGACATGGAGACCATGCTGGCGCGAATGGGTTGAGGGTGTCCCTTGGTTTCAGGCGACATCCACGATGGCGGCCGTGGCCTTGCGCACCAGGGGCAGCACCAGGAGCAGCGTGGGAAA
>JBEIPS010000108.1:0-6501 GCA_040376915.1 Hylemonella sp.
GCCGGTTCGCGCGGCTCGCGCGGCCGCCCCATCGTCAACATGTTCCCCTTGCAGGAGGGCGAGAAGATCAACGTGGTGCTGCCGCTGACCGGGGACAACCGCAGCTTCCCGGCCGACCACTATGTGTTCATGGCCACCAGCATGGGCACGGTCAAGAAGACCACGCTGGACGAATTCAGCAACCCGCGCAAGGCCGGCATCATCGCCGTGGACCTGGACCCGGGCGACTTCCTGATCGGTGCGGCACTGACCGATGGCCAGCACGATGTCATGCTCTTCAGCGACGGCGGCAAGGCCGTGCGCTTCGACGAAAACGACGTGCGCCCCATGGGCCGCAATGCGCGCGGCGTGCGCGGCATGACACTGGATGACGGCCAGAGCGTGATCGCCATGCTGGTGGCCGAGGACGAGCAGCAAAGCGTGCTGACCGCCACCGAGAACGGCTACGGCAAGCGCACCTCCATCCTGGAATACACGCGCCACGGCCGCGGCACCAAGGGCATGATCGCGATCCAGCAGAGCGAGCGCAACGGCAAGGTCGTCGCGGCCACCCTGGTGCACGCTGACGACGAGATCATGCTGATCACCGACAAGGGTGTGCTGGTGCGCACCCGCGTTGCCGAGATCCGCGAACTCGGCCGCGCCACCCAGGGCGTGACCCTGATCGGCCTGGACGAAGGCGCCAAGCTCAGCGGCCTGCAGCGCATCGTCGAGAACGACGCCAACGGGGTCGAAGGCGCCGAGGGTGAGCCTGGCGAAGCGGACGACGCATCCTGATGCAGCGTCCCTACAACTTCTCCGCCGGCCCGGCCACCATCGCACCCGAAGTGCTGCAGCAGGCTGCCAGCGAAATGCTGGACTGGCACGGCAGCGGCATGGGCGTGATGGAGATGAGCCACCGCGGCAAGGAGTTCATCAGCATCTACGAGCAGGCGCAGGCCGACCTGCGCGAGCTGCTGGCGATACCGAAGAACTTCCACATCCTCTTCATGCAGGGCGGCGGCCTGGCGGAAAACGCCATCGTGCCGCTGAACCTCTCGCGCGGCGGCACGGTGGACTGCGTCGTCACCGGCGCCTGGAGCCAGAAGTCACAGAAGGAAGCGCGCAAATACTGCAGCGTGAACATTGCCGCCAGTGACGAGACCGGCGGTTTCACGCACCTTCCCGCGCCGGGCAGCTGGAAGCTCAGCCCCGGCGCCAGTTACGTGCATGTCTGCTCCAACGAGACCATCCACGGCATCGAGTTCCACGAGCTGCCTGACCTGAAGGCCCTGGGTTCCCAGGCCCCGCTGGTGATCGACTTCTCATCGCATGTGGCCTCGCGCCCCGTGGACTGGTCGCGCGTCGGGCTGGCCTATGGCGGCGCGCAGAAGAACATCGGCCCGGCTGGCCTGACCCTGGTCGTCGTACGCGAAGACCTGCTGGGCCACGCCCTGCCAGCCTGCCCGAGCGCCTTCGACTACAAGACCGTGGCCGACAACCAGTCCATGTTCAATACCCCGCCGACCTATGCCATCTACATGGCCGGTCTGATCTTCCAGTGGCTCAAGAAGCTGGGCGGTGTGCCGGCCATGGAAGCACGCAACATCGCCAAGGCTGAGCTGCTCTACAGCTACATCGACAGCTCGCCGTTCTACGTGAACAAGGTCGCGAAGGACTGCCGCTCGCGCATGAACGTGCCCTTCTTCCTGCGCGACGAGTCGCGCAACGAGGCCTTCCTGGCTGGCGCCAAGGCCACCGGACTGCTGCAGCTCAAGGGTCACAAGTCGGTCGGCGGCATGCGCGCAAGCATCTACAACGCCATGCCGCTCGAAGGCGTGCAGGCCCTGGTGGCCTACATGCGAGAATTCGAGCGCACGCAAAGCTGAGCCATGGCCAAGACCCTTCCCGAACTGCGCACCCAGATCGACGCGCTGGACCAGGAGCTGCTGGCCCTGCTGAACCGCCGTGCCGCACTGGCGCACGAGGTCGGCGAGATCAAGAAGGTCGAAGGTTCGCCCGTGTTCCGCCCCGAACGCGAGGCCCAGGTCATCACCGGCCTGCAGACCGGCAACCCCGGACCGCTCAAGCGCGAAAGCGTGGCCACCATCTGGCGCGAGATCATGTCGGCCTGCCGAGCCCTGGAAGCGCCACAGCGCGTGGCCTATCTCGGACCGGCCGGCACCTTCAGCGAACAGGCGGCCCTGCAGTTCTTCGGCTCCAGCATCGAACGAATGCCCTGCGGCAGCATCGACGAGGTCTTCCGCGCCACCGCCGCGGGCAGCGCCCAGTACGGCGTGGTGCCCATGGAGAACTCCACCGAGGGCATGGTCTCGCGCTCGCTTGATCTTTTCCTCGCCTCGCCCCTGCACGTGATCGGCGAGACCAGCCTGCTCGTACGCCACAACCTGCTGCGCCAGTCCGATTCGCTCGAAGGCATCTCCGCGGTCTATGCCCACCCCCAGGCCCTGGCCCAGTGCCAGAACTGGCTCAACACCCACCTGCCGCACGCCGAGCGCCATGCCGCGGCCAGCAACGCCGAAGGCGCGCGCCTGGCCACGACCAACCCGGCCTGGGCCGGCATCGCAAGTGAACGCGCTGGCAGCGAGTTCGGCCTGCACGTGGTGGCCCACGCCATCCAGGACGACGCCTACAACCGCACCCGTTTTGCCGTGGTCTGCCTGCCGCAGACCCTGGCCACCCCGGAGAGCTCGGGCAAGGACTGCGTGAGCCTGATCGTCTCGGTGCCCAATCGCCCGGGCGCCGTGCACGATCTGCTGGTTCCCTTGAAAAAACACGGCGTGTCCATGACACGCTTCGAATCGCGCCCGGCACGATCGGGACAATGGGAATACTATTTCTACATCGACATCCAGGGCCACACGTCCCAGCCCCATGTCGCAGCCGCGCTGCAAGAGCTACAAAGCCTGTGCGCGTTCTACAAGGTGTTGGGCACCTATCCGGTGAGTGAATGATGTTTGAACAGTTGGGTCTGATCGGTTGCGGCCTCATGGGCGGTTCATTTGCCCTGGCGCTCAAACGTGCCGGGCTGGTCAAACGCGTGGTCGGCTACAGCAAGTCACCCTCCACCACCGAGCGCGCCCGCGCCATGGGCGTGATCGACGTTGAAGCCCCTTCGGCGCTGCTGGCCGTCTCGGGCGCCGACATCGTTCTGATCGCCGTGCCGGTCTCGGCCACCGAAGCCACCTTCAAGGCCATCAAGCACCTGGTCACGCCGCAGATGCTGATCATGGACGTGGGCTCGACCAAGCGTGACGTGGTCGACGCCGCACGACGCGCCCTGCGCGAGCAGGTCGGCTCCTTCGTGCCGGCCCACCCCATCTCGGGCAAGGAAGTCTCGGGCGTGGAACATGCCGATCCCGACCTGTATTCGGGCAAGCAGATCATCCTCACCCCCCTGGACCGCACCCATGCAACGCAGGTCCAGCAGGCCATCGACGTCTGGTCCGCCCTGGGCTGCCATGTGCTCAAGATGACACCCGAGTCGCACGATGCGGCTTTTGCCGCGGTGAGCCACCTGCCCCACCTGATCGCCTTCGCGCTGATGAACTCCATCACAGGCCAGAACCAGGGCAAGGACTTCCTCTCCCTGGCCGGCCCCGGTTTCCGTGACTTCACGCGCATCGCCGCCAGCGACCCGCACATCTGGCGCGACATCATGATCTCCAACCGCGAAGAGCTGCTGACCCAGGCCAAGTTCTTCCAGCGCAATCTGCAGGCTCTCGAACTCATGATCTCCAACGGCAACGCCGACGCGCTCGAAGAGCTGATCGGACAGGCCAGCCAGGCCCGTGCCAACTGGAGCATGAACAAGAACCGCCGGTAATCCCGCCCCGATGTTTTCCACCGCGTTTCTCGACCTGCCGCCCCTGGCCGGCGCGCACGGCCGCGTGCTGCTGCCGGGCTCCAAGAGCATCTCCAACCGCGTGCTGCTGCTTTCGGCCCTGTGCCGCGGCCGCACCACCCTGCACGACCTGCTCGATTCCGACGACACCCGTGTCATGCTGGCCGCCCTGCGCCAGCTGGGCTGCGGTGTGCAACAGGACGGCAGCACGGTCGTCATCGACGGCCTGGACGGCAAGCTGCCCGCCACTGCCCTGAAGTTCTTCATGGGCAATGCCGGTACCGCCATGCGCCCACTGACCGCTGCCCTGGCCGTGCTGGGTGGCGACTTCGAACTCTCGGGTGTGCCGCGCATGCACGAACGCCCCATCGGCGATCTGGTCGACGCGCTGCGCCCGCTGGGTTGCACGATCGACTACCTCGGCAACGAAGGTTATCCCCCGCTGCGCATCGGCCGCCCCGACCTGAAGCTCGAGGCCCCGATCAAGGTCCGCGGCGACGTCTCCAGCCAGTTCCTGACCGCCCTGCTGATGGCCCTGCCCCTGGTCGCGAGCAAAGACATCGTGATCGAGGTCGTCGGTGAGCTGATCTCCAAACCCTATATCGAGATCACGCTCAACCTCCTGCAACGCTACGGCATCACGGTGCGCCGTGAGGGCTGGCAGCGTTTCACCATTCCCGCCGGCAGCCGCTACCAGTCGCCCGGGGTGCTGCACGTGGAGGCCGACGCCTCCTCGGCCAGCTACTTCATCGCCCTGGGCGCCATTGCCGCCACCGCAGCTGCGCCGGTGCGCATCGAGGGTGTGGGTGAAAGCTCCATCCAGGGCGACATCAAGTTCGTCGACGCCGCCCGCCAGATGGGCGCGCACGTGACGGGCGGCCCCAACTGGCTCGAAATCTCCCGGGGCAGCTGGCCGCTCAAGGCCATCGACCTGGACTGCAACCACATTCCCGACGCCGCCATGACCCTGGCCGTGATGGCGCTCTACGCCGACGGCCCCAGCACCCTGCGCAACATTGCGAGCTGGCGCGTCAAGGAAACCGACCGCATCGCCGCCATGGCCGCCGAGCTGCGCAAGCTGGGCGCCACGGTGGAGGAAGGCGCGGACTACATCCGCATCACGCCGCTCGTGCGCTCCGGCTGGAAAGCGGCCGCCATCCATACCTACGACGACCACCGCGTCGCCATGTGCTTCTCGCTGGCGGCCTTCAACCCGGCCGGCCGGCCCGTGCGCATCCTGGACCCCAAGTGCGTGGCCAAGACCTTCCCCGATTACTTCGAGGCCCTGTTTTCCGTCACCACACCGCAAACCGGCACCGTGCCCATCCTCTGCGTGGACGGCCCCACCGCCTCCGGCAAGGGCACGCTGGCGGCGCTGCTGGCCGAGCGCCTGGGTTACCACCTGCTGGATTCCGGCGCCCTCTACCGCGTCACCGCCCTGGCGGCCCTGCGCGCCGGTCTGGCCCTGGAGCCGGCCAACGAGGCGGCCATCGCCGCCCTGGCGGAACGCCTGCCCGTGCGTTTTGTGGGTGAGCGCGTGCTCCTGGACGGCGAAGACGTCAGCCTCGCCATCCGCAGCGAGAACGGCGGCATGAACGCCTCCAAGGTCTCGGCCCTGCCGGCCGTACGCACCGCCCTGGTGGCCCTGCAGCACAGCTTTGCCCGCCTGCCCGGCCTGGTGGCCGACGGGCGCGACATGGGCACGGTGATCTTCCCCGACGCCCCGCTCAAGGTGTTTTTGACCGCCAGCGCCGCCAAACGGGCCGAACGGCGCCATAAGCAGTTGATTTCAAAGGGATTTTCGACTACAATCGAAACCCTTCGTGCCGATCTGGAAGCGCGTGATGCCCGGGACATGTCCCGCAGCGTTGCACCTCTCAAACCGGCACAGGACGCCCGGTTGCTGGACAACTCGGATCTGTCGATTGAAGAGTCGGTGGATCTCGTGCTGGACTGGTGGCAGGGCAAACAGCCGTTCGGACCTGTCTGAGCGGCTGGAGAGGCCCACCCGGCTCCCTTCGCGCTCGCTAAGCGCACGGCCGTGTGGATCAACAACTTAACCCGCGGAACATCCGCACAAACTGCCATCGAAAGCTGATCCCCAGTCGCAATGGTGCGACTGTCACGCCACGATCCCCTTCGTGGACGCCCAGATGGTCTAGGAAATTACATGTCTGAATCTTTTGCCGCCCTGTTTGAAGAATCCCTGACACGCACCGAAATGCGTCCGGGTGAAGTGATCACCGCCGAAGTCGTGCGCATCGAGCACAGCTTCGTCGTCGTGAATGCCGGCCTCAAGTCCGAGGCCTATGTCCCCGTCGAGGAATTCAAGAACGACCAGGGCGTGCTCGAAGTGCAAGTTGGCGACTTCGTCTCGGTGGCCATCGGCTCCATCGAGAACGGTTACGGCGACACCATCCTGTCGCGTGACACCGCCAAGCGTCTGGCTTCCTGGATGAGCCTGGAAAAGGCCCTGGAAACCGGCGAATTCGTCACCGGCACCACCTCCGGCAAGGTCAAGGGCGGCCTGACCGTGCTGGTCAACGGCATCCGCGCCTTCCTGCCCGGCTCGCTGGTTGACACCCGTCCGACCAAGGACCTGTCTCCGTACGAGAACAAGACCCTGGAATTCAAGGTCATCAAGCTGGACCGCAAGC
>JBEIPS010000136.1:0-4368 GCA_040376915.1 Hylemonella sp.
ACACTAATTTCGCAAGTGCGAACGTGGTTAAAACCGCGCCAATCTAGGCGCGCGACGACGCCCAGGCTGGCTGCCTGGGCTAGGAGTGCAACAACGAGTGGCGCGGTTTTAACCACGTTCCCTTCGGGTTGCGGCCAAAAAAGCCATGCGGGGTGTTGCGCGGACTTGCCGGGGGATGACCCCGGCGGCGTCCACGCGCCTACCGCATGACTTTTTTGATCCGCAACGCATCTTGTGAAATTAGTGTGAACAGGCCCTAGAAGGCTGGTTCGCGGGCGTGGCCCGTCGATTACTTGGTGCCGCTGGTCTGGTAGACGTAAGGCGTCTGCGCCACGCGGGCGGACTGGTAGCCCTCCTGCGCCTGGCGGTCCACGGCCTTGTCCCACAGCAGCTCGCGGCCCTGGCGCTGGCGGGCTTCCAGATCCGGCTTGGCGGTCTTGAGCTGGTTGATGAACTGGGTGGCGTCGGACTGGTAGTCAGGGCGGCGGAAGAGATGCATGGGGCTAAACCTTGTCGACTGGAACCGGCCATTTTAGCCACTTGCTCCAGGGCGCCCTGTCGCCAGGGCTGGCGGGGTATTCAGGGCGCGGAAGCCGGGGTTGCGGCGGCGGCCAGCCCGCTGGCCAGGTCCGGGCAGACATCCCGTACCGGCAGCTGTTCCAGCAGGCCGCTGCGCCGGGCGATGTCCAGGGGCTGGTGGGCCAGGCCGCAGACGATCAGGCGCACCCCGTGCCGCTGGCAGGTGCGCGCCAGGTCCATCATGGTGTCGGCGCCCGAGGAGTCCACATAGATCAGGTTCTTCAGGTCCAGCACCAGGGCGCGCGCGGGGAGCTGGCGTTCCATGTCTTCGACCAGCTTGACGGCGCCGAAGAACAGGGCGCCGTAGAGCCGCCAGGCCTGCACCTGGCCCTCCTGGCCGGCCAGCAGGGGCTGGTCCTGGGCGCTGACGGCCTCGGCCCGTGTCAGGCTGGAGATGCGGTAGATGAAAGTCAGGCAGGCGGCGATCAGGCCCACCTCCACCGCCACCGTCAGGTCCACGACGACGGTCAGCCCGAACACCGCCAGCAGGGTGATGCGGTAGGGCATGCGGTACTGACGCAGCTGCACGAAGGCCCGCCATTCGCCCATGTTCCAGGCCACGTAGACCAGGATGCCGGCCAGCGCGGCCAGCGGGATGTGGCTGGCCAGGGGCGCCGCAACCAGGACCACGGCCAGCAGCGTGAGCGCATGCACCATGCCCGCCACCGGGCTGTAGGCCCCGCTCTTGGCATTGGTGACGGTACGGGCGATGGTGCCCGTGGCCGGCATGCCGCCGAAGAAGGGTGTGATGAAGTTGGCCAGGCCCTGGGCCATGAGTTCCTGGTTGGGGTTGTGGCGGTCTTCGGTCAGGCCGTCGGCGATGCGGGCACAGAGCAGGGATTCGATGGCGCCCAGCAGGGCCAGGGTGAGCGCGGGCATGAGCAGAAAACGCGCCGTGCTCCAGCTGAAGTCCGGCCAGGCAAAGGCCGGCAGGGCGGCCGGGATGCCGCCGAACCTGCTGCCTATGGTCTCGACCTGCAGGTCCAGCAGGCGACTGAGCAGCGTGGCGACCAGCAGCGCGACGATGGAGCCGGGCACCACGGTGAGCTTGCCCGTGAAGGGCAGCTTGGCCGGCCCCAGCCGCGGCATGGCCTGCTGCCAGACCACCACCAGCAGCAGAGAGCCCAGGGCGATGCCCAGCGCGGCGGGCCTGGTGGTGTGCAGGGCATTGCCCAGGGCGCCGAGCAGGGCGAAGAAGCTCGACGGCACGCTGGCCAGTTCCAGGCCCAGGAAATCCTTGACCTGGGACAGCAGGATGAGCACGGCGATGCCGTTGGTGAAGCCGATCACCACGGCCACGGGGATGAAGCGGATCAGCGTGCCCAGCCGGAACATGCCCATGAGGAAGAGCAGCACGCCCGACATGGCCGTGGCGATGATCAGGTTGGCCAGGCCGTAGCGCTCCAGGATGCCGTAGACGATGACGATGAAGGCGCCGGCCGGCCCCCCGATCTGCACGCGGCTGCCGCCCAGGGCGGAGATGATGAAACCGGCAATGATGGCCGTGAAGAGACCGGCCTCGGGCTTGAGCCCGGAGGCGATGGCAAAGGCCATGGCCAGGGGCAGGGCCACCACCCCGACGGTGAGGCCGGCACCCAGGTCGCGGGCGAAATGCGTGCGGCTGTAGCCGGGCAGGGTGTCGAGCAGCTTGGGGCGGAATGCGGCCAGTGTTCGAACGGATTCGGCAACGCGCATAGCGGTTCAGTGTACTCCCGGGGCTGCCGTGGCGGCCTGCTTTTCAGCCCGGTGCGGCGGGCGGCGCCAGGCGGCCGTGGCGCAGGTCGTACAGCAGCGGCCCCGACACCAGCAGGCCCAGCAGGGCGGCCAGCGGCAGGGTGGTGAGGTAGCCCCAGAGCTTGAAGCCCAGGGCGCCCAGCAGGCCGCCGGCGAAGAAGGCCGCCACCAGCGCGAGGTGGATGCGCAGCTTGCGCCGGTTGGCCACCACCTTGGCCGGGGCGGGTGAGCGGTTGAAATAGGCCAGCTTGCCCAGCTCGATGCCGATGTCGGTGACCAGGCCGGTCACGTGGGTGGTACGGATCTCGGCATTCGACACCTTGGTGATCACCGCGTTTTGCAGGCCCATGATGTAGCACAGCAGCAGCACGGTCAGCGGCGCGAACAGCTCGGCGTGCAGGTTGATCGCCGCGCCGAACAGGCCGAAGACCAGCAGCAGGCTGGTTTCCAGCGCCAGCGGGCGGGCAAAGGCGCTGCGCAGCTGGCGCCTTTGGCCCCAGTTGACCATCAGCGCCGTGGTCATGGCCCCGCCCACGAAGGCCGCGATGGCCGCCAGGCTGGCCGCGACCAGCGCGAACTGGCCCAGTACCAGGTTGTCTGCCACCGAGGACAGCAGGCCGGTCATGTGGGAGGTGTACTGGCCGATGGCGAGGAAGCCGCCGGCGTTGGTCGCCCCGGCGATGAAGCTCAGGCAGATGCCCAGGCGCAGGTTGGCCACCGGCGAACGGTGCACGTCGGCCCACCAATGGGGGTGGGAAGCTGGCCGGGGACTGGGCATTCATTCAGTTTAGCGCGTGCTCCATTTCGTCTGGCGGGATGGAATGTGTTGCCCTATGACCCTTTTGGGGGATAGGCAGAGCCTGCGGGTTTGCCTACATTGGAGTTGCTGCTGTCACAGCCATCAGGCAAGGGGCACACCGGCAATGAGATGGCCGGTGTGCCCCGCAGGCTTTTTTGGGGGCGCAAGTCCCTTTACTCATCAGGTTCCCGGTGAAGCATCTGGCGGATTTTGTGGACATGACGGGCCATCGCTGGCTGACGTCGCTGGCCCTGCTCGTCCTGCTGGCCGCCGCGGGCCTGACCGGCAGCGCGATCCTGCTGGCCCCGCCCGGCCTGCCCACCTGGATGGCCATCGGGCTGGGGCTGGTGCTCCTGCCGGGCCTGCTGGTGCTGTGCCGGGCCGTGGTGCGCCATGTGCTCAACGGCGAGTACGAGCGCCAGGCCCTGGAGATGAGCTACCAGTGTCTGCAGGAGGCCATCGAGGCCCTGCCCCTGGGCGTGGCCATCTATGACCAGCACGACCGGCTGGTGCTCTACAACCACTTGGCGGCCGAGATGGCCCCTTACCGTTATGGCGGTGAGCTCATCGGCCAGTCCTTCGAATCCATCCTGCGCCAGGCCCTGGAGCGCGGCGCCGTGCCCGATGCCCTGGGCCGGGAGGAAGACTGGCTGCGCGAGCGCCTGGCCGCGCGCGGCAAGCTCAGCCGGCCCCTGCTGCGCCCCCTGCCCGATGGCCGTTGGGCCCACCTGTATGAAATCAGCACGCCCTCGGGCTGCCTGGTCATGGCGCGTCTGGACGTGACCGAGCTGGTGCAGAAGAGCATCGCCCTGGAGCGCAGCAACCAGCAGCTTGAGCAGCTGTCTGCCACCGACGGCCTGACCGGCCTGGCCAACCGCCGCCAGTTCGACCAGCACCTCTATACCGAATGGCAGCGCAGCATGCGCAGCGATCAGCCCATCTCGCTGCTGCTGCTCGACATCGACCACTTCAAGCGCTACAACGACCGCTACGGCCATCTGGCCGGCGACGCCTGCCTGCGCCAGGTGGCCTCCATCCTCTACGACTGCGCGCAGCGCTCGGGTGAGCTGGTCGCGCGTTACGGCGGTGAAGAGTTTGCGGTGCTGCTGCCCGGGGCCGACAGCGATGTGGCCATGACCGTGGCGCAGCGCTGCATGGACGAGATCGTCCAGGCCCGTATCCCGCACGAGGATTCACCCGTGGCGGAGTACCTGACGGTCAGCATCGGCGTGGCCACCGTCATTGCCGCACAGGAG
>JBEIPS010000093.1:0-7966 GCA_040376915.1 Hylemonella sp.
CGTGTCTACTTCGAGGAATGGGACGAGCCGCCCATCAGCGCCATCCGCTGGGTCTCGGAACTCATCGGCATCGCCGGCGGGGAGGACATCTTTCCTGAACTGGCGTCGCAGGCCCTGGGCAAGGACCGCATCGTGGCCGACCCGCTGGAGATCGTGCGCCGCGCCCCCGAGCTCATCGTCGGCTCCTGGTGCGGCAAGAAGTTCCGCCCCGAGAAGGTCGCGGCGCGGCCCGGCTGGCAGGACGTGCCGGCCATAAGGAACCAGCAGCTGTTCGAGATCAAGTCCGCCGACATCCTGCAGCCCGGACCGGCCGCGCTGACCGACGGCGTCGCGCAGCTGCACCGCCACATCATGGCCTGGGGGGCGCGCCATGCGTGAACGCCTGAGCCTGTATCTGCTGGTGCTCCTGCTGCTCGCAGGGCAGGCGGCGCAGGCCGCCATCGAACTCACCGACGACCTTGGCATGACCGTGCGGCTGGCGCAGCCGCCGCAGCGCATCGTCAGCCTGCTGCCCTCGCTGACCGAGACCGTGTGCGAACTCGGCGAGTGCCGGCGCCTGGTGGGCGTGGACCGCTACTCCAACCACCCGGCCCATGTGCGCACGCTGCCCCAGCTCGGCGGCGGCCTGGACCCCAGCATCGAAGCCATCGTCGCGCTCCGGCCCGACCTGGTGCTGCTGGCCACCTCTTCGCGCGCCGCGCCGCGCCTGCGGTCCCTGGGCCTCACCGTCGCGGCCTTCGAGCCGCGCAGCCATGCCGGCGTGCAGCACGTGCTGGAGCAGGTGGGCCAGCTGCTGGGGGTGCCCTCGCACAGCGGCGCGCAGCGCGTCTGGCGCGAAATCCAGGCGGCGATGACGGCCGCGGCCCAGGCTCTGCCGCCGCAGGCGCGCGGGCACAGCGTCTACTTCGAGGTCAACAGCGCGCCTTATGCGGCGAGTGCGCAGTCCTTCATCGGCGAGACCATGACGCGCCTGGGCCTGCGCAACATCGTGCCGGGCGAGATGGGGCCTTTCCCCAAGCTCAATCCCGAATTCGTGGTGCGCGCCGATCCCGACGTGATCATGATCGGCGACAGCAACGCCGGCGTGCTGGCCCGGCGCCCCGGCTGGTCCGGCCTGCGGGCCGTCCGCGCGCAGCACATCTGCGTCTACACGCCGCAGCAGTCCGACGTGCTGGTGCGCGCCGGCCCGCGCATGGCCGAGGGCGCGCGCCTCATGGTCCAGTGCCTTGCCGGGCAGGGAGGGCTGCCATGACAGATGTACTGCGCCAGCAGCGCCGCGCCCTGTGGCTCGGCACCGTCCTGCTGCTGCTCACCCTGGCGCTGTTGCTGCTGGGTGCCAGCATGGGCAGCACCGGGCTGGAACGCCCGCGCCTGTTCGACGGTGACGCACTGGCCGCCCAGCTCGTCTGGGAGATCCGCCTGCCGCGCACCCTGGGGGCCTGGCTGGCCGGGGCGCTGCTGGGCCTGGCCGGGGCCATCGCCCAGGGCCTGTTCCGCAACCCGCTGGCCGACCCTTACCTGCTGGGCAGCGCCTCGGGCGCCTCGCTGGGCATGGCACTGGCGCTGGTCCTGCTGGGCGGCGGCGCGGCCGTGCCCTGGCTGCGCCAGCTGGGCCTGACCGGCGCCGCCTTCACCGGCGCCATGGCCGCCGTGCTGCTCACGCTGGCGCTGGCCAATGGCGTGCAACACACCCTGCGGCTGCTGCTGGCCGGGGTGGTGGTGGGCGTGGTGCTCGGCGCCCTGGGCTCGCTCACCATGCTGCTGGTGCCCGAAGTCATGCAGACCCTGCAGGCCTACATCCTGGGTTCGACGGCCTTCGTCGACTGGCCCGCCTGCGCCCTGATGGCCGGCGTGCTGCTGCCCGGCCTGGTGCTGGCCTGGGCCGGCAGCCATGTGCTGGACGCCCTTACGCTGGGCGAAGCGACCGCGGCCAGCCTGGGCCTGCCGGTGGCGGCTCTGCGCGCGGTGCTGGTGCTGGTGCTGGCCCTGGCCACCGGGGCGGCCGTGGCGCAGACCGGCCTGATCGGTTTTGTCGGCCTCGCCGCGCCCCACCTGGTGCGCTCGGTGACCAAGACCACACATGGCCGCCTCATCCTGCTCTCCAGCCTGATGGGCGGCGTGCTGCTGACGGCGGCGGACACGCTGGCGCGCGGCCTGCTCGCGCCGCAGGAACTGCCCGTGGGCGTGCTCACCGCCGTGCTCGGTGGCACCTACCTGCTCTGGCTCATGCACCGCCGCGGCGGGCTGGGGCGCGCGCCATGAGCGCGAAGGGCAATCCGGTGAGGCCCGTCGCACTCGCCGCGCGCGGCCTGCACGCCCGCCTGGGCGAGGCCGAAGTCCTGCACGGCATCGACCTCGACCTTCCCGCCGGCCGCTGGACCAGCATCGTCGGCCCCAATGGTGCGGGCAAATCCACCCTGCTCAAGGCCATGGCGCAGCTGCTTGTCCACCAGGGGCAGGTCAGCCTGCTGGGCCAGCCGCTGGCCGCCATGGAGCGCGGCGCCCGCGCGCGCCAGCTGGCCTGGCTGGGCCAGAACGAAAGCGCGGGTGCGGACCTCACCATCTACGACGTGGCCCTGCTGGGCCGCCTGCCGCACCAGGCCTGGCTGGCACCGCCCGGCGCGGCCGACCACGCCGCCGTGGAGCAGGCCCTGCGCGCCACGCAGGCCTGGGACTGGCGTGGCCGTCCCCTGGGCCAGCTCTCGGGTGGCGAGCGCCAGCGCGTGCTGCTCGCCCGCGCGCTGGCCGTGCAGGCCGAGGTGCTGCTGATGGACGAACCCCTGGCCAACCTGGACCCGCCCCACCAGGTCGACTGGCTGCTGCTGGTGCGCGACCTGGTGGCCCGCGGCAGGACCGTGGTCAGCGTGCTGCACGAACTCTCGCTGGCCCTGCACGCCGACGAGATGGTCATCATGGCCGGCGGCCGCGTGTGCCACCAGGGCGCCTGCGCCGACCCCGCCACCCACCGTGCGCTGGAGCAGGTCTTCGGCCAGCGCATCCGCATCGCGGCGGTCGAAGGGCAGTGGGTCTCGCTGCCCGCAAGCCCTTGAACGCCCATGCAGATCGAAACCCCGCCCACCGACAAGCCCTACGCCGCGCGCACCGGCGAGCGCCGCGGCCTGCTCATCGTCCATACGGGTGATGGCAAGGGCAAGAGCACGGCCGCCTTCGGCCTGGCGATGCGTGCGCATGGCCGCGGCAAGCCGGTCAAGGTCTACCAGTTCATCAAGCCCGACGGCGCGCGCTTCGGCGAACACCGCGTCTTCGAGCAGCTCGGCATCCCGGTCGAAGGCCTGGGCGACGGCTTCAGCTGGAAGAGCCGCGACCTCGACCATTCCGCCGAACTCGCGCGGGCCGGCTGGTCGCGCGCCCGCGCCGACATCCTGGATGGACAATATTTCATGGTCACCCTCGATGAGATCACCTACCCGCTGATCTACGGCTGGCTGCCGCTGGACGAGGTGTTGCAGACGCTGCGCGAGCGCCCGAAGGACGTGCACGTGGTGCTGACCGGCCGGCGCTGCCCGCCGGAGCTGATCGCACTGGCCGACACCGTGACCGAGATGACCCTGGTCAAACACGCCTTCCGCGCCGGCATCCCGGCCCAGCGCGGCATCGAGGACTGACGATGCAGCACAACCGGGGAATCCAAGGATGAGCGCACGTGCCGTCATGGTGCTGGGCACGACCAGCGGCGCCGGCAAGAGCTGGCTGACCACGGCCCTGTGCCGCCACTACGCGCGCCAGGGGCTCAGGGTGGCGCCCTACAAGGCGCAGAACATGAGCAACAACGCGCGTGTAGTTGCCCCCACGCTCGGCACTGACGTGTCCTCGCTGCCCCCCGAGGGGGCCGTGTTTGGCCTTGGGGCGGCCCAGCGGCCAAACGCTGGCGGCGAGATCGGCAGCGCGCAGTATTTCCAGGCCTTGGCGGCGAAGGCCGAGCCCGAGGTGCGCATGAACCCGCTGCTGCTCAAACCCGAGCGCGACACGCATAGCCAGGTCGTGCTGCTGGGCCAGGTGGACGAGGCGCTGACACGCATGGACTGGCGCGGCCGCAGCGAGAAGGTGTGGCCCGTGGTGGCGCGCGCGCTCGACGAGCTCATGGCCGAAAACGATGTGGTAGTGATCGAGGGCGCGGGGTCTCCGGCCGAGATCAACCTGGCGAGCAGCGACATCGTCAACCTGCGCGTGGCGCGGCACACCGCGGCGCGCTGCCTGCTGGTCACCGACATCGACCGCGGCGGCGCCTTCGCCCATCTCTACGGCACCTGGGCTTTGATACCCGAGGCCGACCGCGCGCTGATCCACGGTTTCGTGCTCAACCGCTTCCGTGGCGACGCCGCACTGCTCGCGCCCGGCCCGCAGATGCTGCAGGACCTCACGGGCGTGCCCACCGTGGCCACCTTGCCGATGTGGCGCGCGCACGGCCTGCCGGAAGAGGATGGGGTGTTCGACGACCGGCACAGCGGCAGTGGTGAGATCCACACGCGCATCGCCGTCGTGGCCTACCCGCGCATCAGCAACCTCGACGAATTCCAGCCGCTCAAGAACGTGCCCGGTGTCTCGCTGCGCTGGGCACGCAGCCCGGCCGAACTGCAGGGCGTGGACTGGGTCATCCTGCCGGGGTCCAAACACACCAGTGGTGACCTGGCCTGGCTCAGGGAACAGGGCCTGGACCGTGCCATTGCCGCGCACGCCGCGCAGGGCAGGGCGGTGCTGGGTGTCTGCGGCGGCCTGCAGATGCTGGGCGAGGCCCTGATCGACGCCCACGGCATCGACGGCAACGCGCCCGGCCTGGGCCTGCTGCCCCTGGTCACGGCCTTCGAGCCGGCCAAGACCGTGCAGCGCACGCGGGCCACCTTTGGGGCGGTGACCGGCCCCTGGGCCGCGCTCACGGATGTGGCCGTGTCGGGTTACGAGATCCACCACGGCCAGACCGCGCAGCACCCGGCCATGGCGGCGGTCGGTGATGTGGCGCGCGAGCCCATGCCTGGCCTGGCCTGGCAGAACGCGGCAGGCAACGTGCTGGGCCTTTACCTGCACGGCCTGTTCGAAGACCCCGCCGCGCTGCAGGCGATGTTCGGGCGGCAGGGCGCGGCCCGTGTGCCCACGCTGGAGTCGGTGTTCGAAGGCCTGGCCGATTACATCGAGCGGCACTTCGCGCCCGGTGTGCTGGATGCCCTGATCCGGCCCTAAGGCGTTGGCGTCTTGTCCTTGAAGTCGCAGTAGCCCGCCACGCTGCACACCCAGCACTGCGGCTTGCGTGCCTGGCACACATAGCGCCCGTGCAGGATCAGCCAGTGGTGCGCGTCGATCATGTACTTTTCGGGCACGCGCCTGAGCAGCTTCATCTCAACCTCATAGGGGGTCTTGCCCGGCGCCAGGCCGGTGCGGTTGCCCACGCGGAAGATGTGCGTGTCGACCGCCATGGTCGGCTCACCGAAGGCGCTGTTGAGCACCACGTTGGCCGTCTTGCGGCCCACGCCGGGCAAGGCTTCCAGCGCCTCGCGGCTGCGCGGCACCTCACCCCCATGGCGTTCCACCAGGATGCGGCAGGTCTCCATCAGGTGCCTGGCCTTGCTGCGGTACAGGCCTATGGTCTTGATGTAGCTCTCCAGCCCGTCCAGACCCAGGGCCAGGATCCGCTGCGGCGTATTGGCCACGGGGAACAGTTTGCGTGTGGCCTTGTTCACGCCCACGTCGGTGGCCTGGGCCGAGAGCAGCACCGCGGTCAGCAGTTCGAAGACCGTGGTGTATTCGAGTTCGGTGACGGGTTGGGGGTTGGCGGCCTGGAGGGTGGCGAAAAAACCGGAAATCTGGGCGGAATTCATGGGCCGCAGTGTAGAGGCTCCCGGCGCCTGGGCCCGTTCGCTTTCTGAGAGACGGGTGCAAGCCGGCCCTAGACCTTTTAGCCTATTGGTGACGGCGGGCCGCGTTTCTACAATGCGGTGGTGTTCAAATTCCTTGTCATCGACGATCACGCCCTGGTTCGTACCGGCCTGGTGCTCACGCTGCACAGCCTGGACCCGGAGGCCGTGATCTACGAGGCCAGCGATGTGAACGAAGCCATGCTCGTGGTGCGTGACAAACCCGATCTTGACCTCGTCATCATCGACCTGCGCCTGCCCGTGATCGACGGCCTGGCCGGACTGGGCCTGATCCGGCAGCGGCACCCCGGCTTGCGGGTGGCCGTCATCACTGCGCAGTACACCCCCGGCGAAGTACAGCAGGCCATGGAACGCGGTGCGGTCGCCTTTATCCCCAAGACCTTCTCCACGCCACAGACCCTGGAGATCCTGCGCGGGGTGCTGGCCGGCGGGAGCTACACCCCGGGCGATCCGGCCTGGGAAGGCGCGCTGGCCCCGGCGCCGGCCCTGGGATCAGGCCCCGATGGGCCTTCCGTGCTGACCGACCGGCAGATGCAGGTGCTGGCCCTGCTGGTCCAGGGCAAACCCAACAAGATCATCGGCGACGAACTCAAGCTGGCCCCCGGCACGGTCAAGATCCATATCTCGTCGGTACTGCGGGCCCTGCACGTCACGAACCGGACGCAGGCGGTGCTGGCGGCCGCGCGGCTGGGGCTAAAGCTCTGAGCGACTCGGCCAGGCCCGCGGCTGAAATCGGTTTGTAGATCACCTGGATATTGCGCGCCTGCACCAGCGGCAGCAACTCGGTCTCGGTGTCACCGGTCAACAGAGCCGCTGGCAGCGGCGGCTGCCGCGGCCAGCGTGCACGCAGGGCTTCAATGAGCGCCAGCCCCGTCTGCTCGTCGCGCAGGCGGTAGTCGGTGACGATGACATCGGGTGCCTCATCGCCCAGAGCCGGCAGCAAGGCCGCCAGGCTGTCCGCGCCGATCACCTGCATGCCCCAGCGTTCGCACATGGCCCGGGCCGACTGCACGATGCCGGGTTCATCGTCCACAAAGGCCAGACGCAGGCCCTGCAGCGACGGGGCGGACAGTATTGCTGCGTCGGGCAGGGCGTGGGCGGACGCCGTGGCCAGCGGTACCGTCACCGAGAACATGCTGCCTCGTCCGGGTGCCGAACGCAGGCGCAGCGTGGCGTCGAGCAGGGTGGCCAGGCGCCGCGAGATCGCCAGGCCCAGGCCCAGGCCCTTGTTGCGGTCGCGCTCCGGGTTGTTGAGCTGCACGAACTCGTCGAAGATGGAGACATGGTGTTCGGGGGCTATGCCCAGCCCGCTGTCCCAGGTCTGGATCTCAAGCTGGTTTCCACGACGGCGGCAGCCTACCAGGATGCCACCGCCGGAGGGGGTGTACTTCACCGCGTTGGAAACGAAGTTCAGCAGGATGCGGTCCAGCATGGCCGGGTCGGTGCGTACCCAGGCGGCGCTGGGCCAGACCTTGAAGCGCAGCATCCTGCGGTCGCACTCGGTTGAAAACTCCGCTTCGATACGGTCCAGCACGCTCTGGATCGCCACATCCTGCAGGCGGGGCTTGACGCCGCCGGAATCCAGCTGGGAGATGTTGAGCAAGGAGTCGAACAGCGCACGCATCGCGTCCAGCGAATTCTCGATGTGGTCGAGAATGCCCGCTGCCTCCGGGCGGCCCCACTGCTGTCGCAGGTTGCCCACGAACAGCCACAGCCCCTGCATGGGCTGGCGCAGGTCGTGGCTGGCCGCCGCGAGGAAACGCGACTTCTCCAGATTGGCCTGCTCGGCACTTTCCTTTGCCCGGCTCAGTTCCCGGACAAGCTCGTCGTTCTCATGCCGCAGCAGCATGGTGTTGACGACGTTGCGGTACAGGCCGCGCGACCAGACCACCAGGATGGAGATGTAGACCAGCGCCCCGCAGGCCAGCAGAACGGCTTGCAAACTGCCGAGCAGAAAACTCCAGAGCACAAAGGGCGCGAAGATGCCCAGCGTCATCATCAAGCCGGCCCGCGGGAACATGCCGCCGATGGTCACCACGGCCATTCCCGCCGTGATGACCCCCACGGTGGCCAACACC
>JBEIPS010000070.1:0-11119 GCA_040376915.1 Hylemonella sp.
TGGCCTGGGCCGCACAGGGCCTGGCCACCTGGCTGGTCTGCCGGGAACTCGGCCTCGTCATCGATCCTCTGCTGGCCACGGGCTTTTATGCCCTGGCCATGGTGGGCGGCGCACTTTCGCTGCTGCCTGCGGGCCTGGGCGGCACCGAGGCGCTGCTGTCCGGTCTGCTGGTGCTGCAAGGCGCTGCCCTGGCCACGGCCCTGGCCATCACCGTGCTGGTGCGCCTGCTGACGCTCTGGCTGGCGGTCGCCATCGGCGCCCTGGCCCTGCTTTATAGTGCAGCGATTCGCAAAGACATCTCGCTGCGCTGATGACCCCCTCGCCCCAAGATTCCTCCTTCAACCTCCCGCGCTGGCTGCTGGTGACCGCGCTGGCCGCCCTGGCGGTACGCCTGTGGATCGCCCATGCCCTGCCCATCACGGGTGACGAGGCCTTCTTCTACTGGTGGGGCGTCTACCCTGATTGGGGCTATTACGACCACCCCCCCATGGTGGGCTGGCTGATCTGGCTCATGCGCACGCTGTTTGGCGAGGCCACCTGGGCCATCCGCCTGCCTGTGGTCCTGCTGCCCCTGGCCCTGGGCGCCATGCTCTGGTGGGCCTTCAAGCCGTTGAACCGCGAGCGCGCAGCCTGGGCCGTGCTGCTGTTCTGGCTGGCCCCGATCAACTGGATCAACGCCCTGATCACCACCGACACACCACTGATCTTCTGGTCCGTGCTCTCGGTGGCCATGCTGCTGCGCGCCGAGCGCCGCGCGCAGATGGACGGCCGCACCTGGGGGCTGTACGCGCTTTCGGGCCTGTTCATCGGCTGCGCCTTCCTCTCGAAATATTTCTCGGTCGTGCTGGGCCTGGCCTACCTGGTCTATTTCGCGGCCTACCGGCGCGAGCGCTGGCCCGGCCTCTTGCTGCTGGTGCTGTGCGCCCTGCCCGGACCCGCCATCAATCTCCTGTGGAACATGAGCCACGGCTGGTCCAACATCATGTTCAACGCCATCAACCGCAATGAGGACGCGGCTTTCGAACTGCGCAAGCCCCTGCTGTACCTGGGCATGCTGGCCTACCTGCTCACCCCGGCCCTGCTCTGGCTGGGCTACAGGCACCGGTCCGTGCTGCTCGCCACGTCCCGCCAGCTGCGCCTGGTCAGCGTGCTCATCGTGGTGCCGCTGCTGTTCTTCGCGCTGCTGTCCTTGAAGAAGGTCGTGGGCCTGCACTGGGTGCTGGCCTTCTACCCCTTCGTCTTCGTGCTGCTGGCATTCGCCCTGCCACAGGCCGCGCTGCGCCACTGCGCCCTGGGCCTGGCCGCCTTCACGGCCCTGCACGTGCTGCCCCTGGGCGGCATCGCCCTGACCCATGTGGAGCAATGGGAAGGCAAACCACGCTACTTCGCCATGGTGCGCGCCCTGAAGACCTCCGAGCTGCTGGCGCAGGTGCGCACGCCGGACTCCGTGCTCATGGCCGACGGCTATTCGCCCGCCGCCGTCTACGGCTACGAGATCGGCCAGTATGTGCCGGTCTTCGGTCCCGGCAAGTTCCATGCGCGCCAGGATGACCTGCTGGTGGACTATTCCATCTACCAGGGCAAGACGATCCGCGTGCTGCTGTCGGACCCACCGGTGCTGAGCGACTTCACCCCCTATTTCGACAGCGTGCAGGCCTACACGGCAGTGCAAAGCGGCGTCACCTTCCACTACGTCGAAGGCCGCAACTTCAACTACGAGGCCTACCGCCAAGGCGTGCTGGGCGAAGTCTTCCGCCATTACTACAACATCCCGGGCTGGCTGCCCATGACGGGCTGCCCCTACTGCGTGCGCTACTGCGGCCAGGTCTCATGCCCGAAACCGTGAACGAAGCGCAGCCGCTGGTGCTTGCGGCCTTTGACTTCGATGGCACGCTCACGCGGGGAGACACCCTGCTGCCCTTTCTGCGCCGCCTGCTGGGCTGGCGCCGGCTGCTCCGGGTGCTGATCCGATGCAGCCCCTGGCTGCTCGCCTACGCCCTGCGTCTCACCAGCAACCACCGCGCCAAGGCACGGCTGCTGCACGCCAGCCTGGCCGGCCATACGCAGGCAGGGGTGGAACATGCCGCCCGCGCCTTCGTGCAACACGAATTGCCGCAGCAGTGGCGCCCCTGGGCCCTGCAACAGCTGGTGCAGCACCAGCAACAGGGCCATCGCTGTGTCATCGTCAGCGCCTCTACCAGCCTTTACATGCATCTCGTCGGCGCCAGCCTGGGCGTGGATGCCGTGCTGTGCACGGAAATGGAAGTGGTGGATGGCCGCTACACCGGCCGCATGGCCACGGCCAACTGCCACGGCGAAGAAAAGGTGCACCGCCTGCAAGCCTGGCTGGCCCAGACCTGCGGCCCGGAGCTTCCCACCCAGCTGCATGCCTATGGGGACACCTCGGGCGACAAACCCATGCTGCGCCTGGCGCAGCGTGCCTGGTACCGCCAAAAACCCTGGTCACCGTAAAATCGTGCGCAAAACACTGTTGTTTCATAAGTGCTGACAACACATTCTTCTCTAGAATGAACCGAGTTGGGAGACGCCCGGCAGAGGCCGCCTCACTTCACCCCTGTGTAGGAATAAAGAAGGAGACAAGATGAGAAAGCTGTTCTCAATGGCCATGCTTGCCCTGGCCAGCGTCCCGGCGGCATGGAGCCAGGACATCGTGATCGGTCAGTCCGTCCCGCTCAGCGGCTCCAACGCCGACATCGGGCGCGACATGCGCGACGGCGCCCTGGCCATCTTCAACAAGATCAATGCAGGCAACCAGCTGGCGGGCCGCAAGATCCAGCTCGTGACGCTGGACAATGCCAACAACCGCCAGCGGGCCGCCGAGAACACCCAGCAACTGCTGAGCCAGCACGGTGCCATGGTGCTGTTCGGCTACAACTCGGCCACCAACAGCGTGGATGCGCTGCCCCTGGTGGCGCAGAACAACATGCTGTTCTTCGCTCCCTTCAGCGGCTCGCTGAGCCTGCGCAGCCACACCAACGTCTACACGATCCGCGCATCCTACGAAGACGAGGCGCTCAAGATCATGGACGCCAAGCGCGGCGTGGGAGCCAACAAGGCCGTGATCGTCTATTACGACGACGAAGTGGGCCGCGGCAATTACGCCGCCGTGGCCAACGTCTTCGCCAAGGCTGGCGCCGACAAACCCCGTGGTGTGGCCGTCAAGCGCGGTGCAGCGCTGGACAACGACGATGTGGCCGCGATGGTCAAGGACGCACCGCACTACCTGCTGGCCACCACGCAGTACAGCGTGGTCGGTGACTACCTCAAGATCGCCAACGACAAGGGCTCGGCCGTTCCGGTGGCAGCGCTTTCCTTTGTCAACCCTGACGAGTTGGTCGAGTCGGTGGGCAACCTGGCGCGCGGTACCGTTGTGTCCCAGGTCATGCCCTCCCCGCGGACCTCCAACCAGATCTCGGTGCCCCTGGTCAAGGAATGTGCCGATGCACTCAATGCCCTGAATGGTGCACGCCTGAACTACACCTCGCTGGAGTCCTGCATCGCCGCCAAGGTGCTGGTCGAAGCCATCAAGAAGGCCGGCCCCCAACCCACACGGGCCAGCATCCTGCAAGCCATGGGCACCCTGGGGAGGATTGATCTCAAGGGCTTCACCCTGAGCTTCGGCCCCAACCAGCGCCATGGCAGCACCTGGGTGGAACTGACCATCCTCTCGCGCGGCAACCGCTTCGTGCAATAAGGCCCACCGGGTCTCTGCAGCCGCGCTAGAGGTGCGCGAAGTAGGCCGGTGCGTTCTGCCACCGGTCGTTCAGGCCATCCACATGGGTGATGGTCAGCTGTGCTAGCGTCTCATCGCCGATGTCCGTCAGACAACCCAGGTTGACGCCGTACATCCTGCCTATGGGCGTTTCAGTTCCGATGCCGAAGGCGCGCACGCCGCAATGCTTGCAGAAGTAGTGCTGGTTCTTGCGCGTGTTGAAGAGGTACTGCGTCAGTTCGGTCTCGCCGGTCAGCAGGCGAAAACTGCCCTCTCGCGCCACAGCAGCCCAGAAGCGCGTGCGCCGGCAGATCGAGCAGTTGCAGCGGTAGGTGCTTTGCGTCAGGTCGAGCTCGGCCTCGAACTGGACGGCGCCGCAGTGGCAACTACCGCGGTAGGTTTTGAGCATGGGTCGACTCCGGCGTGGTTGTATGGTCGGTTTGGGTCGGGTGTGGTCCAGATTCTAGAAATATGCGCACCAAACGGCTGCCCCTCGGGAAAATCCGATGCAGAAACAACAAACCCCGCACCAGCGGGGTTTGTTGTTAAGGGCCGCGGCCCTCAGCCCATGTGCAGGCCGCCGTTGACCGAGAAGTCGGCCCCCGTGGAATAGCCGCTCTCGTCCGAAGCGATCCAGGCAATGATGGAGGCAATTTCACTTGGCTCACCCAGGCGCTTGACGGGGATGGTGCCGACGATCTTGTCCAGCACGTCCTGGCGTATGGCCTTGACCATGTCGGTACCGATATAACCCGGGCTCACGGTGTTGACCGTCACACCCTTGTTGGCCATCTCCTGCGCCAGCGCCATGGTGAAACCGTGCATGCCGGCCTTGGCCGCCGAGTAGTTGGTCTGGCCGGCCTGGCCCTTCTCGCCGTTCACGCTGCTGATGTTGATGATGCGGCCCCAGCCTTTTTCCACCATATCGCTCACCACCTGCTTGGTGACGTTGAACATGGAGTTGAGGTTGGTCTCGATGACGGCGTCCCAGTCCTCGCGTGTCATCTTCAGGAACATGCGGTCACGCGTGATGCCGGCGTTGTTGACCAGCACGTCGATGGGGCCGTGCTCGGCCTTGGCCTTGCCGAAGGCCTCGACCGTGGATTCCCACTGGCCGACATTGCCGACCGAGGCGTAGAAGGTGTAGCCCAGGGCCTTTTGTTCCGCGATCCATTTGTTGAAGTCACGGGTGGGGCCGCAGCCCGCGATGACCGTGAAACCCTCCTTGTGCAGGCGCTGGCAGATGGCGGTGCCGATGCCACCCATGCCGCCCGTGACGTAGGCTACTTTCTTGCTCATGATGAACTCCTCGTTGAACTCTCTGCCAATCTAAGCGCTGGGCTCTGCCGGCGGCCCTAGGCAAAACCCGTGTGTGTCGCAAACGCATCCGTCGCGTGCGGTGGCGACTCAGCGCTCGATGGTCAAGGCTACGCCCATGCCGCCGCCGATGCACAGGCTGGCGATACCCTTCTTCGCATTGCGGCGCTGCATCTCGTGCAACAGCGTGACCAGGATGCGGCAGCCCGATGCACCAATCGGGTGACCGATGGCGATGGCGCCACCGTTGACGTTGACCTTGCTGGTGTCCCAGCCCATTTCCTTGTTCACCGCGCAGGCCTGGGCGGCAAAGGCTTCGTTGATCTCCAGCAGGTCCAGGTCGGCGGCCTTCCAGCCGGCCCGCTGCAGGGCCTTGGTGGAGGCCGGCACCGGGCCCATGCCCATGGTGGCCGGGTCCAGGCCGCTGGTGGCGTAGCTGGCGATGCGACCCAGGGGCTTCAAGCCAAGCGCGGCGGCCTTCTTCGCCGTCATGACCATCACGGCAGCGGCGCCATCATTGAGTCCGGAGGCATTGCCCGCCGTCACGCCGCCGGCCTTGTCGAAGGCGGGGCGCAGGCCGGCCAGGGCCTCGGCATTGGTCTTGCGGTTGATGAATTCGTCGGCATCGAAGGCCAGCGGATCGCCCTTCTTCTGCGGGATCAGCACGGGTACGATCTCGTCCTTGAAGCGGCCGGCGTCCTGGGCAGCGGAGGCCTTCTGCTGGCTGGCCAGGGCCAGGGCATCCTGCATCTCGCGCGTGATGCCGTACTGTTTGGCCACGTTCTCGGCGGTGATGCCCATGTGGTACTGGTTGTAGACGTCCCAGAGGCCGTCGACGATCATGGTGTCGATGAGCTTCCAGTCACCCATGCGCTGGCCGTCACGCGAGCCCGGCAGCACGTGCGGCGCGGCACTCATGTTCTCCTGCCCGCCGGCGATCACGATCTCGCTGTCGCCTGTGGCCACGGCCTGGGCCGCCAGCATCACGGCCTTGAGGCCAGAGCCGCAGACGGCGTTGATGGTGAGCGCGGGAATTTCCTTGGGCAGGCCGCTTTTCATGAGGGCTTGGCGCGCCGGGTTCTGGCCGGCGCCGGCCGCCAGCACCTGGCCCATGATGACTTCGCCGATCAGGCCGGCCTCCAGCTTGCTGCGCGCCAGCAGGGCCTTGATGACGATGGATCCGAGTTCGGTGGCGGGTGTCTTGGCCAGGCCGCCGCCGAACTTGCCGACCGCGGTGCGTGCCGCGGCAACGATGACGATGTCTTCCATGCTGTGTCTCCTGCTTTCTCTTACTGTGCCTTCTGCTTCACGTAGCGGCCCGGGGCCGCTTCGATGACCTTGTATTTGCCTTTGCCGTATTTTTTCGGTGCAGCAATTTTCTTGCCAGCCTGTTTGGCCAGCCAGGCGGCCCAGTCGGCCCACCAGCTGCCGGCATGCTCTTCGGCGCCTTCGAACCAGGCATCGAAGGTCTTGGGCAGCTTGCCATCGGCGCGGATCCAGTGGCTGCGCTTCTTTTTCTCGGGCGGGTTGATCACGCCGGCGATATGGCCCGATGCGCCCATGACAAAACGCTTCTTGCCCGGCAGCACCTGGGTGCTGGCGTAGGCGCCTGGGATGGGCACGATGTGGTCTTCGCGCGACCCGTAGATATAGACCGGCAGGTCCACCTTGCGCAGATCCACCTTCTCGCCGCAGACCGTGAGGCGGCCCGGCTTGACCAGGTTGTTCTCGAGGTAGGTGTTGCGCAGGTACCAGGCATAAAAAGGCCCGGGCAGGTTGGTACTGTCGCTGTTCCAGTAGAGCAGGTCGAAAGGCGGTGGCGTTTCACCCTTGAGGTAGTTGCCCACCACATAGTTCCACACCAGGTCGTTGGGCCTCAGGAAACTGAAGGTGGAGGAAAGGTCGCGCCCGGCCATCAGGCCGCCCTGCCCCAGCTGCTGTTCGCGGTAGCGCACCATGCCCTCGTCGATGAAGACATCGAGGATGCCGGTGTCGGAAAAATCGAGGAAGGTGGTGAGCAGTGTCAGGCTGTGCACGGGCTCTTCCCCTCTCGCGGCCAGCACGGCCAGGGCCGTGCCCAGCAGGGTGCCCCCCACGCAGAAGCCCAGGGCGTTGATCTGCTCGGCCCCGCTGATCTCCTGCGCCACGTGGATGGCCTGGATGATGGCGTCCTCGATGTAATCGTCCCAGGTCTTGTGACCCAGGGACTCGTCGGGGTTGCGCCAGCTCACCACGAAGGTGCGGTGGCCCTGGGCCGCGGCGTAGCGGATCAGCGAGTTCTCGGGCTGCAGGTCCAGGATGTAGTACTTGTTGATGCAGGGCGGCACCAGCAGCAGGGGCCGCTCGTAGACCTGCTCGGTCAGCGGCTTGTATTCGATCAGCTGGAAAAGCTCGTTCTCGTAGACCACGGCACCCGCCGTGGTGGCCACATTGCGGCCGACCTCGAACTGGCTCTCGTCGGTCATGCTCACGTGGCCCTGGCCCAGGTCGTGCAACATGTTCTGCAGGCCCTTGGCGATGCTCTCGCCCTTGCTGTCGATGGCCTTCTTCTGCGCTTCGGCGTTGAAAGCCAGGTAGTTGCTGGGCGCGCTGGCCGCCACCCATTGCTCGACCGCAAAACGGATGCGCGCGCGCGTCTTGGCGTCGGCCTGCACGGCCTCGGCCATGTTCATCAGAAAGCGGGCGTTGAGCAGGTAGGTGGAGGCGCTCATGGCCGCCAGCGGGTTCTCGCTCCAGGCCGGACCGGCAAAGCGCCGGTCACCGCGCACCGGGGTGCCTGCCCCCTGTTGCAAAAGCTGGCCCAGGTCCTGCAGGTATTGCTGCTGCAAGGCCTGCAGCTTGTCGGGGGGAATGCTGAGGGGATGTTCGGGTGTCGGCAGTGCAGCCTGCGCCCGGCCCGCCTGGGCGCCCGGGAAGGACTGGAAGAGCTTCAACCAGCTGTCGCCGTAGGCCTGCTGGAATTGTTGCGCCGCTTGTGTCCAGAATTCGGGGGTATCCTGTGCCACGCTGTGTCCTCGTTCTGAATATTCGCTTCCATCCAGTATGTCAGGCTTGAGGCCACGAATACCTGATATCGATCAAATTACTCATGTTCTTGCTATTGATAGCCATCGGCTGGCTGTATGTGGCCCTGCTCATGGCCGTGGCCGAAGCCACCAGTCCGGTGGGCAGCGTGCTGGGGGCGGTCTTCACCTTCTTCCTCTACGGCGTGGGGCCGGTGGCACTGCTGCTCTACATCCTGGGCACGCCGGGACGCAAGAAGCTGCGCAGGCAACGCGAGGCCGAGGAACTGGCCGCCTGGCAGCAGGCACAGCCCGGCTCAGACCCGCCAGATGCAGGCGGCCAGACGCCCGCTGACGCGGTCGCGCCGGTGCGAAAAGAACCGTGAAGGGTTGCTGACGGTGCACCAGGATGGTGAGCCGTCATTGCCATGGATCTGCTGAATACCCTGTGCCGCCAGGCGCCGCCTGGCCAGGGCCGGCAAATCGGCCAGCCATTTGCCCGGTGCCGCAGCGGGACGAAAACAGCCCCCCGCCTGCGGGTCAGGCGCCTCGAAAGCGGCTTTCACTTCGGGCCCGACCTCGAAGGCCTGCGGGCCGATGCAGGGGCCCAGCCAGACCATGATCTCGCGCGACGCAACGCTTAGCGTCGACCGCAGAGTTTCCAGCACCCCCTGCCCCCCCTGCCCGGCCAGGCCCCGCCATCCCGCGTGCGCGCCGGCCACGAAGCTGCCACGCGTGTCGGTGAAAAGCAGGGGCAGGCAGTCGGCCACCATGATCGTGCAGGCCACGCCGCGTTCGCGTGTGAGGCAGGCGTCGGCCTCGGTCCCCTGCAGCGTATGCGCGTCCAGCGCCGCAACGCCGCAGCCATGCACCTGCTGCAAGAACACCGGCCGTGCGCCCAGGGTCTGGGCCAGCAGGGCACGGTTGGCACCCACGGCCAGGGCATCGTCACCGACATGGTCGCCCAGGTTCAGGCTGTCATAGGGCGGCCGTGAACGGCCACCGGCGCGCGTGGTGCAGATCGCCCGCACCGAGGCAGGTGCCGGCCATTTGGGAACGATCCAATCGGGGTGCACCGCGTCGCGCTCCGCTCAGGGCTCGTTGTCCGGGCAACTGGAGGGCTCGGCCTGCTGGAAGGCCGGCAGCCGCATGCAGGCGTCGAAGGCGGCCAGGGTCAAGGGCAGGCCGTCGAGGTTCACATCGAAGCGCTTGCCATTGAAGATCTGCGGCACCAGGCAGCAGTCGGCCAGCGTGGGCGTGTCGCCCCAGCAGTAGACCGAGGGCTTCAGGCCATCCTTTTCACGCAACGCGGCCAGGGTGCCCAGCTGGCGCTCGAAGCTCTCCAGTCCCTCGCGCACCCAGTGGCGGTACCAGCTGTTCTTGGCCTCCTCGCTGACCTTGAGCTCCCGCACCAGGTACTTGAGCACGCGCAGGTTGTTGAGGGGGTGGATCTCGCAGGCGATGGACTGCGCCAGCGCGCGCACCCGGGCGCGCCCCGCAGGGTCGTTCGGCAGCAGGGCCGGCTCGGGATGGGTCTCGTCCAGGTACTCGATGATGGCCATGGACTGCGAGAAACGCTCGCCCTCGTCTTCAAGCAGCGGCACCAGGCGGTCAGGCGAGACCTCGGCATAGGCCGCCAGCTTGTGGTCGCCCCGCGCCAGGTGCACGGGGATGTAGTCGTAAGCCAGGCCCTTGAGTTCCAGCGCGATGCGCACGCGGAAGGAGGCGGAGGAGCGGAAGTAGTTGTGCAGCTTCATGCACCGTAGGATACCTTCATGCCTGCGGTCTGGGCGACAATGCGGGGCATCACACCAGCACCCGGAGCGACTCCATGATTCTCGAAATTGCCGATATCCGAATTCACGCCGACCAGCAGACCGCCTTCGACGAGGCCATCCAGCGCGGACTGGCCACCGTCATCAGCAAGGCCCGGGGCTACTGCGGTTTCAAGGTGAACAAGGGCATCGAACACCCGGAGCGTTATGTGCTGATGATCTTCTGGGACACGCTGGAGGACCACACCGTGCATTTCCGCCAGTCACCGGCCTTTGCGGAGTGGCGCGCCATCGTCGGGCCATTTTTCGCATCGCCGCCCCAGGTGGAACATTTCACGCTCCTGGCCAAGTCCGGCTGACCTGACCAGGCCACCGGCACATCCCCCTGCCTAGAGGGCGCGCGTGGAGCGCGGTGGCCGGCGACTATTTCTTTTCATGCCCGGCGACGAGCTTGCCGAGCAGGCGCACGAACTGCTCGCGTTCGGCTGCGTTGAGCGGCCCCAGGATGCGGGTCTGCGCCCGCGCCACCACCCGCTTCATCTGCTGCACGATCTGCTCGCCTTCGGGCGTCAGCCACAGCAGCTTGCGCCGGCGGTCCTGCAAATCGGCCTCGCGTCGCACCCAGCCCTTGGCCTCCAGCCGGCCGATGACGGAGCCGGAGGTCGCCGGGTCGAAGGCCACATGGCCGGCCAGCGTCACCTGATCGGTCCCGGGCGCCTCCATGAGCGCATTGAGCATGGCAAACTGCACCGGCGTGACATCGAAGGTGGCCGTTTCATCCATGAAAAGGGCCACCGCGCATTGCTGGGCGCGCCGGATCAGGTGCCCCGGGGCATGCTGAAAATCGAAGCTTTTGGACATGACCCGAGTGTATTACCCGCACCGGCCCGGGGAAAACCCGGTAGCCCGGACGCAGACACTATGCATGCATACCAATAGAATCAGCAGGCCCGCCCACAGGAGACCGCCATGAACGCCCCGCATCCCACCGCCGCTGCGCGCCAGGACCTGTACCGCGACATGTCGCCGCTGAACCTGACCCCGCTGTGGGAAGTGCTGCACGCGCTGGTGCCGCCGCAGCCGGCCTCCCCCTGCGTGCCGGCCCTCTGGAAATACGAAGAGCTTCGCCCTTACCTCAAACGCGCCGGTGGGGTCATCACGGCCGAGGAGGCCGTGCGCCGCGTGCTGATCCTGGAAAACCCGGCGCTGCGTGGCCAGTCGGCCATCACGCAGTCCCTCTACGCCGGCCTGCAGCTCATCCTGCCCGGTGAGGTCGCACCCAGCCACCGCCA
>JBEIPS010000152.1:0-3599 GCA_040376915.1 Hylemonella sp.
GATCCTTGGGATCGTGGGGGTGGCGGCGCAGCGCCTCCTTCCAGTTGATGATCTCGCCCACGTACTCGATGATGATCTCGCCCTTGGGGATGTCCTGGACTGCAAACACCCCCTTGCCATGCACGCCGGAGCGTCGGGTCTGGATGCGGCGATTTTCGCCAGACGAGACTTTGGGGGTTTTGGCGGGCACGGCTGAAAATTTGGTAATGTGAACTCGTATGGGCGCGCGCGGGCGCGCCCGTGTATGCGTGCGCGTACGCGCACGCGAGAAACTGGATTGTAGTCAGATGAAAAGCACAGCCTCCGCCAAAGACGCCGTTACCGGCAAAACCCTGGTCATTGCCGAAAAGCCTTCGGTCGCCCAGGACATCGTGCGGGCCCTCACGCCTATCGCCGGCAAGTTCGAGAAGCACGACGAGCATTTCGAGAGCGACAGCTACGTCGTCACGAGTGCCGTAGGCCACCTGGTCGAGATCCAGGCACCGGAGCAGTACGACGTGAAACGCGGCAAGTGGAGCTTTGCCCACCTGCCCGTAATTCCGCCCCATTTCGATCTCAAGCCGGTCGACAAGACCAAGACGCGCCTGAACGCCGTGGTCAAGCTGGCCAAGCGCAAGGACGTGGACAAGCTCATCAACGCCTGCGACGCGGGCCGCGAGGGCGAACTGATCTTCCGCCTGATCGAGCAGTACGCTGGCGGCGCCAAGCCCCTGGGCAAGCCGGTGTCGCGCCTGTGGCTGCAGAGCATGACCCCGCAGGCCATCCGCGACGGCTTCGACAAACTGCGCAGCGACAAGCAGATGCTGCCCCTGGCCGATGCCGCGCGCAGCCGCTCCGAGGCCGACTGGCTGGTCGGCATCAACGGCACCCGTGCCATGACCGCCTTCAATTCGCGCGACGGCGGTTTCTTCCTCACCACCGTGGGCCGCGTGCAGACGCCCACCCTGGCCGTGGTGGTCGAGCGCGAGGAACAGATCCGCAAGTTCATCAGCCGCAACTACTGGGAGGTACATGCCAGCTTCGGTGCCCAGGCCGGCGACTACGCGGGCAAGTGGTTCGACCCCAAGTGGAAAAAGACCGAAGACGACGCCGAGAAACGGGCCGACCGCGTCTGGAGCGAACAGGAGGCCACGGCCATAGCCGATGCCGTGCGCGGCCAGACCGCCACGGTGAGCGAAGAGAGCAAACCCAGCACCCAGGCCTCGCCCATGCTGTTCGACCTGACCAGCCTGCAACGCGAGGCCAACGGCAAGTTCGGCTTCTCGGCCAAGACCACCCTGTCCATCGCGCAAAGCCTGTACGAACGCCATAAGGCCCTGACCTACCCACGTACCGATTCGCGCCACCTGCCCGAGGATTACCTGGCCGTGGCCAAGGACACTTTCGGCATGCTGGCTGATTCCGGCATGAAGCACCTGGCCCCGCACGCGGCCACCGCACTCAAGGGCGGCTACGTCAAGCCCAACAAGCGCATCTTCGACAACGCCAAGGTCAGCGACCACTTTGCCATCATCCCCACGCTGCAGGCGCCCAGCGGCCTGAGCGAGGCCGAGCAGAAGCTCTACGACCTGGTGGCGCGTCGTTTCATGGCCATTTTCTTCCCCAGTGCCGAGTACCAGGTCACCACCCGCATCACCACGGCGGCCAATCACAGCTTCAAGAGCGAAGGCAAGGTGCTGGTCAAGCCGGGCTGGCTGGCCATCTACGGCAAGGAGGCTGAGGACGAGCTGGCGCCGGGCGAGGGCAGCAGCAAGACCCTGGTGCCGGTGCAGGCCGGCGAGAAGGTCAAGACCAATGCCGTCGACCCCAAAGGGCTGAAGACCCGCCCCCCCGCCCGCTATTCGGAAGCCACGCTGTTGTCCGCCATGGAAGGCGCCGGCAAACTGATCGAAGACGACGAACTGCGCGAGGCCATGAACGAAAAGGGCCTGGGCACGCCGGCCACGCGCGCGGCCATCATCGAAGGCCTGCTGAATGAAAAGTACATGCTGCGCGAAGGCCGCGAACTGATCCCCACCGCCAAGGCCTTCCAGCTCATGACCCTGCTGCGCGGCCTGGGGGTGGAGGAACTCTCCAAACCCGAGCTGACGGGCGAGTGGGAATACAAGCTCTCCGAGATGGAGCACGGCCGCCTGTCCCGTGCCGAGTTCATGCGCGAGATCGCCGCCATGACCGAGCACATCGTCAAGAAGGCCAAGGAATACGACCGCGACACCGTGCCCGGCGACTACGCCACGCTGACCACCCCTTGCCCCAACTGTGGCGGCGTGGTCAAGGAAAACTACCGCCGCTACGCCTGCGTCGGCCCCAAGGAGAACGGCGAGAGCTGTGGCTTCTCCTTCGGCAAAACGCCGGCCGGCCGCACCTTCGAAGTCGCAGAGGTTGAGCAGTTTCTGCGCGACAAGCGTATCGGCCCGCTGGACGGCTTCCGCTCCAAGGCCGGCTGGCCTTTCACGGCCGAGATGGTCATCAAGTTCGACGAAGAAACCAAGAACTACAAGCTGGAGTTCGACTTCGGCAATGACAATGCCGAGGAAACCGGCGAGCTGGTGGACTTCTCGGCCAAGGAATCGCTGGGCGCCTGCCCCAAATGCGGCGGGGCCGTGTACGAGCACGGCAAGAACTACGTCTGTGAAAGGACCGTACCCACCCTGGCCCAGCCCACACCCAGCTGCGACTTCAAGAGCGGCCAGATCATCCTGCAGCAGCCCATCGAGCGCGAGCAGATGAGCAAGCTGCTGAGCACGGGCAAGACCGACCTGCTGGACAAGTTTGTCTCCATGCGCACACGCCGCCCCTTCAAGGCCTTCCTGGCCTGGAGCGCGGAAGAGAACAAGGTCGCCTTCGAGTTCGCGCCCTCCAAGTTCCCGCCGCGCAAGACCGCCGCCGGCGCTGCGGCGAAGACAGGCGGGCCGGCCGCCAAGAAAACCGCTGCGAAAAAGGTCGCTGCCAAGAAGGCCCCGGCCAAAAAGGCCGCGAGCAAGACCACCGCCGCCAAAGCGCCGCGCAAGGCCGCCGCCGGCCTTACGCCCAGCACTGAGCTGGCCGCCGTGATCGGCAGCGAGCCGGTGGCGCGCACCGCCGTGGTCAAGAAGCTATGGGACTACATCAAGGCCCAGGGCCTGCAGGATCCCAAGGACAAGCGCAGCATCAAGGCCGACGCCAAGCTCAAGCCCGTCTTTGGCAAAGACAAGGTGACGATGTTCGAGATCGCGGGCCTCATCGGCAAGCACCTGAGTTAAGCCACTCCTGCAGCAAATAAAAAGGGCGGTGCACAGCACCGCCCTTTTTTATCAACGCGCTTGCGCTTACTTGGCGACCACGCGCGCCATCTCCAGGCACTTGTTGGAGTAGCCCCACTCGTTGTCGTACCAGGCCACGACCTTGATGAAGGTCTTGTCCAGGGCGATGCCGGCTTCGGCGTCGAACACCGAGGTGCAGACTTCCCCGCGGAAGTCGGTGGCCACCACCTTGTCCTCGGTGTAGCCCAGGATGCCCTTCAAGGCGCCCTGGCTCTGGGCCTTCATCTCGGCGCAGATTTCCTTGTAGTCGGCTTCCTTGTTCAGCTCCACGGTCAGGTCGACCACGGAAACGTCGGA
>JBEIPS010000198.1:0-2087 GCA_040376915.1 Hylemonella sp.
CCACACTGCGGGTGCAGCGTGCCTCTGACGCCAGGAGCCAGTCATGAGCAGCATCCTCAACATCGGCGTGCTGGCGCTGAATGCCAACCAGTCCGCGCTGCAGACGGTCAGCAACAACATCGCCAACGTCAACACGCCCGGCTATTCGCGCCAGCAGGTGGTGCTGCAGAACATCCAGGGCCAGTTCACCGGCAGCGGCTATTTTGGCAAGGGCGTCGACGTACTCACGGTCACGCGCAGCTACAACGACTACCTGACCCGCCAGGCCGCCAGTTCGCAGGCGATCGCCACGGCCGACAGCACCCGCCTGGACAAGCTGAACCAGCTGGAAAACTACTTCAAGGGCGGCAGCAACGGCCTGGGTGCTTCGGTCAGCGACATGCTGAACGCCTTCAGCGACATCGTGAACGCGCCGACCGACCTGACCGCACGCTCGGTGGCGCTGACCCGCGCCGACGAGATGGCCACGCGCTTCAATCAGATGAACCTGCAGCTGGAACAGCTGCGCATCGGCACCACCGAAGAGCTCAAGACCGACGCGAGCGCCATCAATGACCTGGCCGCGCAGATTGCCAAGGCCAACCAGGACATCACGCGCGCGCAGGGCAGCGGTCAGACCCCGAACGATCTGCTGGACCAGCGCGACCAGCTCATCCGCGAGCTGAACAAGTACATCCAGACCACCAGCATCCCGGCTGACGACGGCAGCGTTGGCATCTTCATCGGCGGCAGCCAGGCCCTGGTGCTGGGCACCACGGCCTCGCCGGTGTCCATCGTCATCGACCAGTACAGCGACCTGTCCAAGTCCAAGCTCGCCATCACGATCGCCGGCACGACCCGGACGCTGGACGAGAGCCTGCTGGGTGGCGGCGAGGTCGGCGGCCTGCTGCGCTTCCAGAACAAGGACCTGCTCGAAGCCCGCAACCTGCTGGGCCGCATGGCCCTGGCCATCGGCACGCGCATGAACGAGCAGCAGGCCCTGGGCCTGGACCTCAACGGCAACCCCGGCTCACCCCTGTTCAACCTGGCCGCCCTGCCCAATGGCCTGGCCTCCAACAAGAACACCGGCACCGCCACCCTGGCCCTGAGCATCCAGACCGCTCCCACGGGCACCAACTCCTTTGTGGCCACGGACTACGAGCTTGTCTATGCCACCGCCACCACGGGCACGATCACCCGCCTGTCGGACGGCACCCAGGTGGCCTTCGACTTCGGCGCCACCAACCCGGTGCAGATCGACGGCTTGAACATCACGCCCGGCGGCGGCGCAGCCGCGATCGGCGACCACTTCCTGCTCAAGCCCTTCAACAACGCTGCCAGCAGCATTGCAACGGCCTTTGCCTCGCCCCGTGGCCTGGCCATGGCCAGCCCCATCACCGCGATCGCCGGCACGGCGAATGCCGGCACGGTCACCTTCGATAACCTCCTGGTGAACTCGGTGCCGGCCACCCTGCCAGCGCCGGCCGTCACCCTGCGTTTCATCGGCACCGGGCAATACATCCGTTCGGACGATACCGGTTACGCCGCCCTGGTCGCGACCCTTGATGGCCCGCCCCCTCTGGCCACCAGCAGCCCCGCCTACGCGGCCGCGATCGCCGCGCACCCTGCGGGCCAGAAATACACCTATGTGCCTGGCCAGGCCGTCGGGGCCACGGCCCGCACGACCAACCTGCCCTTCAATCCGGCCACGGAATGGGGCTGGTCGCTCACGCTCAAGGGCGTGCCGGCCGCCAACGACACCTACACGGTCGACGCCAATCCCTACCCGCAGCTCAATGCCGATAACGCCCAGGCCATGCTTGACCTGCGTGACGTGGCCATGTTCGACGGCGGCCCGCTGACCGATGGCTACGCCAGCGCCATCGCCCTGATCGGCACACGCATCCAGAGCGCCCAGTCCGCCTCGAAGGTCTCGACGGACATTGCCGCCAATCTTGAGAAGGAGCGCACCAGCGTCTCGGGCGTGAACCTGGACGAGGAGGCCGCGCGCCTGATCCAGTTCCAGCAGGCCTACCAGGCCTCCGGCAAGATGATGCAGGTGGCACAGACCATCTTCGACACCCTGATAGACAGCATAGGCCGGTAAG
>JBEIPS010000033.1:0-27196 GCA_040376915.1 Hylemonella sp.
CCGCGTCCAGCCCCGCCGGCGCGCGCAAGCCGCTGCGCGGAACGCGCATCCTCAGCCTGGCACTCAACCTGCCGGGGCCCGCAGCGCTCATGCGCCTGAAGGCGCTGGGCGCACGCTGCACCAAGCTCGAACCGCCAGCCGGTGACCCCATGCAGGTCTACCGTCCCGAGGCCTACGCCGCCTTGCACAGCGGCGTGCGTGTGGTGCAGGCCGACCTCAAGAACGAAGCCGGCCGCAAGCTGCTGCAGCGCGAACTGGCCCGCACCGATGTGCTGCTGACTTCCTTCCGGCCCTCGGCGCTCAAGCGCCTGGGCCTGGACTGGCCCGCCCTGCACCGACAGTACCCAGCCCTGAACCTGGTGACCATCGTCGGTGCGCCCGGGCCCGCCGCGGAGATCCCGGGGCACGACCTGACCTATATGGCCGAGCAGGATCTGATCAACGGCCTGGCCCTGCCCCCTACGCTGTTTGCCGACATGGGTGGCGCCCTGCTGGCCAGCGAAGCCGTGCTGCTGGCCCTGATGCTGCGGCAGAAAAACGGTGCGGGGTCGCGGCAGGAAGTGGCCCTGACGGACGCTGCGGCCTGGCTGGCCCGGCCACGGCACTGGGGCCTGACCACCGCGAATGGCGCGGTCGGTGGCGCCCATGCCGGTTACCGCGTTTATGTCTGCAAGGACGGCCGCGTGGCCGTGGCCGCACTGGAGCCGCATTTCGCCCAGGCCCTGTGCGCAGCAGCCGGACTGAAGACATCTTCTATGCTGGCGCCGGCCACCCGCAGGGCGCTGGAAAGCTGGTTTGCGCAGCAGACGCGGCGTGCGCTGGATGCTTTGGCGCAGCGGCTGGACCTGCCGCTGCACACCCTGCCCAGGAACTGAGACTCAGCGCGGCTTGCGCGCCGGCCGGGTCTTGGCGCTGCCGTTCTCGCGCGGCGGCAGGCCGGTGTGCTGCGTGAGCAAACGGCCCTTCACGGGTGTTTTGCTCGCCGGCGCGGCTGCTGAAGGCGTCGAGTTCTTGCGCCGCGCGCTCTGGTAGCCGCCGTCGGTCAATGGCTGGAAGGTCGGGATCAAGTGCTGCTTGCCATTGCCGATCAGGTCGGAGCGGCCCATGGTCTTGAGCGCTTCGCGCAGCAGGGGCCAGTTGTTGGGGTCGTGGTAACGCAGGAAGGCCTTGTGCAGGCGGCGGCGCTTGTCGCCGCGCACGATGTCGACCTTTTCGCCCCGCGCGTCGCGGTGGATGCCCTTGAGCGGGTTCAGGCCGCTGTGGTACATGGTCGTGGCCGTGGCCATGGGACTCGGGTAGAACGTCTGCACCTGGTCGGCGCGAAAACCGTTCTTCTTGAGCCACAGCGCCAGGTTCATCATGTCCTCGTCGCTGGTGCCCGGGTGGGCCGCGATGAAGTAGGGAATCAGGTACTGCTTCTTGCCGGCTTCCGCGCTGAACTTCTCGAACATCTGCTTGAACTTGTCATAGCTGCCGATGCCGGGTTTCATCATCTTCGAGAGCGGCCCGCCCTCGGTGTGCTCGGGCGCGATCTTCAGGTATCCGCCGACGTGGTGCTGCACGAGCTCCTTCACGTACTCGGGCGACTTCACGGCCAGGTCGTAGCGCAGGCCCGAGCCGATCAGGATCTTCTTCACGCCCTTGAGCGCCCGCGCGCGCCGGTACATGTGGATCAGCGCGCTGTGGTCGGTGTTCAGGTTCTGGCAGATGCCCGGGTAGACGCAGCTGGGCTTGCGACAGGCAGACTCGATCTCGGGCGACTTGCAGCCGATGCGGTACATGTTCGCCGTCGGGCCGCCCAGGTCGGAGATGACGCCGGTGAAACCCGTGACCTTGTCGCGGATGTCCTCGATCTCCTGGATCACGGAGTCTTCGGAGCGGCTCTGGATGATGCGGCCCTCGTGCTCGGTGATGGAGCAGAAGGTGCAGCCGCCGAAGCAGCCGCGCATGATGTTCACGCTGAAGCGGATCATCTCCCAGGCCGGGATCTTGGTGGCGCCGTCATGGCCGCCGTTCTCGTCGGCATAGGCCGGGTGCGGGCTGCGCGCGTAGTGCAGTCCGAAGACGTAGTCCATCTCGGCCGTGGTCAGCGGAATCGGGGGCGGGTTGATCCAGACGTCGCGCGCGGTCGTGCCCTCGCCGTGTGCCTGCACCAGGGCGCGCGCATTGCCGGGGTTGGTTTCCAGGTGCAGCACGCGGTTGGCGTGGGCATAAAGCACCGCGTCGGACTTGACCTGCTCGTAGCTGGGCAGACGGATCACGCTGCGGTCACGCGGCAGGCGTTTGATGCTGCCCTTGCCCGTGAGCGCCGGGTTGGCCATGAAGGTGATGGGCTGGATGGCCGGCAGCACGTTTTGTGCGGAACCACCGTCTTCCTTGGTGCAGGACTGGCCCTGGGCCGCGGCCTGCTCGGACGTGGTCTGGTAGGGGTTGATGTGCTCTTCAACGTGGCCCGGTGTGTCGACCTCGCTGGAGTCGATCTCGAACCAGCCCTCGGGGCTGTGGCGCTGGACAAAAGCCGTGCCGCGCACGTCGGTGATCTGCTGCACCGGCTCGCGCGCGGCGATGCGGTGCGCCACCTCGACCAGGGCGCGCTCGGCGTTGCCGTAGAGCAGCAGGTCGCACTTGCTGTCCACCACGACGGAGCGGCGCACCTTGTCGCTCCAGTAGTCGTAGTGGGCGATGCGCCGCAGCGATCCTTCGATGCCGCCCAGCACGATGGGCACCTCGGGGTAGGCCTCGCGGCAGCGCTGGCTGTAGACGATGGCTGCGCGGTCCGGCCGTTTGCCGCCCACGTCCCCCGGGGTGTAGGCGTCGTCACTGCGGATCTTGCGGTCCGCCGTGTAGCGGTTGATCATGGAATCCATGTTGCCCGCGGTCACGCCCCAGAACAAATCGGGCTTGCCCAGCACCTTGAAGGGATCGGCGCTCTGCCAGTCGGGCTGGGCGATGATGCCCACGCGGAAGCCCTGGGCCTCCAGCACGCGGCCGATCACGGCCATGCCGAAACTCGGGTGGTCCACATAGGCGTCGCCCGTGACCAGGATGATGTCGCAGCTGTCCCAGCCCAGTTGCTCCATCTCCTTGCGGCTCATGGGCAGGAAGGCGGCCGTGCCAAAGCGCGCGGCCCAGTACTTGCGGTAGCTGGTCAGCGGTTTGGCGGCACGCGGAAAGAGGGAGACGTCGACGGGAGCGTTCATGGGGCCCTGAAGTGTACGTTTTTGGCGATGTCTAAGGGTCCACAAGGGACAATTGCGCATAAATTGGGGGAGCCCCTCTGGTAAGGGCCATCGACAGGCTGCAAAATACCCGCCATAACGATGGGGGGAGACCACCTTGAACAGCCTCACAAGACCGGGCCTGCTGAGAGCTTTGCTGCTGATGGCCGCCAGCCTCCTGCTGGCGTTTGCAGCGCATGCGCAAGACAAGCCGGACAACCGCAACCTGGCGATCAAGGCGCACACCGTATCCGCGCCCGCCCAAAAAAAGGTGGCCCTGGTGATAGGCAACAGCGCCTATGCCAAAAGCCCGCTGAAGAACCCGGTCAACGATGCCACCGACGTAGCGCAGAAGCTGCGCAGCCTGGGCTTCGACGTGATCGAACGCACCAACCTTAAAAGCAGTCAGATCGGCCGAACCTTGCGTGAGTTCCGGGCCCAACTGACGCCGGGCGCCGTGGCCCTCTTCTTTTATGCCGGTCATGGCCTGCAGATCAAGGGTGAAAACTACCTGCCCGCCGTAGACGCCGATATCGAGGGCGAGGAAGACGTGCCCAACCAGAGTATTGCCGTGCGCCAGGTGATGGACGTGATGGAAGACGCCAAGACCCGGATGAACCTGGCCTTTCTGGACGCCTGCCGAAACAACCCCTACAGCCGCAGCTTCCGCTCGGCGGGCGAAGGGCTGGCCCGCGTCAGCGCGCCTTCGGGCACGCTGATCTCCTTTGCGACGCGCCCCGGCAGCGTCGCGGCCGACGGCACAGGGCGCAACGGCCTGTACACCACCCATCTTCTGAATGCCATCGAGACGCCCGACCTGCCCGTCGAACTCATGCTCAAGCGCGTGACCACAGGCGTCAAGGGCGCCTCGCGTGGCCTGCAGGAACCCTGGATGGAGGGCAGCATCGAAGGAGATTTCTATTTCAGGCCCGTCTCCGGACAGGTGTCCGCGAGTGCGGGAAGCCAGCAGGAAGCCGTGGACCGGGCCGTGCAGGAGGCCGTGCAACGCGCCAACGAGCAGGCCGCGCGTGAACGCACCGACATGCAGGCGTCCCTCCAGAAGATGGTCGAGCAGGCCCTGGCGCGCCAGAGCGCGATGGGGGGCGGGGCCGTTACGACGGCATCTGCAGCTCCGCTGTCCGCAGTGCCCGCCCAGACCGTGTCAATGGCGCGGCCTGCAGCCGCGGCCAGTGGCAAAGGCCCCCAAGTGGGTGACGAATGGGTTTATCTGGCACGCGACAAGATCTGGGGCAAGCAGAAGCAGGTCGTGTGGCGTGTGCGTGGTGTGGCCTCCGGTGCCGGTGTACTGGAACAGGTGCTGGTGGACGGTACGACCGTGCACGAGTGGGCCTCCAACGGCGTCCCCGAACTGATAGGCACGCCCACCGACTCCGGCCTTTTCTTCGGCCCTCACTGGGACGGCCGGGGGTTTTCCATCCTGCCGGCCAAGGGCGTGGGGGGCTGCGTCGGAGCTTTCAATTGCCGCTGGGTCTTCAAGAGCATGCGTAATGAAAAGATCACGCTCGCGATCGGTACTTTCGACGCCTTGCGCATAGACGGAGATCTGCTCCTGCGCACCCCCTTGAACGCCTCTTTCAATGCCGGACAGATAACCGTCTGGTATTCCGAGGCCGATAAACGGCTGCTGCGGCAGTCGGCAAGCGCCAGTCACCAACTGCTCACCTTCAACGAAGACATCGAGCTGACCGCGGCGCCCGCCAGCGCCCTGGTATTGAACAAATAGGCTTTCTTCAGCCGGCACCGCTGCGTCTGCGGCGGGTGCCCGGCCGTTCACGCCAGCCGGTTTGAGCTCCGGGCAAAACGTCCCATAATGAAAACTCACGGACTTACACCGCCAGTTGCCATGCCCTCGTTCGACACCCTTGCCGCCTTCTGGTCCGCGCCCATGGTCGCCACCAATGTGCTGGTCTTCCTCCACCTGCTGGGCGCCCTGCTGCTGGGGCTGCTGGTCGGTTATGAACGCTCCTACCATGGCCGCGCGGCCGGCATGCGCACCTACGGCCTGGTCTGCATGGCTTCGGCTGCGCTCACGGTGATCGGTGGCTATTCCGACGCCTGGTTCGGCACCCTCACCCAATCCGGCACGGCCGGCGACACCACGCGCGTGATTCAGGGCATCGTCACCGGCATCGGTTTTCTGTGTGCCGGGGTCATCATGCGCGAGGGCTTCAACATCAGCGGCCTGACCACGGCTGCTTCGCTGTGGGCGGCCTCGGTCATCGGCATCCTGGTCGGCGTGGGGTTTTATGGCGCAGCCATGGCCCTGGCCGGGCTCTCGGCTGTCTCGATGATGTGGATTTCCAAGCTGGAGTCCTGGCTGCCTTCGCGCCAGGCCGTGGCCATCACCCTGTGTTTCAAGCCCGGATTCAAACCCAGCGAGGCCGCGCTGCAGCAGATGGCCAGCAAACGCGGTTATGACATTGCCACCGGCACCATTTCCATCGCGTGCCGGGACGACATCCTCGAGTGGTCCTTCGTGGCCGTGGCGCGCAACCGGCAGAGGATGGTCCCCATCGCGGAGCTGGCCAACGAAATCACCCGCTTCGACGGGGTCAACAACTTCCAGCTCAACTACGCACGCAACTGAACCGCGGCGACGCAGCGCAGTCCGCGGCCGTCAAAGGTCCAGGGCCGGATGCCGCTCCTGGGGCTTGTCGAGGTAGTAGCCCTGCACCATGTCGACCCCCATGTGGCGCAACATGCGCAGTGTTTCCTCGTCTTCGACGAACTCGGCCACGGTGCGCTTGCCCAGCCCGCGCGCCACGTCGACGATGGACTTCACGAACACCTGGTTGTCGCGCTCGTTGGGCAGGTCACGGATGAAGAGCCCGTCGATCTTCAGCACGTCCGCCTTGAGGTGCTTGAGGTAGGCGAAAGAGGCAAAGCCGGTACCGAAGTCGTCCAGGCAGGTACTGCAACCCGTCCGGCGCAGGGCCTCGATGAAGCGCTCGGCATCCTGCAAGTCCGACACGGCGGATGTTTCGGTCAGCTCCACGATGAGACGATGCGCCGCCACACCTTGCTGCTGGAGCTGCTGGGCGATGTACAGCGGGAAATCCGGCTGGTCGAAGGAACGGCCCGAGATATTGATGGCCAGTGCCGACACTTTCGCCGAGGTGGCCAGCATGGCAATGCCCTGTTTCACGACCCAACGATCGATCTCCAGGATCTTGCCGCTCTTTTCGGCATAGGCGATGAAATGCCCGGGCATGATCAGGCGGGAGGGATCGGTCTCGTCCACCATCCGGATCAGCGCCTCCAGGTGCGACAGCCCGCCGCCGCTGGCGTGGTAGATCCCCTGGTAGTGCAGGCGGAACAGATCCTGTTCGAAGGCGCGCGCGATACGGTCGTTCCAGGTCAGCCGGGTGATCATCTCGCGCGAGGCATCGCGCTCGGGCCGGTAACTGCACCACGCGTTCTTGCCGGTCTCCTTGGCCTGGTACATGGCGGCATCGGCATGCGCGATCAAATCCTCCGCGCCGCCGGCATCCTTCGGGTAATGGGCAATGCCCAGGCTGGTGGTCAGACGGAAATTCTGCCCCTCCAGCCGGAACGGGATCTGCGAGACCGCACGCACGATGCGCTCGGCCAGCCGCTCGGCATCGGTTTCGCTGGCGTCCGGCATGAGGACGGCGAACTCGTCGCCGCCAAGCCGGCTGAAGATCTCGTTCTTGCGCGTCAGCGCCCCCACCTCCCCGGCCACCCGGATCAGCACCGAATCACCGGCACGGTGGCCGAAGGTGTCGTTGATGTACTTGAACTCGTCGAGGTCGAAGAACAGCAGCGCCCCCTGGCGCTGGTGCCGCTCCGACTCCTTGAGAAAACGCCCGAGTTCATCCTCGAAACGACGCCGGTTGAACAGGCCGGTCAACGCATCGCGTTCGGCCAGGTAGATCAGCTGCTCGGCGGTCTGCCGCTCGCGCGTCACGTCCTCATAGACCCAGAGGCGCCCGATGAAACGACCGTCGGCATCGCGCACCGGGTAGGACAGCTGCGTGACCACGCGACCGTCGCTCATGGTGATCTCATAACTGCTGGAGACCTCGTGCGTCTCCAGCACGTCCAGCAGATGGCGTGAGAAGTGATCGGGCCGCGACAGTTCGTTGCTCGAGTAGTCCAGCACCTCGTTGGCCGAGTGCCCCACCAGCTCCAGGTCCTCGGGAATCATCCAGATGCGCAGGAAGGTGGGGTTGTAGTACTGGACCTGGTTGTCCGCCGTCACGAACATGATGCCCAGGTTCATGGCCCCCAGCAGGGCCAGCAGCCGGGCCCGCTCCTCCTCCAGGCCGCTCAGGTGCTGGCGGCGGGAGTCGTCGGCGACCTTCAGTTCGCTCACCCGCTTCTCCAGGGCCTGGTTGAGTTCCCGCACGCGGGATTCGGCCAGCCGGCGCTCGTCCACCTCGCCCTGCAACTCGCGCGCATGCCTGAGCTGCAGGGCCCGCTGCTGATCCCGCTCCGCCACCATGGCATCAAAAGCCCGGGCCAGGCGGCCCAGCTCGTTGCGCTCGGCCAGGGCGATGGGCATGGGCGTGCGGCCCTGCCCGAACTCGTCGACCGCGCGCGTCAGTTGCTGCAGCGGCTGCCGGATCAGCCCGTGGACGCGCCGGCGCATGAACCAGAGCACCGGCAGCATGCCCAGCAGGCCGATGCCGAACAGGATCGCCAGGCCCCACATCAGCACGCCGTCCACCCGGGACTGCGGCAGCACCATCACCCGGTACCAGCCGGGCCCCTGGATGCGTGACCAGGCCACCCAATGGCTGCCATCGCCGGTACGGCCGACGCCACTGTCGGCGGACTGCTGGCCCAGCAGCGCCTGTACCTGGCTCAGCAGGGCGTCCTGCAGGCTGGCGATCTGCAGTTGCCCCTGGGCAGCGGCGATGCGCTCGCGCAACTCGGGATGGGCGATCAGCTCGCCCGCGTTGCCGAGGATCAGCTGTGTCCCGCCTTCAGCGCTGCGACTCTGCACGGCATCGAGCAGGGTGTCGATGGTGATGTCATGCCCGATCGTACCCACCCACTGGCCGCGCCAGTCCAGGGGCTGGATCACCGACACCATCCAGGCCTTGGCCTGCTCGTCGTAATAGACCGGTGTCCAGAAGCGCTTGCGCTGCGGATTGCGGGCCGGCTGCGACCCGGTCATCGTCGGGTAGGCCGCATTGCTGGCCTGGGCGTCGGCCGATCCGCCCCAGTCGATCCCGCGCGCATAGACCATCAGGCCGTCTTCGACGAAATCCATATAGACCGAAAAGAAGGGCGGTACCAGCGCCGGACCCCGCTCGCGCAGCAGCTCGTAACTGGCCACCGCACGCCGGCGCACCGAATCATCCGGCCCCCTCGGTCCATGACGCAAATAGAGGGTCGGGGCGCGCAGGGTATCGAGCTGCTCCGGCCGCAGACGCCACAAACCGTCCTGGCTGCGGACAAACAGAGACGAAAAACGGCGCGAGACGGCATCCGGCTGCTGCGTCTCCAGCCGTTGCAGCAGTTCGTCCCGCAGGCTCTGCACACTCTGCTCGGCCTGCTGGAAGGTGGCCTGACCGGCCTGCGCCTGCAGCGCCACGGTCTGCTGTGCAAGGATAGGCACCAGCCGGTCGGCCGCCAGCCGCATGGCGGTGTAGCCCAGTGCGCACAGCAGGAGCAGCAAGGCCACGAAAAGTCCCCAGATTGTCAGGGAAAGTTCGCGCGTAACGGAAGATCGGGACATCAAGACAGCGGCAGACAGACGTGGATGCGGAGCCTGGGAAAGTTAGTTGCGGTGCCAGAAGCGGCACCCTTCCCGATACCTCCCCACGCATGCGAGCCAGTCTCCCACAGTCCGGGCGCAGCGACAAGCAAGGTTGATAATCACGCCATGGAATCATCGAATGCCGTGGCGCCCCGCACACAACCCAAGTCCCTGACCGACCTCTTCGTCTCCTTCACTGTGCTGGCCCTGCAGGGTTTCGGCGGCGTGCTGGCCATCGCCCAGCGCGAGCTGGTCGAGCGCAAACGCTGGTTCACGAACGAGGAGTTCGTGGAGGAATGGTCGGTGGCGCAGATCATGCCCGGCCCCAACATCGTCAACCTCGCCATCATGATAGGCGGGCGCTACTTCGGCGTGCGCGGCGTGCTGGCGGCCTTGGCGGGCATGTTCACGGCCCCCCTGATCGTGGTCCTGTCGATCGCCCTGCTCTACGCCCAGTACGCCAGCCATCCGGGTGTCATCGGTGCCCTGCGCGGCATGGGCGCCGTGGCCGCGGGTCTGGTCGTGGCCACCGGCCTGCGGCTGGCCTCCTCCCTCAAGAGCAGTGTCATGGGCATCGTCCTGAACACGGTCCTGGGCCTGCTGGGTTTCGTGGCCGTGGCCCTGCTGCGCTGGCCCCTGGTCTATGTGTTGCTGGGCCTGGGCGGTGTGGCCTGCGTGCTGGCCTACCGCAAGCTCGGCAAGGAGGCGGCCGCATGACCCCGCTGCTGGAACTCGGCTGGAGCGACTGGCTCCATCTTTTCACGCATTTCATGACGCTCTCACTGCTGTCCGTCGGCGGCGGCATCACCACGGCGCCCGACATGCACCGTTTCCTGGTCGACCAGCAGGGATGGCTGACGGACAGCCAATACACCTCGTCGGTCGCCATCGCCCAGTCCGCCCCCGGGCCCAACATCCTCTTCGTGGCGCTGCTGGGCTGGCATGTCGGCCTGAACAACGGCAACCTCTGGCTGGCCCTGCTCGGTGTGGGCGTCACCATGCTGGGCATCATGTTGCCCAGCTCCATCCTGGTCTACGTCACCTCGCGCTGGAGCCACGAGAACCGCGATCTGCGCGCCGTGCGCGCCTTCAAGCTGGGCATGGCACCCATCGTGATCGCCCTGCTGATCGCCACCGGCTGGATCCTGGCCCGGGCCCACGGCGACCCGGCCCGCGACTGGCCCCTGTGGCTGGTCACCGCGGTGACCGCCCTGATCGTGTGGCGCACCCGCCTGCACCTGCTGTGGCTGCTGGGTATCGGCGGCGTGCTGGGCTGGTTCGGCCTGGTCTAGGCGCCGGAATGCCCACGCTCAACCTGATAGGCGGCGGGCGTGTCGGCAAGACCCTGGGCCAGCTTTGGCACACCCGGGGCGTCCTGCAGGTGCAGGACGTGCTGACCACTTCGCCGGCCAGCGCACAGGCGGCGGTGGACTTCATCGGCGCCGGCCGCCCGGTCGCATCCCTGGACACCATGCGGCCTGCCGATTTCTGGCTGCTCGCCGTGCCCGACCGGCAGATCGCCGCCAGCGCCCAGGCGCTGTCACGCACCGGCCTTGTACCGGCCACCGCCTTTCACGCCAGCGGCGCGCTGGCCGCCGCTGAACTCGCGCCCCTGCAAGCCCTGGGCTGGTTGACCGCCAGCGCGCACTGCATCCTGAGCTTTGCCACACCCGCCGCGGCCGTGCAGCAGTTTGCCGGCACGCCTTGCGCACTCGAAGGAGAAACGTCAGCCATCGCCGCGCTGCAGCCCCTGTTCGACGCCATCGGTGCCCGCTGCTTCACCCTGCCGTCAGATGACAAGCTGCGTTACCACGCGGCCGCCGTCTTCGCCACCAACTTCCTGCCCGTGCTGCAGGCTGCAGCCGAAGCCCTGTGGCAAGACAGCGGTGTGCCGCCCGAACTGTTGCCGCAGCTGCGCGCCACGCTCTTGCGCAACGCCGTGGACAACCTGCTGGCCCTGGGGCCGACCGGTGCGCTGACCGGCCCGGCCGCACGCGGCGACACGGCCCTGGTGCAGCGCCAGGGCCAGGCCGTGGCCCTATGGAATGCCGAGGCTGGCACCGCTTACGCCGCCCTCAGTGCACTGGCCGCCCGGCTGGCTCGCGACGGCCGGCTCTGAGGCCGGTCGGCAGACCGTCACCCTGCTGCGTTATTCTTCCTATCACCCTCTCCGCCGCAGCCTGCACCCATGAAAAAACCTCTCAAAGTCCTCCTCATTGCACTAGCCGCCATCGTTGTGCTGCTGGCAGCCGTGGTGGCCTTCATCGTCGCCACCTTCAACCCCAACGACTACAAGCCCGAGCTGATCAAGCTGGTCAAGGAGCAGACCGGTCGCACCCTCTCCATCCCCGGCCAGATCCGGCTCACCCTGTTCCCGCGCATCGGCGCCGACCTGGGCCAGCTTTCCCTGTCCGAGGCGCGCAGCGAGCAGGTCTTCGCCGCGGCCCAGCAGGTGAAGGTCTCGGTGGCGCTGTGGCCCCTGCTTTCGAAAAAGGTGGAAGTGGACCGTGTGCTGGTCGACGGGTTGAACGTCAAGGTACAACGTGACCGCCAGGGCCGCTTCAACTTCGATGACCTGCTGTCCAAGGACAAGGACAGCACCCCGCCCGAGGCGAGCAAGCCCGGCGCCCCTGCGGAACTGCCCCTGCTCCAGGTCGGCGGCATCGCCATCACCAACGCCAGCCTGGACTACCGCGACGCGGCCAGCCAGCAGCACCTGACGGTTTCCAAACTGAATTTCAACACCGGCGCCATCGCCGAAGGCAAGAAGAGCCCGCTTGACTTCAGCGCCAGCATCCAGGGCGAACAACCGCAGCTGGCCCTGCAGCTGGCCCTCAAGAGCAGCTTCACGCCGCAGCTGGCGCAGCAAAAGCTGCTGTTCGAAGACTTCACGCTCAGCCTGAACGGCGCCGCCGCCGATCTGCGTGACTTGCAGCTCAAGCTGGCCCTGGCCAGTGTCGAAGCCTCGTCCCAGGCCCTCAAGATCCCGGCACTCACACTCGAGGTCGCGGCCCCCAACCCGGCGGGTGGCACCCTGGCGCTCAAGCTGCAGGGCCAGGCATCTGTGGACCTGGCACGCGAAGCCGTGCAGCTGGCCCTCGACGGCCAGCTCGACAGCACCAGCCTGGCCATCAAGGCCGGCGTGAAGCGCTTCTCGCAACCCGCCATCGACTTCGACATCGCCGTAGGCGAGCTCGATGCCGACCGCTACCTGCCCAAGAGCGAGAAACCGGCCGCCGCGGCCAGCAGCGGCCCGGCCGGCCCCGAAGCCGTGATCGATCTCGCACCGCTGCGCACGCTGGATGCACGGGGCGCACTCAAGATCGCCTCCCTCAAGATCATGAACCTGCGCGCCGCCAGCATCCGCCTGCAACTCAAGGCCCAGGGCGGCAAGGCCGAACTCAACCCGCTGACGGCCACGCTCTATGGCGGTGGTGTGCACGGTGCGCTCACGGCCAACGCCCAGGCCCCGCAGACCCTGGGCGCCAAGCTGGACCTGCGCGGCATCAACATCGGCCCGCTCATGAAAGACGCGCTGAACCAGCAACCCATAGATGGGCGCGGCAATGTGGCGCTGGACGTCAGCACCAGCGGCAACACCGTGAGCCTGTTCAAGAAGAACCTCAATGGCACGGCCGGCCTGCAGCTCACGGACGGCGCCATCAACGGCCTGGACATCGCCGGCGCCCTGCGCAACTTCAAGGCCAAGATCGGCGGGGGTTCCCAGGAAGGCAAGGCAGGCGCCCAGGAGAAAACCGACTTCACCGAATTCGGCGCCAGCTTCAAGATCAAGCAGGGCGTGGCCCACAACGACGACCTGTCAGCCAAGACGCCCCTGCTGCGCCTGGGTGGTGCCGGCGACATCTTCATCGCCGAAGACCGGTTGGACTACACGCTCAAGGCCACCGTGGTGCCCACCCTGGAAGGCCAGGGCGGGCCCGGGATGGAACAGCTCAAGGGCCTGACCATCCCGGTGCGCCTGAGCGGCCCCTACACGGCCATAGGCTGGAAGATCGACTTCGGTGCCGGTGCCGGCAACCGTGCCAAGGAGCTGGTGGATCAGCGCAAGGCGCAGCTGCAGCAGGAAGCCCAGCGGCGACTGGACGAGGAAAAGGCCAAGGCCGCGCAGCGCCTGAAGGAACAGGCCGAGGACCGGCTCAAGAACCTGCTGCGGCGCTGACTATGACTGACTGTTCGCCAGCTCAATCCCCGGGCTGGCCGAACTTCAGCACGCGCGTAGCCAGCAGGGTCTCGGCAAAGAAGCAGCACAGCGCGGCCATGAAGCAGCTCACGCCGGCCAGGAAGGCATAGATCGCCAGCCGGTCCACCTGGAATGCCGTGGTTTCGCCCAGGAAGAGCACCACGATGGTCAGACCGATCATGAAAGCGCACAGGGTCAGCAGGCCTATGGTGCCGTTGGCCAGCAGGCCGCGCTTGCGCAACATGATGAGCTCAGCCCCCCACTGCGGCGCAAGTGCCGGTTCGACATCCAGGCGCAGCTTCTCTTCCAGCACACGCCCGCGGTCGATGATGCGCGAGAGGCGCCCGGCCACGGCGCCGATCATGCCGGAGACGGCGGTCAGCAGGAAAACGGGGGCCACGGCCAGCTGGATGCCGTGGGTGACGGTGGCGGAGTCGACAAAAAGGGCCATGGTGTGTGTTCAGAGTGCGCGCCGATTATCACCGCCTCCCACAAACAGGGGAAGACAGACGCAGCGTTTGTGCCTATAAAGACGCACATCCACAAACAGCTGGCAGGGGGTCCCATGAGCATCCGCATCCTGTGCATCCACGGCGTCAACACCAATGAAGGCGGCGACTGGCTGGCCAAATGGCAGCAGTCCATCCGGACAGCCGCCGCCAGTGCCGGCGTGGCCGCTGACGCCTTCGAGTTCCATGAGCTGCGCTACAACGCGCATTTCGAAGCCGCCAATGCCGACGCTGCCGTCTACGCCGAGGCCGTCAAGCGCCTGTGGAACAGCTACTGGGCGCATCGCCGCGCGCTGGGCCGTGGTGCCGAAAAAGGCCTGGGCACGCTGATCGACAACACCATCGGCATGGTCGCCAAATGGACCGCCCTGCCCCAGCTGCGCCAGCAGCTGTCCACCGATCTGGCGCAGTGCATCAAGAGCGTCAACCCCCATGTGATCTGCGCGCACAGCCTGGGTTCGCTCATCACCTACGACACCCTGGCCGCCCAGCAGGCCCTGGCCCAGGACCGCCTCTTCGTCACCCTGGGTTCGCAGATCGGCCACCCGGCCCTGGCCGAAAGCTTCGGGGGTTACCTCAAGCCCCTGAGCACCGTGCGCCACTGGTACCACCTCTTCAACTCCGAAGACGCGGTGCTGACCTGCGAGCTGGATTTTCCCGAGGCGCCCTTTACCCAGCTCGACACCTTTTTCGACGAATGGGGCCCGCTGGACCACAGCGCCGAGCAGTACCTCGTGCACGAGGTCACGGCCAGCAACGTCTGGGCCGGCCTGGCCAGCGCCCTGCCGCGCGGCGCGAAACCCGCCAAACCCAAGCCGGCGCCGGCCGTGGGTGCCGGCTGGTTCAAGGCGCCCACCATCCAGCGCCGCAGCCCGCGCAAGCGCCGGGTGCTGCTGATCGGCATCAACGACTACCCGCAACCGGAAAACCGCCTGAGCGGTTGCGTCAACGATGTGTTCCAGATGAGCGCCATGCTGCAGGAGCGGGGTTACCAGCCCGAGGAAATCCGCGTGGTGCTCGACGCACGGGCCACCACCCGCGGCGTGCAGGAGCGGCTCAGGTGGCTGCTCGAAGACGTGCGCGCCGGCGACGAGCGTGTGCTCTTCTATTCCGGGCATGGTGCCCAGGTGGCCGCGCTGGACTCCGACGGCGAGCCCGACCACAAGGACGAGGCCCTGGTCACCCACGATTTCGACTGGAGCGGCAACACCGGCATCACCGACGACATGCTGGCCCAGCACTACGCCAATCTGCCCTATGAGGCGCGCTTCTCCATCATCCTGGACTGCTGCCATTCGGGTGGCATCGCGCGCGCGGGCGGCGTGGCCGTGCGCGGCATCAACCCGCCCGACGACGTGCGCCACCGCGGCATCGAATGGGACGTGGACAAGCAGATGTGGTTCCCGCGCAAGAAGCTCGACCTGCGCGGCCGCATGAACAAGGCGCCGGCCGATGTGGTGCGCCGTTACCTGGGCATGGATGGCGCCACCCAGAAAATGGGCCGGGCCGTGGGCCGCTGGAGCGACAACCCGACCGCCTTCAAGGCCGCCACCCGGCGCCTGGGCCACCACGGCCCCTACAACCCCGTGCTGCTGGCCGCCTGCCGCGAAGACCAGTACGCCTATGAGTACACGCATGGCTCCGTGCCCTACGGCGCCATGACCTTCATGCTGATCCAGCAGCTGCGCGCGACGGCCGGTCGCAAGACACTGGAAGACGTGGTGACGCAGTGCAACAGTGTGCTCAAGAGCAAGCTGGGTTACGAGCAGGAGGTTCAGCTCTACCGCCCGCGCGAGCACAAGCAGACGCGTTTCCCAGGCAAGGCGCCGGTGGCGAAGAAGAAGGCCTAGGGCTTTTTCAGCTGGCGGCGCAGCGGGGTGAGCAGACCGGACAAGCCGTTGTGGTCGATCTCGTGCATCAGGGCCAGCAGGCGGCCCAGGTCCCCGCTGGGGAAACCTTCACGCGCAAACCAGTTCAGGTAGTTGCCCGGCAGGTCGGCGATCAGGCAGCCCTTGTGTTTGCCGTAGGGCATCTCCACCGTCAGCAGGCGCTGCAGTTGCTCGGCATCCGGAATCATCCACCCGCCCTCTTGGCTGAATAACCCTGGCCCTGCAACAGGGCCAGCACCTTGTCGGCATGGTCACCCTGCACCTCGATCACGCCGTCCTTGACCGTCCCGCCCGTGCCGCAGGCCGCCTTGAGCTGCTTGCCCAGCTGGGTCAGTGCCGCGGCATCGAGCGGCAGGCCGCGCACCACCGTCACGGCCTTGCCGCCGCGGCCACTGGTTTCGCGCGAGACACGCACCCTGCCGTCACCCAGGGGCTGAGCCGCCTGCTGTTGTTTGCAAGCGCACTGCGCTTGTGGATGGCGGCAGACCGGGCACATGCGCCCGCCCTCGGTGGAATAGACCAGGCCCCCGCCGCTCTTCACGGTTCGAACCTGGCGTTGAAGGTGGTGACGTCGGCCTCGTTCTCGAAGCTCACGAGCTGCCCCTGTTTGCGGTCGGCCAGGCGGCTGGCGGCGAACAGGCTGTAACGGCCCTTGAGGCCCATGGCCGCCAGGTCGATCAGCGCATAGGGAAAGGGCACGAAGACCTGGTGCTCGAACAGGATGCGGTGCGCGTTGCGCGGCGAGGGGTAGAGCTGGTAGTCACCGCTCGTGAAGGATTTGCTGCTTTGCATGGGGGCGTTGTGTCGAACGCCCGATTATCCCCGGCGCTCAGCCCTCGTAGTTTCCGCGCGGTGCCCGGCGCCGCTCCAGCTGGTACAGCCGGCGCTCCTCGGTCTCGATGGCGGTGATCTGCTCGCGCGCCATGTGCAGGATTTCGTTGAGTTCGCGCGCCTTGTCGTAGGAGCGGCCGTGCGACTCGTTCGCCAGCTTGCGCGCCACGTCCTGCATCACCGACAGCAGCTTGGACATCTGCTCGATGTGGTCTGCCCGTTCGTCGAAGTCGAAAACCATGATCCACCCCTGAGTGTCTAGTTTGCGCCGGGTATCTGGCCCACCTGCCTTGTCGCGCGGCAGTTCGTGCGAAAGAGCATACTCAATCCCCAGACTTTTGTCACATTGAAAATCTTGCATGATGAAAATAACCGGCGCATGAACACCCACCAGAACACCCCGAGCAAGGACGAGATCGCCCTGCTCGACCCTTTCGAGCGCCTGGGTCTGGACCGCATCCGCCTGATCAGCAGCGTCAAGGAAGCCGAAAAAGCCTGTGCCGAACTGGCCGGTGCGCCCCACCTGGGCTTCGACACCGAGTCCAAGCCCACCTTCCAGGTGGGGGAGTTGTCCGACGGGCCGCACATCGTGCAGCTGGCCACCCCCGAACAGGCCTGGGTCTTCCAGCTGCATGAAGCCGCCAGCCGTGCGCCGGTGGCCGAGCTGCTGGCCCTGCACAGTGTCACCAAGGCCGGCTTCGGCCTGGGTGACGACCGCAAGCGCATCACGGCCAAGCTGGGCGTGGAGCCGGCCGGGGTGCTGGAGCTCAACACCGTGTTCCGCGAGCGCGGCTACCGCAAGGACATGGGGGTGAAGGCTGCCGTGGCCATCCTCTTCAACCGGCGTTTCCTCAAGTCCAAGAAGGCCGCCACCTCCAACTGGGCCAACCCGCGGCTCACCGAGGCCCAGCTGGTCTACGCCGCCAACGACGCCTGGGCCGCCATTCGCGTGTTCCACGCGCTCGGGCTGGGCACCACCCCCAAGACCTCTTAAGCCGGCTTGAGCTCGTACATCCCGTCGCCCATATTGCGCAGCGGGCCAAAGACAGCCGTGATGGCCGCGGTTTCGGCCGCCTGCCACTGCTCGACGATCTCGCGTTCGGCATCGGTCAGCGCCGCCGTGTCGGGCTGCTCGCCGTATTCGGCCGCGATGCGCTGCCAGGCCTGGTACACGGGCAAGACCAGGCTGGCGTCACCCAGGGTCTCTTCCAGCGCCTGCCTGAAGCGCCGCTCGGCCTCGCGGTGCCGGGTCTCGGACTCGCCCTCGGCGTCGAAGAGTTTGACGGTGTAATTCATGAAGCGGCTAGCTTAACTTGTGTACAGTGCAGCCACAGGACGAAGACAGACCTATGAGTAAACAAAGTGAATGGCCGGGCAAGGTGCTCATGCTGATCAAGGGCGGCAACGCGGCTGCGGCCATCGCCCAGATCAAGGTGGCGCCCACGGTGAAAGACCTGCAGCAACTGCAGGCCGCCATGGACAAGGGCCAGCTCAAGGGCCGCTGGCGCAACGTGGACCTGGCCATCGAGGAAAACCTGGCCCTGCTGGCCGCGCCGCGCCTGCACCGTTCACCGTGAACTGAAAATGGAGACCCCATGACCGACATCCCCGAAAAACGCAGCCTCTGGGTCCGCGTGCTCTTCATGGTCCTGATGGGCATGGCCTTGCACCTGGCCCTCACGGTGCTGGGCGCCCTGGCACTGGTGCAGCTGCTGCTGTCCATCGTGACCGACGGCCCCAATGAACGCCTGCAGCACTTCGGCCGCAGCCTGGGGCAGTACCTGCGCCAGATCACCGATTTCCTGAGCTTCGCCAGCGAAGAGACGCCCTTCCCCTTCAGCGACTGGCCCTGATCCCGGGCCCTTGCCCGCCGGCCCACCTTGCTGCCAGAATGGGTGCCCGCCCTGGCGGGTTCCATCGCGAGGAGACAAGGCCATGAGATCCGCATCGTTCGCTCGCCCCCACGCCATCCCTGATGCCTCCGGCCTGCAACGCCGCCAGGCCCTGGTCGCCCTGCCCGCCCTGGCGCTGGGCCTGGGGGGTGCCCCCGGCAGCGGGCAGGCCCAGGCCCTGAGTTCACGTCTGCAATCCTGGCCGCTCAACACGCCGCGCGCCACGGGCATCCATGACATCGCTCCCGCACCCGATGGCGGTGTCTGGTTCTCCGCACAGCGCAGCGGGCATCTGGGCTGGTTCGATCCGCGCACGGGCAAGACCGAGCTCATTGCCCTGGGCAGCGGCTCCTCGCCCCACGGTGTCATCGCCGGCCCCGACGGTGCCGCCTGGCTCACCGACGGCGGGCTCAACGCCATCGTGCGCGTGAGCTGGCCCGCGCGCGAGGTGCGCGCCTATCCCCTGCCCGCAGGCACGCCCTACGCCAACCTCAACACCTGCGCCTTCGACGGCAACGGCGATCTCTGGTTCACCGGGCAAAGCGGTTATGTGGGCAGGGTCGCGGTGCGCAGCGGCGCGGTCAGCGTGCAGGCCTCGCCACGTGGACGCGGACCCTACGGCATCTGTGCCACGCCCAAGGGGGAGATCTGGTGGTGTTCGCTGGCCGGCTCCTACATCGCGCAAATCGACCTCAAGACCGGCGCCTCGCGCATCGTGGAGCCGCCCACGCCCAGACAAGGCGCGCGCCGCGTCTGGTCCGACAGCCGCGGCCGCATCTGGGTGGCCGAATGGAACAGCGGCAACCTCTCCATGCACGACCCGGCCCTGGGCACGGGTGCGGCCAGCTGGCGCACCTGGAAGGCCCCAGGGGACAGCCCGCGCGTCTATGCCGTCTACGTGGACGACAAGGACATGGTCTGGGCTTCGGAGTGGGAACACAACGCCATGCTGCGCTTCGATCCCCGCACGGAAAAATTCGAGGTGCTGGCCATGCCACGGGCCGGCGCCTCCATCCGCCAGATCCTGGGGCGCCCCGGCGAAGTCTGGCTGCCCGAAAGCGGCAATGAGTTCATCTCGGTGGTGCGCACCGCCTGAGTGGCAGGCCGCGGCCGCCTGCGTCAGCGGGCCGTCTGCATGCGCAGCTGCCGCGCCGCCTCTTCGGCCCGCGCATCGTCGATCACCCGGATCACACCGCCAACATCCACCGTGCCCACCGGCTGCGCGAACTTGCCCGTCAGCGCCGTCTCGGTGTTCAGCACACCGCGCTGGTACAGCTCCCAGATCTCGGGCCCGTAGTCGGTCAGGAGCAGCTCGGGCGCGAACTGCCCGAAGAAACCGCGCAGATTGGCCACGTCACGCAGCAGCATGCGGGCCGCGTGGTTGTTGCCTGCAGCATCCACGGCCTGCGGCAGGTCGATGATGACCGGGCCGTCCGCCGCGAGCAGGATGTTGAACTCCGACAGGTCGCCATGCACGATGCCCGCGCACAGCATGCGCACCACCTCGGTCAGCAGCGTGGCGTGGTGCGCTCGCGCCTCCTCGGCGCTGAACATCACGTCGTTCAGGCGCGGGGCCGCATCACCATGCTCGTCCGTCACCAGCTCCATCAGCAGCACACCTTCGTGGAAGTTATAGGGTTTGGGCACCCGCACGCCGGCTGCGGCCAGGCGGTAAAGCGCATCGACTTCGGCACTTTGCCAGGCCGCCTCGATGGCCTGGCGGCCAAAGCGTGAGCCCTTGGCCATGGCGCGGGCCTGGCGGGTGTTCTTGACCTTGCGGTTCTCGGTATAGTCCACGGCCTGACGGAAGCTGCGCTGCGTGGCCTCCTTGTAGACCTTGGCGCAACGCGTCTCGTCGCCGCTGCGCACCACGTAGACCAGCGCCTCCTTGCCGCTCATGAGCTGGCGCACCACCGTGTCGATCAGGCCTTCTTCCAACAGGGGTTGCAGTCTTTCAGGTACTTTCATGCAGGCATTCTGCGCTTACAAGCTTGCTGCCAGGCGTGCAGCCTGGTCGATGGCGCGTTTGGCATCCAGTTCGCCTGCCTCCAGCGCACCACCGATCAGGTGCACCTTCTTGCCGCCCGCCTGCAGCTCATCGGCCAGCGTGCGCAGCGGCAGCTGGCCCGCGCACAGCACCACCGTGTCGCAGGGAATCCACGTCGGGTTTTCGCGCTGCTCACCGTAAGAAACCAGCAGCCCCTCGTCGGCTATGCGCTCGTAGTTCACGCCACCGATCATCTTGACCTGCTTCATCTTCAGCGCGGCGCGGTGGATCCAGCCCGTGGTCTTGCCCAGGCCATCACCCAGCTTGCCGGCCTTGCGCTGCAGCAGCGTCACCTGCCGTCCGGGCGGGCTGACCTGCGGGCCCTCGGCGCTCAGGCCACCGCGCTGCTGCGCCGGGTCCGTCACACCCCACTCGGCCAACCAGGCCGGCAGGTCCACCGTGGTGGAATGACCCTCGCTCACCAGGAACTCGGCCACGTCGAAGCCGATGCCGCCCGCGCCCACGATGGCCACGCGCTGGCCCACGGGCTTTTTGTGCCGCAGCACGTCGATGTAACTCAGCACCTTGGGGTGCTCCTGCCCTTCGATCTTCGGGTCGCGCGGTGTCACACCCGTGGCCACGATCACCTCGTCGCAACCCTGCAGGTCCGCCGCCAACACGGTGCTGTTCAGGTGCAGCTGCACGCCCGTGGTTTCCACACGCCGCTTCAGGTAACGCAGCATCTCGTGGAACTCTTCCTTGCCCGGCACCACCTTGGCCATGTTCAGCTGGCCGCCGATCTCGCTTGCCGCGTCGTACAGGTGCACCTCGTGCCCGCGCTCGGCAGCCAGGGTGGCCGCTGTCAGGCCGGCCGGGCCGGCACCCACCACTGCGATGCGTTTGCCTTGCAGCGTGGGGCGGTAGACCAGCTCGGTCTCATGGCAGGCCCGCGGGTTCACCAGGCAGCTCGTGAGCCTGTTCTTGAAGATGTGGTCCAGGCAGGCCTGGTTGCAGGCGATGCAGGTGTTGATGTCGGCGGCGCGGCCCTGCACGGCCTTTTTCACGAAATCCGCGTCGGCCAGCAAAGGGCGCGCCATGGACACCATGTCGGCGTTGCCCTCGGCCAGCAGGGCTTCAGCCACCTCGGGTGTGTTGATGCGGTTGGACGTGACCAGCGGCGTGTTGATGCCGGCCGCCGCAAACTCGGCCTTCATCTTTTTCGTCACCCAGGCAAAGGCCGCACGCGGCACGCTGGTGGCAATGGTGGGCACCCGGGCTTCGTGCCAGCCTATGCCGGTGTTGATGATGCTGGCCCCGCCCTGCGCCACGGCCTTGCCCAGGGTCACCACCTCGTCCCAGCTGCTGCCGCCGGGCACCAGGTCGATCATGGAGAGGCGGTAGATGATGATGAAGTCGCGGCCCACCGCCTCGCGCGTGCGCGCCACGATCTCCAGCGGCAGGCGCATGCGCTGGCTGTAATCCCCGCCCCACTGGTCGTCGCGGTGGTTGGTGTGCTTGGCCAGAAACTGGTTGATGAAATATCCCTCGCTGCCCATGATCTCCACGCCGTCGTAACCGGCCTCGCGGGCTTTCACGGCGCAATTCACGAAGGCGCGGATCTGCCGCTCCACCCCGCGCGCCGAGAGTTCAAAGGGCTTGAAGGGCGAGATCGGCGACTTGATGGCCGAGGGCGCCACCGCCAGCGGGTGGTAGGCGTAGCGCCCCGTGTGCAGGATCTGCAGCGCGATCTTGCCGCCCGCCCCATGCACCGAGCGCGTCACCACCTGGTGCCGTCTGGCCGCGCCCGAGGTGGACAACGTGCCCGCAAAGGGCTTGGCCCAGCCCGCGATATTGGGCGCAAAACCGCCGGTGACCATCAAGCCCACATCGCCCTCGGCCCGCTCGCGGAAATAGGCCGCCAGCTTGCTCAGGTCGCGCCCGTCTTCCAGGCCGGTGTGCATGGAGCCCATGAGCACGCGGTTCTTGAGCTGCGTGAACCCCAGGTCCAGCGGGGCCAGCAGATGGGGGTAAAGCGAGAGGCCGGGCAGCGCGGCGGGGGAGGATGCGGACATGGCAGTTTTGGGAGTCGGGTAGCAATGTTGCCGCCATCATAGGGCCGCGCTTCGGGGCGGCAGGGCCGGCCGGCCGAATGGGCTAACATTAGGGTTTTATCGTTCGTCAGAAGGAGCCCCAGATGGGCAACAAGATCGTTACCGAAGCAGACCGCAAGGCCACCCCCCGTCCGCAGCCGCTCAACGGCTATACCCTGCCCACCGGCGGTCGCGGCCAGAAGGTCAGCCTGGAGCGTGGTGTCGCCACGCGCAGCAAGAAGAACCCGGGCAAGCGTCCCTCCAAGGGCGGCTGATCCCGCGCTGGCTTCGGCCAGCCTCAGCCCCGACAAAGGCCCTCATCGAGGGCCTTTTGTTTTTGCAGCGCGCGCGGGGTGACAATGCAGCGGATCTCCCCCCGAGCCCGCCCATGACACGCTTCCAAACCCTCACCGCCAGCCTGCTCCTGCTGGCCTGCGCGCTGCCCGCAGGCGGCGAGACCCTGCGGGTCGGCTCCAAGCGTTTCACCGAGGCCTACATCCTGGCCGAGATCGTCAGGCAGACCGCCCAGACGGCAGGCGAGGCCGAGGTCACCCACCGGCAGGGACTGGGCAACACCGCCATCCTGCTGGGCGCCCTGCAGGCTGGCAGCATCGATGTCTATCCTGAATACACGGGCACCATCGCGCGCGAGATCCTGCGCCTGGACCACGTGCCGCCCCTGCGCGAGCTCAACGAGCGGCTGGCGCCCCTGGGCCTGCGGGCCTCGGTGCCCCTGGGTTTCAACAACAGCTATGCCCTGGCCATGCGCGAGCCCGAGGCGACCGCGCGCCAGATCACGCGCCTGTCGGACCTGAAGAAACACCCCGATCTGCGCTACGGCCTGTCGCAGGAATTCATCGGCCGTGCCGACGGCTGGCCCGGCCTGCAGTCGGCCTACGCCCTGGCGCCGGCCCGGCCCCGCGGGCTGGACCACGGCCTGGCCTACGAAGCCCTGGCCCAGGGCCAGGTCGATCTGATCGACATCTATTCCACCGACGCCAAGATCGGCCCCTACCAGCTGCGGGTGCTGGAGGACGACGCCAGCTATTTCCCGCGCTACGACGCCGTGCTGCTGCACCGGGCCGCTCTGCCCCAGCGCCTGCCCAGGAGCTGGGCCGCCCTGAGCCGCCTGGAGGGCCGCATCGACGACAGCACCATGCGCCGCCTGAACGCCGGCGCCGAGCTGGAAGGCAAGGCCTTCGAGCGGGTGGCCCGGGAGTTTCTGGCCGGCGGCCTGCCCGGGGCCGTGGCCGGGCGCCCCACTGCAGGCTGGCTGGACAAACTCCTCGGCCCCGACCTGCTGCGCCTCACCCTGGAACATCTGGCCCTGGTCTTTCTCTCGCTGGGCGCCAGCACGGCGGTCGGCATCCCCCTGGGCATCCTGGCGGCCCGCCATCCGCGGGCCCGGGCGCTCATCCTGGGTACTACCGGCGTGCTGCAGACCATCCCCTCGCTCGCCCTGCTCGCCATCCTGATCCCCATCACCGGCAGCATCGGCCTGCTGCCCGCCTTCATCGCCCTGACCGTGTACGCCCTGCTGCCCATCGTGCGCAACACCCACGCCGGGCTCAGCCAGGTCTCCGGTGGTTTGAAACAGGCGGCCCAGGCCCTGGGCCTCGGTCCTGCATCCACACTGCGCCTGATCGAACTGCCGCTGGCCCGCACCACCATCCTCGCGGGCGTCAAGACCTCGGCCGTCATCAATGTCGGCACCGCCACCATCGCCGCCTTCATCGGCGCCGGCGGCTTTGGTGAACGCATCGTCACCGGCCTGGCGTTGAACGACAACGCCACCCTGCTGGCCGGCGCCATCCCCGTGGCGCTGATGGCCCTGCTGATCGAAGGCACTTTCACCCTGGCCGAGCGCGGCCTCTTCCCCGAAACCTGGCGGAACAAGGCTTGAACCGCGTCGCCGGCACCGCCGGAAGGATGGAGCCTGCGGTTTCTGCTCTTGCCATAAACAGCCGGCGAGCGTACAACCCGTAGCAGTGCAGGGAGTCACCTGGCCTTGTCGGGTACAGGCCAAACCGAAAAGCGGTTGCGGTATGCGGATTGACTCGATGCAAGAGCACTGGGGCCTGCTTTCAACCGAGCCTGCCGGTCGCCGGGAAATCAGGTTTGCGATGGTGCCTGTGGCGGCTTCCATTTTGCTTTTCCTGGTGACCGTCCCGTTTGCCAGGACGCCAATGGCCGAGGTCCCGGCCTTCATCCCCCTTTACGTCGCCGCGCTCGTGATCTGCGACCTGATCACCGCGGCCCTGCTCTTCGGCCAGTTCAGCGTGCTGCGCTCCACCGCGCTGCTGGTGCTGGCCGGCGGCTACCTCTACACCACCTGCATCACGACGGCCTACGCCCTGATCTTCCCCGGCCTGTTCTCGCCCACCGGCCTGCTGGGTTCCGGGCCGCAGACCTCCTCGGCCATGTACATGGCCTGGCATGGCGGCTTTCCGCTTTTTGTCATGGCCTACGCCTGGTTCAAGCGCCCCGGCCCCGCCCCGGGCGAGCAGCCCACCCCGGCCCGCGTCCCCATGCTTGCCATGATCGCCGGGGTGCTCGCCTTTGTGGCCGCCTGGACCGCCTTTGCGACCCAGGGGCATGCCTGGTTGCCGGTCTTCCTCGACGGCCACCGCACCACCACCGTGGGCTACGTCTTCCTCACCGCGGTCTGGGTGCTCAGCCTGGCGGCCGCGCTGGTGCTGGCGCAACGCAAACCCCATACCGTGCTCGACGTCTGGCTGCTGGTCGTGATGTGCGTGTGGCTGTGCAATATCGCCCTCGCGGCCCTGCTCAACACCGGCCGTTATGACCTGGGCTGGTATGTGGGGCGCATCTACGGCCTGCTGTCCGCCAGCGGTCTGCTCATCGCCCTGCTGATCGAGGACGGCCGGCAATACAGCCGGCTGGTGCGGATGTCGGTCGAACTGAAACTCGCCAACCACACCCTGGACCAGCTCTCCCGCCATGACGGGCTGACCGGGCTGGCCAACCGGCGCCACTTCGACGAGTACCTGGCCGAGCAGATCGCCGTCGCCAGCCGCCACCAGCGCCCCCTGGCCCTGCTGATGTGCGACGTCGACCACTACAAGGCCTACAACGACCTCTACGGGCATCAGGCCGGGGACGAATGCCTGAAACAGATTGCCGACGCCCTGCGCGCCTGCTGCCATCGGCCCGCCGACATGGCGGCACGTTATGGCGGCGAGGAATTCGCCCTGGTCCTGCCCGACACCGGGCCCGACGGCGCCCACCAGATCGCCGAAGCCGCCCGGAAAGCCGTGGCCGACCTGGGCATTCCCCATGAAAGTTCCGTGGCCGGAAGCCATGTCAGCATCAGCGCCGGCCTGGCCCTGCTGGACCTGAAGATGGATCCCGACGAGCTGCTCTATGTGGCCGACCAGTGCCTGTACCAGGCCAAGGGCCAGGGCCGCAACCGCGTGGTCAGCATGACCATGGCGGCCTGAAGGCAGCAGCGCTCGCCGCAAAACAAAAGGCCCTCAGCGAGGGCCTTTGTTCATCCTGCGCGTGGCTGCTTCAGCAACCCGCGGCGCACTTGCCGGCGCTGTCGAACTCCATCAGCTTGCCGCTCAGCGGAATGTGCACCGGCACCTTGCTGGCCTTGACGAAGCGGTCGGTCTTGCTGCCCGCGATCACCTGCCCGCCCTTGGTGGCCACCTCGTTCACGTGCGAGGCGATCACTGCGGCCGGCTGGACCAGGTCGTTGATCACGTAGGCCGCTTCGGCCGGGCCGGTGGAAAAACCGTCGCCGATGTTCATCACCGCCAGCCTGGCCTTGTAATAACCGCGCACCACCTTGTCCTGCGCGGCCGTGATGCCCGTGTCGCCCGAGAGGTAGACCACCAGGCCGTTGCTGAAGGTCAGCACGTAGCCGGTGGCCTCGCCCACGTAACCGGCAATGCCTGCGTCCTTCATGTGCTTGCCCAGCTCACCACCGATGTAGTCCGGGTCCAGGCCGTTGCTGTGCACGGCCGGCACCGTGGCGATCCGCACGCCGCCGATCAGGACGCTGCCACCGAAACGCGCCAGGATGGAATCGGCGGGGTTGCCACCATTGGCCCGGAGCTTGCCGGCGAAGAAAGGTGGCATCTCGCTGCCCGTCACGATCTTGGCCTTCTTGGCCAGGGCGATGTTCACCGTGCTCGAATTCGGCAGGGCCGAGACCGAAACGTCGGGCTTGTCGCAGCTGCCCGAGTTGGGCGCCGCATTGTGCGCATTGCCCACGTGGTCACCGTGCATGTGGCTGACCAGGATGATGTCGATCTTGCCCAGGCGCGGGTCACTGGCGCCGGCCACGGTGCGGCCCACGTCGTACAGGATGCGCGTGCCATTGGGGTCCTCGAAAATCATGGCCCTGTCCTGCGGGCACAGTTCACCCTGCTGGCCGCCCAGGGGCGTGACCTTCACGTTCTGCGCCAGGGCCGGCTGCGCCAGCAGGCCCAACGCCGCCAGGCATGCTGCCGCGGCCCAACTGAACTTCGATTTCTTTACCATGTGTCTGCTCCTCTTTGAGTTGTCGCACCAAATGCTGCGGCGATGATAGGAGCGGGTGTGCATCAAGCGCAATGGGGTCGACCCGATTTAGCTGCACAAAAACAAAGGCCCTCGGTGAGGGCCTTTGGTTGGTTGAACTTGGTTCAGCGTTCAGGTCGCTGCGGGCTGCATCTGCTGCCGCCGCAGCACCAGCATGCCGAACAGGCTGGCCGTGAGGTACATGCTGACCGAGTAGATCGCCGCCGGCAGCGCCAGCTGGAAGTTCTGCAGCACCGAGAGCGCCACAAAGATGGCCAGCGTGGAGTTGTGGATGCCGATCTC
>JBEIPS010000003.1:0-73346 GCA_040376915.1 Hylemonella sp.
ACTTGAGCATGTAGGCCAGGTAGTCGGGCTCGAGCAGGTCGTTGATGGCAACGATTTCGATGTCCTTGAAATTCTGTACCGCCGAACGCAGCACGTTGCGCCCGATGCGGCCGAAACCGTTGATGCCTACCTTGATCGTCATGATGAACCCTCTGTGAAAAGTTGAAAAACTGGAATCCGGATCAGCCCTTGGCCAGCGCAGCTCGCACCGTGTTGGCGACATTCTCGGGCGTGAAACCAAAGTGCTTGAACAGCACCGGGGCCGGTGCCGATTCGCCATAGGTGTCGATACCGACCACGGCCGCGCAGCCGTATTTCCACCAGCCGTCGCTCACACCCATCTCCACCGCCACACGCGGCAGGCCGGCGGGCAGCACGGCCTGCTTGTAGGCAGCCTTCTGCTGGTCGAAGGTGGTGGTGCTGGGCATGGAGACCACGCGCACAGCGATCTTCTTGGCGGCCAGCAGCTCCTGCGCCTTCAGCGCCAGTTGCACTTCGGAGCCGGTGGCGATGATGACAGCGCGGGCTTTTTGCTTCAGGCCCAGGTCGGCCGGCTCGGACAGCACGTAGGCACCGCGGCTGATGTCGCCCAGGTCCTTCTTGGGGGCATAGGGCAGGTTCTGGCGGCTCAGCAGCAGGGCCGTGGGCTTGCGCTTGTTCTGCAGGGCTACGGCCCAGGCCACGGCGGTCTCGGCCGTGTCGGCGGGACGCCAGACGTCCAGGTTGGGGATCAGGCGCAGGCTGGCGGCGTGTTCCACCGACTGGTGGGTGGGACCGTCTTCGCCCAGACCGATGGAGTCGTGCGTGAACACGTGCACCACGCGTTGCTTCATCAGCGCGGCCATGCGGATGGCGTTGCGGCTGTAGTCGCTGAAGGTCAGGAAGGTGCCGCCGTAGGGGATGTAGCCACCATGCAGGCCGATGCCGTTCATGATGGCGGCCATGCCGAACTCGCGCACGCCGTAGTTGATGTGGCGGCCACCGTTACCGTTGCCATCGGCGTCGAAACGCAGGCTGGGTGTGCTGCTGGTGTTGGTGAGATTGGAGCCGGTCAGGTCGGCCGAGCCGCCCAGCAGTTCAGGCAGGGCGGCGGTGAACGCCTCCAGCGCGATCTGGCTGGCCTTGCGGCTGGCCACGGTCTCGGCCTTGGTGTGGGCCGCCACGGCGGCATCCACCGCTACCTGGGCAAAGTTCTTCGGCAGCTCACCTTTCATGCGGCGCTCGAATTCAGCCGCCAGGGCGGGATGGGTGGCCCGGTACGCCTCGAACTTGCGCTCCCAGGCGTCTTGCGCGGCGACGCCCCGGGTGGTGGCATTCCAGTCGTCGGCCACGTCCTGCGGAATGACAAAGGGCTCGTGCGCCCAGCCCAGGGCCTCGCGCGTGAGCTTGATTTCTTCGCCACCCAGCGGCTCGCCGTGGGCCTTGGCGGTATTGGCGCGGTTGGGCGAGCCATGGCCAATGGCTGTCTTGCAGATGATGAGCGTGGGCTGGTTGTCGGACTGCCTGGCGCGGGCGAGCGCTTCGGACACGGCGGCCACGTCATGCCCATTGATGGGGCCGATCACGTTCCAGCCATAGGCCACGAAACGCAGCGCGGTGTTGTCGCCGTACCAGGGCGTGACCTGGCCGTCGATGGAAATGCCGTTGTCGTCGTACAGGGCGATCAGCTTGTTCAGCTTCCAGGCGCCGGCCAGGGCCGCGGCCTCGTGGCTGATGCCTTCCATCATGCAGCCGTCGCCCAGGAAGACGTAGGTATGGTGGTCGACGATGCTGTGGCCGTCACGGTTGAATTCCCTGGCCAGCAGCTTCTCGGCCAGCGCCATGCCCACGGCATTGGTCACGCCCTGGCCCAGCGGGCCGGTGGTGGTTTCGACGCCCGGGGTGTGGCCGGTCTCAGGGTGGCCGGCGGTCTTGCTGCCGAGCTGGCGGAAGTTTTTCAGTTCCTGCATGGGCAGGTCGTAGCCCGTCAGATGCAGCAGCGCGTACAGCAGCATGGACGCGTGGCCGTTGGACAGCACGAAGCGGTCGCGGTCGGCCCACTGCGGGTTGCTCGGGTTGTGCTTGAGGTGCTCGCCCCAGAGCGCGACGGCCATGTCGGCCATGCCCATGGGCGCACCGGGGTGTCCGGAATTGGCTTGTTGCACTGCGTCCATTGCCAGCGCGCGTATCGCGTTGGCCATCTGTCGGGTATTTGCCATGTAGGGCCGCTCCGGGAGAGGGTGTCAGGGGGGAAACCCGGCATTTTACCGGTGCCGCTTACGCGGGCCTGGCGGGGCCGCTGCCTGCAGGTAGATGGTCTACAGTGCATGCTGTGCAAGATCCGATTTCCATCAAGGCCATGGTGCTGGCGGCTGGGCGCGGCGAGCGCATGCGCCCGCTGACCGACGCCACCCCCAAGCCCCTGCTCCAGGTACAGGGCCGTCCCCTGCTGCAATGGCATGTCGACGCCCTGGCCGACGCCGGCTTCAGCAACATCGTGATCAACACGGCCTGGCTGGGCGAACAGATCCCGGCCCATTTCGGGGCACAACCCCGCAGCAGCAACGGTCGCCCGCTGTCCATCGAATACTCCTGGGAAGGCCTGGACTTCGGCGCGGCGCTGGAGACGGCGGGCGGCATCGCGCGTGCTCTCCCCCTGCTGGGTGATGTTTTCTGGGTGCTCGCGGGTGATGTCTTTGCCCCGGGTTTCGAATTTTCCCTGCAGGCTGCGCAACGCTTCGCACGCAGCGACAAGCTGGCCCACCTGTGGCTGGTACCCAACCCGGCGCACAACCCGGATGGCGACTTCGGCCTGGCCGTCGATCGCGCCGCTCCAGGGCGTCTGCTGGCGCTGAACCAGGCGGCGGTGAAGTACACCTACAGCACCATAGGTCTGTACCGGCGCGAGTTCTTTGCCCGCCCCTGGTGCGAGATCCCCAGCGGCAACCCGCAAGGCGTGAAAACCCCGCTGGCTCCTCTGTTGCGCAAGGCCATGGACAATCAACGCATCAGCGCCGAGCTGTACACCGGGCCCTGGACCGACGTCGGGACCCCGCAACGGCTGGCGCAACTCAACGAGTCACAAGCAACATCATGAGCTTTGCCCACCACGCCCAACGCCGCGCCCGCTTGGCCGCCCAGCTCGGCCCCGATGCCGTGGCCATCGTGCCCACGGCGGTCGAGCACCTGCGCAATCGCGACAGTGAATTTCTTTTCCGCTTCGACAGCTATTTCCACTACCTCAGCGGCTTTGCCGAACCCAACGCCTGGCTGCTGATCACCAGCGAGGGGCACACCACCCTGTTCTGCCAGCCCAAGGATCTGGAGCGTGAGATCTGGGACGGCATCCGTCTGGGTCCTGAGGCCGCGCCCGCCGCGCTGGGTGTGGACGCCGCTTTTCCTGTCACCGAGCTGGACCAGCGCATCCCCAAGCTGCTGGAGAACAAGGCCACCGTCTGGTACCCCTTTGCCACCCATGCGGGCCTGGAAGGGCGCATCGACGGCTGGCTCAAGGCCGTGCGTGCCCGCGTGCGCTACGGCGCGCTGTGCCCGGAATCCCAGCGCGATCTCTGCGCTCTGCTGGACGAGATGCGCTTGTTCAAGGACGCCCATGAGCAGGATGTGATGCGCCGCGCTTCACAGATCAGTGCCGGTGCCCATGTGCGCGCCATGCAGCTCTCCGCGCGCATGCTGCGCGCCGGCCAGGACGTGCGCGAGTACCACCTGGACGCCGAACTGCTGCACGAATTCCGCCGCCATGGCTCGCAATACCCGGCCTACGGCTCCATCGTCGCTGCCGGCGCCAATGCCTGCGTGCTGCATTACCGCGCCGACAACGCGCCCATCCGTGACGGTGAACTGGTGCTGATCGATGCTGGCTGCGAGCTCGACGGCTACGCCAGTGACATCACGCGCACCTTCCCGGCCAACGGCAAATTCACGGCGCCGCAACGCGCGCTCTACGAGCTGGTGCTGGCCGCGCAGGAAGCCGCCGTGGAGGCAACCCACGCTGGCGCCCGCTTCGTGGAACCGCACGAGGCCACGGTGCGGGTTCTTTCACAAGGCCTGCTGGATCTGGGCCTGCTGGACCGCCACAAGGTCGGCACGGTGGACGACGTGATCGCCAGCCGCGCCTATTTCCGCTACTACATGCACCGCACCGGCCACTGGCTGGGCATGGACGTGCACGACTGCGGCAGCTATGTGGAGCCCAGCGAACTGGGCAAGATCAGCGAGCGCAAGGACCCGCTCTCGGGCGAAATCATCAAGGACCGGCCCAGCCGCATCCTGCAGCCCGGCATGTGCCTGACCATCGAGCCTGGCCTGTATGTGCGCCCGGCCGAAGACGTGCCGCGCGGGTACTGGAACATAGGCATCCGCATCGAGGACGACGCCTTCGTCACGGCTGAGGGCTGCGAGCTGATCACGCGCGGCGTGCCCGTCAACCCCGACGAAATCGAAACCCTGATGCGCGCCTAGCCAACCGGCCTCCGCTGAACCGTAGCCGTTTGGGGCTATAAGAGGGATGTCGTCTTTTTTCGTTGGGTAAGGTATGCAATTTGTTTCCAAGGCCAGCCGATTCTGCGCTGCGCTGTTGCTCGCTGTCGGCACGTCTGCCCAGTCCCAGTCCCAGCTGATACTGGCCATCAGCGAAGGGACCTCGGGTGGCCTGGACCATGCGCAGGTCATCGCCAAGTACCAGGACCTGGCCAACGTCCTGGGCAGTGCGCTCAAGACCAAGGTCAGCGTCGTGTTCGCGCGTGAGTTTGCGACGCTGGAAAACGGCATGAAGGAAGGCCGGTTCGACTTCGTCATGGCCCGCCCCAGCGACTACCCGGCACGGGGCATGCGCGACAACGGCTTTCACTACCTCGCCAGTGCCAAGCCGGACGGTCAGTGCCTCATCGTCGTGCCGAAGGACTCACCGCTGAAAGCCCTGGCGGAAGCCCGCGGCAAGCGCTTCGTCATGCCGGAGCAGGTGTCGTACATGTCGCGCTTCTGTCGCGCTGCCCTGCGCGATCAGGGGATCGATCTGGCCAAGGAGAACGTGCAGTACGTCCGCGAGCAGGCCGCTGTCACCTTCTACATGAGCAACAAGTTTGCCGACGTCGGCGCCATCGCGTCCTATTCCGGACCTGCGAAGAAGCTGGACAAGGATGGTTTCCGCGTCCTTTACGGGAGTGTCACGCAACCCTATTTCCCCCTGGTTGCCCACGGCAGATTCAAGCGTGAGCAGATCAAGGCCATCCAGCAGGAGCTGATGGCGCTGCCCGGGAAGCCGGGCGGGCCCGAAATACTCCAGCGCATCGGCATCGCGGCGTTCGACACCGACTCTGAACGCCGTATGCAGGAACTGCTCAGCTGGCTCGAAAGATAGGTCCGCGCCACACCTTCCTGCGCAACAGGCCGTGATTTCTATCCCGGGGTTTGTCAAAAGCAATTGGCCCCCTTCATAGAGAAAAACTACGATGTATGCATCTTCGATTACCTACGGATGGATGTTCGTCATGGCAAATTTCGCGCGCGCCAACCTGCCCACACTCAAGAAAACCGCCAGCTACTACCTGCTCCATATCACTGTGGCGGCCGGGGTGGCCTATGCCGTCACGGGTGATCTGCTCATGTCATTCACGCTCAGCCTGCTCGAGCCCACCGTGCAGGCCTTCGCTTTTTTCTTTCACGAAAAACTCTGGGAACGTGCTGCGCAAACTGCCGCTGTACCGACAACCGCACCTGTCGAAACCGTCTGCACCTGAATCCTGGCAACGGCCCGGTTATGCATATAAGTAAAAACCGAGGTTCTTTTTTCCCGGATTCACTGCCCGAAATACAGGCTTTCGAGGTCTACAATCCGATTCCCCACAGAAGCAGACCGTTGGGACGGGGCGTGCGAATCACCGCACGGCTCGGCCCCATCACAAATCAGGCCTGCAGCAGGAGTTGATTGATGTCCAGCACCCCGTCGTCCAACGACAAGCGCGAGCAACTGCGTAGCGCCGCCCTCGAGTACCACGAGTTCCCCACCCCCGGCAAGATTGCCATCGCCGCCACCAAGCAGCTGGTCAACCAGCACGACCTGGCCCTGGCCTACACCCCCGGCGTCGCCGCTCCTTGCGAGGAAATCGTCAAGGACCCGGCCGCGGCCTACAAATACACCAGCCGCGGCAACCTGGTGGGCGTGATCACCAACGGCACGGCTGTGCTGGGCCTGGGTGACATCGGCCCGCTGGCCTCCAAGCCGGTCATGGAAGGCAAGGGCGTGCTGTTCAAGAAGTTCGCCGGTATCGACGTCTTCGATATCGAGATCGACGAGAAAAAGGACCTGGACAAGCTGGTTGACATCATCGCCGCACTGGAGCCCACCTTCGGTGGCATCAACCTGGAAGACATCAAGGCGCCGGACTGCTTCTACGTCGAGCGCAAGCTGCGCGAGCGCATGAAGATCCCGGTCTTCCACGACGACCAGCACGGCACCGCCATCACGGTGGCGGCCGGCCTGCTAAATGGCCTGAAGGTCGCTGGCAAGGACATCAAACAGGTCAAACTGGTCACCTCCGGCGCCGGTGCCGCCGCACTGGCCTGCCTGGGCCTGCTGGTCAAGTTGGGCATGCCGCGCAAGAACATCTGGGTCACCGACCTGGCCGGCGTGGTCTACGAAGGCCGCATCGAACTGATGGACGAGGACAAGCGCGGCTACGCGCAGAAGACCGAGGCCCGCAAGCTGGCCGATGTCATCGTTGACGCCGACATCTTCCTCGGTCTGTCGGCCGGTGGCGTTCTGAAGACCGACATGGTCAAGAAGATGGCGGCCAAGCCCATCATCTTCGCGCTGGCCAACCCGAATCCGGAGATAGACCCCGCGGATGCCAAGGCCGCTCGTGACGACGTCATCATGGCCACGGGCCGCACCGACTACCCGAACCAGATCAACAACGTCCTGTGCTTCCCCTACATTTTCCGCGGTGCGCTGGATGCCCGTGCCTCGACCATCACCCCCGAGATGGAAGTCGCGGCCGTGCGCGCCATGGCGGAGCTGGCCCAGGCCGAACAGAGTGAGGTGGTAGCCGCGGCCTACGCTGGCGAGCAGCTGTCCTTCGGCCCGGACTACCTGATCCCCAAGCCCTTCGATCCGCGCCTGATGATCAAGATCGCGCCGGCCGTGGCGCAGGCGGCCATGGACAGCGGCGTGGCGCAGAACCCGATCACCGACATGGAGGCCTACCGCGAAAAGCTGCAGGCCTTCGTCTACGCTTCGGGCACGACCATGAAGCCCATCTTCCAGGCCGCCAGGAAGGCCGCCAAGAAGCGGGTGGCCTATGCCGAGGGCGAAGAAGAACGCGTGCTGCGTGCCGCGCAGATCGTCGTGGACGAGGGCGTCGCCCGCCCGACCCTGATCGGCCGTCCGGCCATCATTGCCCAGCGCATCGAGAAGTTCGGCCTGCGCCTCAAGGAAGGCCAGGACTACGACGTGGTCAACGTCGAGCACGACGAGCGCTACCGCGACTTCTGGCAGACCTACCACCGCATGACCGAGCGCAAGGGCGTGACCGTGGCCATCGCCAAGATCGAGCTGCGCCGCCGCCTCTCGCTGATCGGCGCCATGTTGCTGCACAAGGGCCATGTGGACGGCCTCATCTGCGGCACCTGGGGCACCAACCCCATGCACCTGCAGTACATCGACCAGGTCATCGGCAAGCGCGCGGGTGTCAACACCTATGCCTGCATGAACGGCCTGCTGCTGCCGGACCGCCAGCTTTTCATCCTCGACACCCACGTCAACTACGACCCCAGCGCCGAGCAGCTGGCCGAGATCACCATCATGGCCGCCGAGGAAATGATGCGCTTCGGCCTGCGGCCCAAGGCTGCACTGCTGAGCCATTCCAATTTCGGCAGCAGCAACCAGCCCAGCGCCGTCAAGATGCGCCAGACCCTGGACCTGCTGCGCCTGCAGGCTCCCTGGCTGGAAGTCGACGGCGAAATGCACGGCGACGTGGCCCTGGACGCCGTGGCCCGCCAGGCCATCATGCCCAACAGCACGCTCAACGGCCCGGCCAATCTGCTGGTCATGCCCAATATCGACGCAGCCAATATTGCCTACAACCTGCTCAAGACAGCGGCCGGCGGCAACATCGCCATCGGCCCGGTGCTGCTGGGCGCGGCTCAGCCTGTGCACATCCTGACGGCCAGCACCACGGTGCGCCGCATCGTCAACATGACGGCGCTGACCGTGGCCGATGCGAACGCCTCACGTTGAAATCAGACGACAGCAAGCACCAACTTAGCGCGACTCCCGACACAAGGCCCTGCCCAATTATTGGGCAGGGCCTTGCTTTTTTGGGCCAGATCGGCGACACTTTCGGGCTTGAATACCTCGGGTTTACCCGAGGAGTAATAACAAAGTTGACTCATGGCACGCAGCTTCGGCATCAAGTTGGTACTCACTGGCTTCTTGCTGGCGCTAGCCTGTATGTCCACCGGTGTGAAGGCCAAAGGCCCGACACCAGTAGACGCGTCCATGACGGTGTCGGTGGCAAAACTGCCACGCCAGGGTGCGCACACCTATCGCCTGATCTTCCAGGGCGGGCCGTTTGCGTACGAGAAGGACGGCTCGGTATTTGGCAACCGTGAGCGCTTGCTCCCGGCCCAGAAACGCGGTTACTACCGTGAATACACCGTGGCCCTGCCTGGCGTACGCAACCGGGGTACGCACCGGATTGTGTGTGGTGGCCCGCCGACGACGCCAGATGCCTGTTATTACACGGCCGATCACTATGCGAGCTTTCGCCGGATCGTGCCCTGACTCGAATCTGTGTTTTAGCCAAGAAAGTGACGCGGGGATGGATACACCACTTCGTACTGTAAGAACCAACATCGTTCAGTCGATCCGTGCCTTCCGGGTATCGGATCTGCAGGAGGCTGCCCAGGGTCTGGGTCATCACTTCCTGTATGCCAACCTGGCTCAGGCCCAGTCGCGGCAGGACGTGCTGGACCTGATCGCGCAGCAGTTCATGCTGCCGGCCAACGTGGGCAAGAATTTCGACGCCCTCTACGACTGCATGACCGACCCGCTGCACAAGTCGGGCCCGCAGCCGGGTTTCATCGCCGTGCTGGAACACATCCCGGCCAATGCCAAGTTCGACAAGGAGGCCCGCGAGCAGCTGCTCGATATCTTCCGGGACGCGGCGGACTACTGGAGTGACCGCAAGGTCCCCTTCCGGTGTTTCTATTCTTTTCTGTAGCCCGTTCTGCACAAACCAGCCAAGCAGAACGGGCGAACGAGGCTAAGGTGGAAGGCGTCATCGCCGAGACCACCCCCGCAACAGGAATGGAAGTCAGCGAGGAAGGTGGCGAAAAGATGCCGACCGACAAGCTGCTCGACGTGTCGCCGCTGGCGCTGCGCATGAGCAGCCCCTTCAATGCGGGTTACTGGCTCGCCGCGGCCTGATTCCGCGCACTCCATGAAAAAGGCCCGTCGACGACGGGCCTTTTTGCTTTCGGGGGCCACTTTCAGCGGCGCTGTGCCAGCGCCACATACTCCGCCACCGACACCTCCTCGGCGCGCCGCTGCAGGTCGAAATCTCCGGACAAGCCCTGCTCCTCCAGCCAGCGTCCCAGCGTGTGGCGCAGGATCTTGCGCCGCTGGCTGAATGCCACCTGCACCAGTTGCTCCAGACGCTTCACATCCAGCACGGCTGGCCGGGCATGGGGCACCATGCGCACCACGGCGCTGTCCACGCGCGGCGGCGGATCGAAGCTCTCCGGAGGCACAAAAAGCACGTTCTCCATGGCATACCGCCACTGCAACATGACGCTCAGGCGGCCATAGTCGGCCGTGGCAGGCGCGGCCACCATCCGGTCGATCACTTCCTTTTGAAGCATGAAGTGCTGGTCTTCGACCACAGCCACATGCTCGAGCAGATGGAACAGGATGGGCGTGGAGATGTTGTAGGGCAGGTTGCCGACCACCCGTAGCCTGGGCGTGTCTTGCGATGCGGCCAGCAGCGTGAAGTCGACCTTGAGCACATCGGACTCCACGACCTCCAGCTGAGCGTGTGAGCGCAGCCGTGCCGCCAGATCGCGATCGAGTTCGATGACGATGAGCCGTCCCAGGCGTTCGACCAGGGGCTGGGTGAGCGCGGCCAGGCCAGGACCGATCTCGACCATGACCTGCCCCGGACGTGGATCGATGGCGCGCACGATCCCGTCGATGATGCCGTCGTCCGACAGGAAGTGCTGGCCGAACCGTTTGCGCGGAATGTGTTTCATTGGGGCGCTTCGCGCAACTCCACGTAGGCGCGCGCGCGCGCATCACGCGCCCAGTTGGCATAGGCCTCTTCGTACTTTTTCTCACGCAGCATATTGCGCACCAGCTCGCGCTGCTCGCGCGCGCTGATGGCAGCGTTGCGACGTTCCAGCAGCTGGATCAGGTGCACGCCGAAACGGGAGATCAGGGGCTGGCTGATCTCGCCAGGCGCCAGCTGGTCCATGACCCGCTCGAATTCCGGCACGAACATGCCGGGATTGGACCAGCCCAGATCGCCACCCTGGGCTGCACTGCCGTCCTGGGATTGCTGGCGCGCCAGCGTCGCAAAGTCGGTCTCGCCAGCCACGATGCGCCGGCGGAAATCATTGAGCTTGTCGCGCGCCTGTGCCTCGTTCAGCTGCTTGCTGGGCACCAGCAGAATGTGGCGTGCATGGCTCTGCGTCACGGTTGCGGGTGGCAGGCCGCTCAGGCGCCTTTCCAGCAGCTTGATGACATGAAAACCCGCCCCGGAACGCACGGGCCCGGTCACTCCACCAGGTGCCAGCGTACGTGCGGCCTCCAGGAACAGGGGTGGGTAGCGATCCGCCGTGCGCAGGCCGAGCTGGCCGCCATTGACACGATCGGCTGCATCGGAGAATTCACGCACCAGCGCGGCAAAGTCTTCGCCGGCGCGCGCGCGCTGCAGTGCGCGCTGGGCCTTGGCCTCCAGCTCGGCCACCTGCTGCTCACCAGCCCCCTCGGGTACCGCGACGAGCAGGTGCGCCATATTGATCTGCTGGTTGGACGGGTCCGCGCTGCGTTCCTGCTGTTCGGTCAGGTACTGTTCCACCTCGGCATCGCTGACACGCACCCGCCCCTCGACCTCCCGCTCGCGCAATCGGGTCAACAACAGCTGGTCGCGCAACTGCTCGCGAAAGCGCTGGAGATCGACCCCTTCACGCTGCAGCTGCAGACGCAGCTGGGCGACGGACAGCTGGTTCTGGCTGGCCACCGACTGCTCGGCCTGGTCGATCGAAGGCTCATCGGCCTTGATGCCCTGTTCACGCGCCAGCTGCAGCTGCACACGTTCGCCGATCATCTGGTCCAGCACCTGCTTGGCGATCTCCCGCGCATCCGGCAGGGGACGGCGCTGGGCCGCGAGCTGGCGCCGGATGCGTTCGACCTCGGCACGGACCTGCTGATTGGTGATGGGCTCGGCATTGACCACGGCGACGATGTAGTCGCCAGCCTGCACGCCCGGCACCGGCACCGCTGTCGGCGCCAGGGCCGCCGAGGGCGCCGGGTTCGCCGGCGCACGCAGGCCCTGGGACCAGGCGGGCAGGCAGGCCAGAACCGCCAGGATCAGGGTCGGATATCGGTAGCTCGTCATGGGGTCAATCGTAATTGCTGAATCGGCTGGGCGCAGTAACCTGTTCGCGCAGGTACTGGTAACGCGGGATATTGCTCTTGAGCGTCTGCAAGGGGTCTATGCCCAGCCGGGAGAAGCCGACGAACTCGAGCTGGAACATGATGCGCTGGTTGGTCGACACCAGACCGGTCTGCAGGCGCTCCAGCACGATACGGCCCAGCCAGCAACCGGCATCGTACTCAAACCCGATGATGGAATCGACCAGCTTGCTTTCCTGCAGGCTGTAGTTCAGGCGCCCCACGCTGTACCAGCGGCCGGCTCCCTGGCCACGCCCCGGGCCCAGATCCTCGCCGCGGTCACCCCACAGGTCGTTGATAGGCCATTGCCAGCCTATGTCGACCAGTTCGCTGAGCTCGCGCTGGAAGCGGTAGGCCATGTTGAGGACACGGTAGTTCCCCGGGTTGTAACGGGCCGAGACCGTGGAGCGGACCGACTTTTCCGTCGTCGGGTTGTACTGCACGGTGCTGTCCAGATACCAGCGCGGATCGAGCGTCAGGCCGGCGCCCAGCAGGATGTCGCTGATGCCCTTGGCGGCCGGGGTGCCGCCGGGCAGGGTGACGCGCTGATCCTCCAGACGGAAGCGCTGGGCAATGCCCAGACGCACGATTTCGGCGCCGCTGTCGGGGGCCAGCAGACGGCTGGACAGGCCGGCTGTCAACAGGTCGTTGTCGGCAATACGGTCATTGCCGACAAAGGCGTTTTCCGTATAAATGCTGGCAAAGCTGAAGTCCGTGGCACCCGAGTCGTAGTTCGGCAGATAGTTCTGGGCGACGTAGGGCGTATGGACGTAGAAGAGCCGTGGCTCCAGGGTCTGGCGAAAGCGGTTGTCGAAATAGCTTGTATCTCGCTCGAAGATCAGGCCGCTGTCCAGGCTGTAGGTCGGCACATTGCGCGTCGCCTGCCACTGGCCAGTCGCCAGCGGGGCATCGAAGTTATAGGTAGCTGAGTGCAATTGCACCTTGGGCACGATGAAGCCGGCCGCACCCAGCAGGGGATAACTCAGCTGGCTGCGCATCACACTGCGCTGGGTATTGGGCTGGCCGGTCAGGCGGCGGTCGGCCTGGAAGTCGGTGTAGTCGGCCTCCAGCCCCACCTCGAAACCACCGGCATCGGGTTGCAGATATCGCCCCACGATCTGCGGCATGCGGTCGTAGGGGGGGACGATGGGGGCCAGCGGGTCCTGCAGCGTCTGCCACTTGAGTGTGCGCAGCGAGGCAGAGTAATAGCTCTTGTTCCAGTTCAGCGAGGCGTCATTGGCCAGCAGGCGCGAGGTCAGCGAGGTCGTCGCACGCGGGAAATCACGCCAGTAATCGTCGTCGCTGACCCGGTTGAGGTTCAGGTTGAGGCCCAGGCCACCGACGCTGCTGCTGCCTGTGTCGATCACACCCGTGTGCTGGTAGGAACCGCCCCAACGGTCGCGGTCGCGCAGCAGGTCGCCCGGCATGTAGTCGGCACGCAGGCGGCCCTGGTAGGCCTCTTCCAGGTAACGGAACTCGCCACCGTAGTTGACACCGCGCTTGCTCATGACCGTCGGATAGAAGGTCGCATCCCGGTTGGGCGCGATGTTCCAGTAGTACGGCACCGTCACCTCGGTCCCACTGATGCTGTCCACCCCGAAGGTGGGCGCCAGCAGGCCCGACTTGCGCTTGTCCGTCAGGGGAAAGCTCACGGACGACACACCGACCAGGCGCACGTCCTTGAAGGTGAGCGTGGCGTCTTCCGCCTGCGCCGTTTCCTCTTCGCTGTCGAAACGCAGCGTGGCGGCACGCAGAATCCAGTCCGGCATCCAGTCCGGCCCGGGCTGGCGCTGGCAGGTCGTGAAGGTGGCATTGCGCACCACGGCGCGCTTGTCGTCCAGGAAGTCGATGCGCTCGGCCTCGCCATGGGCGTCGTTGGCCAGCAGCTGGTAGCTCGGCTGCTCGAAATAGCCTTCGAAAGCATCCACCTTGAGTTCCAGCGCGGGCCCTTCGAAAATGTTGCCCGCCTGGTTGATGCGCACCTGGCCGCGCGCCCGCGCCAGATCGCGGGCCTGGTCGTAATCGATGTGCTCGGCGCGGATCACCAGATCGGTCCGGCGCAACTCGACCTGACCCTCGAGCGCCACTTCGCTGTCGGTTTCCGCCGAAAGGCGCTGGCCGGACAGGAAGGTGGGGGCCGTATTGCGTTGCTCCTGCCCGATGCGCTCCTCCAGCTGGGGGCTCATGCGCAGCTGCAAAGGCGCCGGGGCGCCCGACGAGGGCTGGGCATGCGCTGCGCTGCCCTGCCACAGCACACAGGCCAGCAGTGCCAGTGGTTTCAGCACGGGACGCAAAGGAATGGACAAAACAGAGGGGCCCAGGGGAAGCAGGGTTTGTAGAATGGATTATCCATGAGCCTACCCACTTCCAGCCCTCTCCCTCCCTCGGCCACGGGGCCTTCCGCGTCTTTTGTGTCCTGGGCTGATCCGGAACGCGCGACCACGTTTGAGCGCTGGCTGGGCGAATTGACGGGCCCCCAGCAACTCCATGCCGCCAGCCTGCGCCCCGCCTCGGCCGACGCCAGCTTCCGGCGCTACCTGCGCATCGACAGCGACCTGGGCAGCCGCATCATCATGGACGCCCCCCCGGACAAGGAGAACTGCCGCCCCTTTGTCCAGGTTGCCGGCCTCATGGCGCAGGCCGGGCTGAACGTTCCGCAGATCCTGGCCTGGGATGAGCCGCTGGGCTTCATGCTCCTGTCCGACCTCGGTGGTCAGACCATGATGCAGGTCATCGACGCACAGAAGGCCAGCGCCAACCTGCCGCTGTACCTGAAAGCCGTCGATGCTTTGGTCCAGTGGCAAAAGGCCTCACGCCCGGACGTGCTGCCTCCCTACGACACGGCCCTGCTGCGGCGCGAACTCGAACTCTTCCCCGAGTGGTACCTGGGCCGCCATCGTGGTGTGGCGGTCGAGGGCAAGCTGCGTGAAACGCTGGACTGGATGTTCAGCCTGATCATCGGGCGCAACCTGGCCTGGCCTTCTGTCTATGTGCATCGCGACTTCATGCCGCGCAACCTGATGATCCCGGGTGACGCCGCCGAGCCGCGGCTGGGCGTGCTGGATTTCCAGGACGCCGTACATGGCCCCGTTACCTACGATATCGCCAGCCTCATGCGCGACGCCTTCCTGAGTTGGGAAGAGGACTTCGTGCTCGACGTCACCATCCGCTACTGGGAAAAAGCGCGCAAGGCCGGCCTGCCCGTGGGAGATGATTTCGGCGCCTTCTACACCGGCGTGGAGTGGATGGGCCTGCAGCGCCATCTCAAGGTGGCCGGCATCTTTGCCCGCCTTACCCTGCGCGACGGCAAGACGCAGTACCTAGCGGATACACCGCGTTTCATCGCCTATATCCGCGCCACCTGCTCGCGCTACATCGAACTCAAGCCCCTGCTGCGGCTGGTGGACGAGGTGGAAGGCATCAGCGCAGCCGGCGGCTACGCCTTCGGTCGCGTCTGAAGCCGGTGCTCATGCCCCGCTTTCACTGCCCCACGCCGCTGCCCGTCGGCGCCACGCTGGAACTGCCCGACAGCGCTGCACGCCACGTGCAGGTGCTGCGCCTGCAGCCCGGCAACACGATCACCCTGTTCAACGGCGAAGGCGGCGAATGCGAAGCCAGCATCACCCGCATGGGCCGCAGCAACGTGCTGGTGGAGGTCGTCACGCATACCGCCATCGAACGCGAAGCACCGCGCGAGGTGCATCTGGCCCTGGGCATGCCGGCCAATGAGCGCATGGACTGGCTGGTCGAGAAGGCCACCGAACTTGGCGCAGCCAGCCTGCAGCCACTACAGGCCGAACGCAGCGTGCTGCGCCTGAGCGGCGAGCGCGCCGAGAAGAAGCGCGGCCACTGGCAGGGCGTGGCCATCGCGGCCTGCGAGCAGAGTGGCCGCAACCGTGTGCCCGCCGTGCACGCGGTGTCATCGGTCGCCGCCTGGCTCGCTTCGGGCCTGCCTGTGCAGCGCCTGCTGCTCTCGCTGCAGCCCGACAGCGTTCCGCTGTCGTTGCACATGACCCGTCTGTCGTCGCAGCCCCTGGTCTTCCTCTCCGGCCCCGAGGGCGGCTTGAGCCCCGCCGAAGAGCAGGCGGCGCGTGCCCAGGGTTTTGTGCCCGTCAGTCTGGGCGCACGCACGCTGCGTGCCGAAACGGCGCCGCTGGCCGCCCTCGCAAGCCTTACACTGGGCCCATGAACCGTCCGCTGCTGCTGCTGGCTGTCTGCCAGGGCCTCTTCCTCACCAACAACGTCGTTTTCATCGCCATCAATGGCCTGGTGGGCCTGAGTCTGGCCCCGCTGGGCTGGATGGCCACGCTGCCGGTCATGGGCTACGTGGTCGGCGGCGCCTTGAGCACCGGGATGGTGGCGCGCTCGCAGGTGCGCTACGGTCGTCAGACCTCGTTCCAGATCGGCCTGGTGGTGGCGCTGCTGTCGGCCCTGCTGTGCGCCTATGCGGCCTGGAGCCACAATTTCTGGCTGCTGGTGGTCGCCACCGTGGTGGCCGGTTATTACAGCGCCAACGGCCAGCTCTACCGTTTTGCCGCCGCCGAACTGGCGATACCCAGCTACCGCGAAAAAGCCGTCTCGCTGGTGCTGGCCGGCGGCCTGATCGGCGCCATCATCGGCCCGAACCTGGCCAAGTACACCCGGAATGTGCTGGCCACGCCTTTTGCCGGCGCTTACCTGGCACTGGCGGTGGTCGCCCTGCTCGGCATGGCGCTGATGGCCTTCGTGCGCTTCCCGGCCGTGCCCAAGGCGGCGCCGGGCGCTTCGGGCGGCCGCCCGATCTGGGAAATCGCGCGCCAGCCCCTGTTTTTCGTGGCCGCCGTGGGTGCTGCGCTCGGTTATGGCGTCATGAACCTGCTGATGGCCGCCACGCCGCTGGCCATGCAGGTCTGTGGTTATCCCTTCGACGATGCCGCACTGGTATTGCAATGGCACGTGATCGGGATGTTTGCGCCGGGCTTTTTCACCGGCCACCTGATCAAGCGCTTCGGCACGCTGACCATCATGGGCGTGGGCGTTCTGCTCAACTTCCTGTGCATCGCGATCGCCCTCACGGGCGTGGACCTGCACCAGTTCCTGATCGCCCTGTTCCTGCTCGGTGTGGGCTGGAACTTCCTTTTCACCGGAAGCACCACGCTGGCGCTGCAGGCCTACCGGCCCGAAGAGAAGGATCGGGCCCAGGCCGCCATCAATTTCGCCGTGTTTGCCGTCATGGCCCTGACCTCGTTTGCCTCCGGCGCGCTGGTCACCACACAGGGCTGGTGGCTGCTCAACGTCGGCTCCCTGGTGCCGGTGGCTTTGACCGGCTTCGCGCTGATGTGGCTGGCGATGCGCCGCCAGGCCGCGGTCAAGTCCTAGGGACCCTGGGCAAACCAGCGGTCCAGCCACTGCTGCAGCTGGGCATACACCGGCTCGCGCTCCAGCTCGTTGAAGATCTCGTGATAGAGGTCTTCGAAGCAGCGGGCCGTCACCACACGGGCCGGCGCCGCCCGGGCAAAAGCCGCGCTGCCGCGCGGGCTCACCAGCCGGTCCTGGCCGGCGTACATCAGCAGGGTAGGCACATGCCATTGCGCGGCCGCCGCCAGAGTCGCCGCGCCGCCCTCGGCGATGAAACGTGCCAGCCGCCCCGAGAGGCGATCATGAACCAGCCTGTCCTGCTGGTATGCCTGCACCACCTGCGGATCGTGCGAGATCCATTTCGGGTTGAGTCCATTGCCCACACGCAGATCCGGCGCTACCGCCGGCAACACGGCCAGCAGAAACTTCTGGAAAGCATTGAGCCCGGGATCCAGGGCCGGGGAAGACAGGATGAGGCCGTCCACGCGCACCAGGTCCAGGGCCACCAGCCGGGCCGCCACCAGGCCGCCCATGCTGTGGCCCAGCAGGATCAGGGGGGTGCCGGCATCCATGCGCTTGCGCGTGCTGGTCAGCACGTCGGCCAGGTCCTCGACCAGGCGGTTGTCCGAGGGCAGGCCGCCCCGCGCGCCACCGGATTCGCCATGGCCATAGTGGTCATAACCCCGCACCGCAAAGCCCCAGCTGTTGAGGCGCTGTGCCAGTTCCTCGTAACGACCGGCGTGCTCGCCCAGGCCGTGCACCAGCAGCACCACGCCGCGCAGCGGGACGGCTGGGTCGAGCGGCCAGTCCTGGATGGCCAGGTTGTCGCCGTCGGAGGCAACAAAGGTGGTCAGGGTGGATTCCGGCATGCTCTCTGCCTCTCAGGCCATCTGCGCAATGACCTGCGCCACCGCCGCCGTCAGCTTGCGGGCATAGGGCACGTGCAGGAACTCGTTGGGGCCATGGGCATTGCTCTTGGGACCGAGCACGCCACAGACCATCATCTGCGCCTGCGGGAAACCGCGCGACAGCATGTTCATCAGCGGGATGGTGCCACCCTGGCCGATGTAGCCGCAGGGTGCGCCATAGAAGTTGCGCGAGGCCTCGTCCAGCGCCCGCGCGAACCAGGGCGCTGTCGCCGGTGCATTCCAGCCGGTGGCCGAGCTCAGGCCCTCGAAGGTCACCCGCGCCTGGTAGGGCGCATTGTCCTCGAGCAGGGCCTTGAGTTCCTGCACGGCCGTGGCCGCCTCCACCAGGGGCGGCAAACGCAAGGAGAGCTTGAAGGCGGTATGGGGGCGCAGCACGTTGCCGGCGTTCTGCAGGTCTGGCAGGCCTTCGGCACCCATCACGCTGAGCGTCGGTGTCCAGGTGCGGTTGAGCAGGGCCTGCAGGGGGTCGGTGGTCATGGGCAGGGCAAACCGGCTCTCGCCCTCGCAGTCGTAGTGCACCCAGGGAAAACGTCTGTACAGCTCCTCGCCCAGGATGTCCGCCGTGGCGCGCGCCTGGTCCAGGCGCTCCACGGGCACTTCGCAATGGAAACTTGCGGGAAGCAGGCGGCCGGTCTTGCTGTCCTCCAGCCGGTCCAGCACCTGGCGCAGGATGCGGAAGCTCGAAGGGACGACACCGCTGGCGTCGCCCGAGTGCACACCCTCGGTGAGGATCTCCACCTTGAGCACACCGCTGGCCATGCCGCGCAGGCTGGTGGTGAGCCAGAGCTGCTCGTAGTTGCCGGCACCGGAATCCAGGCAGACCACCAGGCCCACGTCGCCCAGGCGGGTGCGCAGGGCATCCACGTAGGGCAGCAAGTCGTAGGAGCCGCTTTCCTCGCAGGTTTCGATCAGCCCGACGATGCGCGGGTGCGCGAGTTTCTGGCTCTTGAGCGCGGCGATGGCGGCGATGCTGGCATAGATGGCGTAGCCGTCATCGGCGCCGCCACGGCCGTAGAGCTTGCCGTCTTCGTATTTGGGTGCCCAGGGCCCCAGGTCATTGCGCCAGCCGCTGAACTCGGGCTGTTTGTCCAGATGGCCGTACATGAGCACGGTTTGCGCCGACACCGGGGCATCGCGCTGGCCTCGGCTGGCCGGCAGCTCGAAGAACAGCACGGGCGTGCGGCCTTCCAGCCGGATGACTTCCAGCTTCAGGCCTTCGACCTTCTGCGCCTCGACCCAGGCCGCCGCATTGCGCACCACGGTGTCGATATAACCGTGCTGGGCCCACTGCGGGTCGAACATGGGCGACTTGGCCGGGATGGCGATGTAATCGCTGAGCTGGCGCACGATGTCGCCGTCCCAGGCGCGGCTGATCTCCTCCAGCGCCTGGGCGGTGTCGAGCACGGTTTGTGGGGCACGGGTGTTCATGCGCATCCTTGTCGAAATGCTGGGCCAATGCCAGTATATTCACCCCCGGCCATCCGTCGCGCCCGGCCTGCTTACACTCTCGACACACCAGAACATCAGGAGACCCCCGTGAATACAGCTTCCCCCCTGCGACGCGGCCTGCTGATCGCCTGCGTTGCCGCCTTGGGCAGCCTGGCCCAGCCGGCCCAGGCCCAGTCCAGGATTCCCCTGCGCATCTCCTCCCCCGCCGTGCCCGACGACTGGCACGCCAAGATGTGGGGGCTGTTCAGGGACGCACTGGAAAAGTCCGCACCGAACCAGTTCGATGTGCAGGTCAACCTCAACGCCTCGCTGTTCAAGCAGGGGGCCGAGCCGGCCGCCATGGCGCGCGGCAATCTGGAGCTGGCCTCGATTTCGGCCTTCGACATTGCCAAGCTGGTGCCCGCCTTCTCGATCTTCACGGCCGGTTATGTGGTCCGGGACCCGCAGCACCAGCAGAAGGTCTTCAATGGCCCCATCGGTACCGAACTGTTCAAGGCTGTGTCAGAGAAGATGGACCTGACCGTGCTCTCCACGGTCTACCTGGGTACGCGCCAGCTCAATCTGCGCGAGGTGCGCAAGGTGCAGACTCCAGCCGACCTCAAGGGCGTGAAGCTGCGCATGCCGGGCACCAAGGAATGGCTGTTCCTGGGCGATGCGCTGGGCGCCACCGCCACGCCGTTGGCCTTCGGCGAGGTCTATCTGGGCCTGAAAACCGGCACCATCGATGGTCAGGACAACCCCCTGCCCACGGCCCGTGCCGCCAAGTTCTACGAGGTGACCAAACAGCTGGTGCTGACCCAGCACCTGGTCGACAGCCTCTTCATCACCATCTCCAACAAGAGCTGGAATGCCCTGACACCGTCGCAGAAGCAGAACGTGATGGCCGCCGCGCAGGCTGCAGCGAAGTTCAACAACGAGAACCGGATCAAGGAAGAGGGCCAGCTGGTGGACTTCTTCAAGCAGCAGGGTTTGCAGATCAGCACGCCCGATGTCGAGGCCTTCCGCAAGTCGGTCCAGGACACCTACGCCCGCTCGGACTACGCCAAGGTCTGGCCGGCTGGCCTGCTCGAACGCATCAACGCCACCCGCTGATCCATGGGCATGCTGCGCAAGGCCGCCCAGACGCTGGGCGGGCTGATGTTTCTCGGTCTGTTCGGGGTCTTCCTGGTGCAGATCACGGCCCGCTTCGGCTTCAACCGCCCCTTGCCCTGGACCGATGAACTGGCTGTGGTGCTCTACTTGTGGGTCATCCTCTGGGCCTCCGCCTTCATGGTGCCCGAGCGCGAGCACGTGGTGTTCGACCTGCTCTGGAACAGCGCCGGCCTGCGCCTGCGCCGCGTCATGCGTATCACCGGTCACCTGCTGATCGGTGGCCTGGCGGCGGTGGCCATCCCGGCCAACTGGGACTATGTGCATTTCATGGGGCGCGAAGGCACGCCCGTGCTGGGCCTGTCCTTTGAGTGGGTCTTCCTGCCCTTCGTGCTGCTGCTGCTGGCCCTGGTGTGGCGCAGCCTCCATGGCCTCTGGCGAACCTGTCGGGGTCAGGACCTGGAAGACGTGGAGCACAGATCATGAGCCTGGCTCTGTGGGCCCTGGTGGGCGTGGTGCTGGCCGGCATGCTGCTGCGCATGCCGATCGGGTTTTCCATGCTGATGGCCGGAGTCGCCTACCTGCTGGTCAAGGGCCAGGACCTGGGCCTGGTGACCGAGCAGGTCAGCAACGGTCTGTACAACAGCTATGTGCTGCTGGCCGTGCCGCTCTTCGTCTTCGCCGCCAACATCATGAACGCGGGCACGGTCAGTGAACGCATCTTCGACTTCTGCCGCATCCTGGTCGGCCGCATGCGGGGCGGCCTGGCGCAGGTGGACATCCTGGTCAGCGTGATCTTCTCGGGCATGAGTGGCAGCGCCATCGCCGACGCGGCCGGGCCGGGCCTGGTGACCATCAAGCAGATGCTCAAGAAGCCCGAGTACAGCCGCGGCTTCGCGGGGGCCGTGGTGGTGGCCAGCGCGACGCTGGGGCCCATCATCCCGCCCTCCATTCCCATGGTGATCTACGCCCTGGTGTCGGGCGCCTCGGTGGGCGCGCTGTTTCTGGGTGGTGTCGTGCCGGGGGTCTGCATGACGCTGCTCATGATGGGGGTGGTGCACTACATCGCCCGCAAACGCAATATGCCGCGCGAGGCCCCGGTACCACTCAGGGATTGGCCGGGCATCCTGTTCCGCGGCGCCCTGCCGCTGTCCATGCCCATCGTCCTGCTCGGCGGCATCTACTCGGGCGCGTTCACACCCACCGAGGCCGCGGCCGTCGCGGCCCTGCACGCGTTGATCCTGGCGGCCGTGGTGTTTCGCGCGCTCAGCTGGCGCTCGTTCTGGGGGGTGGTGTTGGAGTCCACGCGTTCGAGCGCCGTGATCACCATCATCCTGGCCGGCTCCTTCATGCTGAACTACGCGTTCACGGCCGAAGGGGTGCCCCAGGCCATGGCTGCCTGGGTCGATGGCCTGCAGCTGAGCCGTCTGCAGTTCCTGTTCATGGTGAACGGACTGTTCCTGGTCCTGGGTTGTTTCCTCGATGTCTCGGTCCTGCTGCTGGTCTTCGTGCCCATGCTGCTTCCCGCCGCCAAGATGCTGGGCATCGACCTGGTGCACTTTGGCGTGCTGGTGGTGCTCAACATGATGATCGGCCTGATCCACCCACCTTTCGGCATGTTGCTCTTCGTGACCAAGGCGCTGACGGGCATACCGATCGGCGAGATGATGCGCGAAGGCTGGCTTTTCCTGGTGATGCTGCTGGGTCTGCTGGTGGCCATGACCCTGTTTCCCGAGATCGTGCTCTGGCTGCCCCGGACCATGGGCTACGGCTCTTGACGCGCCACGCCCCGCGAGGTGCATCAACTCAGATGTCGAGCGCCCAGATACCGGGCAGGTTGCGCCAGTAGCCGTAGGCGTCCATGCCGACGCCGACCACGAACTTGTTCGGCAAGACCAGGCCCACATAGTCCGGTTTGGCCGGCTTGGACTTACCGATGTCCTTGTCGGCGAACACCGCCAGCAACACCTCGGCCGCGCCCATCTCGAGCAGGCGTTCTTTCACATGGGCCAGGGTCTCTCCCTCGTCCAGGATGTCGTCCAGGACGATCACGGTCCGTCCGCGCACTTCAGCATGTGGCTCCACCTTCCATTCGATGCGGCCACCCTGGTCCCGGGCACCGTAACGCGTAACGTGGATGTAGTCGAATTCGAGCGGGAACTTGAAACGCGTGAGGATCTGGCCAGCAAAGACCACAGCGCCGCCCATCACGCCCAACACCAGCGGAAAGGCGGGGCTGTCGGTCCGGGCAAACCGGGCGTTGATCTCGCCAGCCACGCGGTCCATCGCTACCTGTACGGTGGCGGCATCAAACACCTCGGTGGCCTTGGCCAGCAAGGCACGGGCCCGCGCGGCGTGGGCCTCGGAGCTGAGCGCGGGATCGGTAGGCATGGCTGGGTCTTCAACGCGAAAACTTCAGCACCGCCGTGCTGGCCAGCAGATTGGGCATGAATCGCCGCAGGCGACCGTTGTGCAGGCCGAAGCTGTCGATGATCTGCAGGCCGTTGCGCTGGGCCAGCACCTCCAGGTCGGCATGCGTGCCGACACGGATATTGGGGGTGTCATACCACTGGTAGGGCAAGCGGCGTGTCACGGGCATGCGCCCTTGCAGGACGCTGAGTCGATTGGGCCAGTGCGCGAAATTGGGGAAGGCCACGATGCCTACGCGGCCCACACGCGCAGTCTCGCGCAGCACGGTCTCGGCATTGCGCAGATGCTGCAGGGTGTCGATCTGCAGTACCACGTCGAAGCTCTGGTCTTCAAACAGGGCCAGCCCCTCGTCCAGGTTGAGCTGGATGACGTTGACACCGCGCTGCACACAGGCCAGCACGTTGTCGTCAGCGATCTCGATGCCGTAGCCGCTGCAGCCGCGCGTGGCCTGCAGATGGGCCAGCAGGGCACCGTCGCCACAGCCCAGGTCCAGCACACGGGCGCCCTGCGGCACCAGGCTGGCGATGGTTTCCAGGGTCAGGCGGTCGCTCACTGGGTAACCTCCGTGCTGCGCACTGCGGTGCGAGCGCCTTCGGGCGGCCGGGCGGCGCTCATGCCTTCAGCTCCTGGGTGATGCCCTGGAAGTAGGAGCGCACCAGCTTCATGTAGCGCGCATCGTCCAGCAGGAAGGCGTCGTGCCCATGCGGGGCATCGATCTCGGCGTAGCTGACGTCACGCCGGTTGTCGAGCAGGGCCTTGACCATCTCGCGACTGCGTTTGGGCGAGAAACGCCAGTCGGTGCTGAAGCTCACCAGCAGGAACTTGCAGCGTGCCGCCGCCAGTGCGCGGGTCAGATCGCCGTCGTGCCTGCGTGCCGGATCGAAATAGTCCAGCGCACGGGTGATCAGCAGATAGGTGTTGGCGTCAAAGTATTCGCTGAACTTGTCCCCCTGGTAACGCAGATAACTTTCGATCTGGAACTCGATGTCCTGCGTGGTGTACTGGTAGCCCTCGCGCGCGACGCCGTCTACCGCCGTACGGAGCTCGCGCCCGAACTTCTCGTTCATGACGTCGTCGCTCAGGTAGGTGATGTGGCCGATCATGCGGGCGATACGCAGGCCCCGCTTGGGGATGACACCCTGTTCGTAGAAATGGCCCCCGTGAAAATCAGGGTCGGTCACGATGGCGCGGCGCGCCACCTCGTTGAAAGCGATGTTTTCGGCATTGAGATTGGGGGCGCTGGCCACCACCACGGCGTGGCGCACCCGCCCCGGGTACTGCAGCGTCCAGGACAGGGCCTGCATGCCGCCCAGGCTGCCGCCCATGACGGCGGCCAGGATCTGGATGCCCAGTGCGTCGAGCAGGCGCGCCTGGCCGTTGACCCAGTCTTCCACCGTCACCACGGGGAAATCGGCGCCGTAGACCTTGCCGGTGTCGGGATTGACGTGCATGGGTCCGGTGGAGCCGAAGCAGGAGCCGAGGTTGTTGACGCCGATGACAAAGAACCTGTCGGTATCCACGGGCTTGCCCGGACCGATCATGTTGTCCCACCAGCCCTCGCTCCTCCGCTGGCCTTCGTAGACGCCGGCCACGTGGTGCGAGGCGTTGAGCGCGTGACAGATCAGTACGGCGTTGGACTTGTCGGCATTGAGCCTGCCGTAGGTCTCGTAGGCCAGCGTGTAACCACGGATGCTCGCGCCGCTCTGCAGGGGCAGGGCGGCGTCGAAGGTCATGGCCTGGGGCTGGGCAATCAACATCTGTGGCTCAAAAAACAAAACGCGGCATAGCGTTCAGCTGGGCCGGGTCTCAGATGACGGAAACACCCTGCCTCTTTAGCTGAACTTCGAAGCTCATCGGCTTCGGCGCCCGCAATCGGGTTCAAATCGGCGCTGAGGATTAGTATAAGTCCAAGTCTTCACCACCCGATACCGGAGTTGCCCATGTCCGAGCTGTACGGATCCGACGCCTACGCCCCGAGCGAAATCGCCCAGCGCATCGAATCCGTGGGCGTGAGCAAGGCGCGCCTACCCACCTTGCCATTGCTGATGCTGGGCATGCTGGCCGGTGCCTTCATCGGCCTGGGGGCCATGCTCTTCGTGCTGGTCAAGTCGGATGCCACGCTGGGTTTTGCCGCGAGTGCCATCGGGGGTGGCCTGGTGTTCTCGCTGGGCCTGCTGCTGGTCGTGGTGGCCGGCGCCGAACTCTTCACCGGCAACAACCTGCTGGCCATGGCCTGGGCCGATGGCCGCATCAGCAGCTTCGAGGTGCTGCGCAACTGGGTGCTAGTGTGCGCGGCCAACTTCATCGGCGCGGCCGGCCTGGCCCTGCTGGTGTTTGCCAGCGGGCACACCGATCTGAATGGCGGTGCCATCGGGCAAGAGGTCGTGAAGATCGCGCTGGCCAAGCAGGGCCTGTCGCCGCTGCAAGCTTTCTTTCGCGGCGTGCTGTGCAATGTGCTGGTCTGCATGGCGGTCTGGATGGCCATGGCCGGGCGCAGCGTGGTGGACAAGGCGGTGGCCGTGGTGCCGCCCATCATGGCCTTCGTCGCTGCCGGCTTCGAGCACAGCATCGCCAATATGTACCTGATGCCGCTGGCCATGCTCCTGCAGCACTTCGGCCCGCTGGGCGCAACGACCCCGGTCACCTGGAGCGGCATGCTGGGCAATCTGCTGCCGGTGATAGCGGGTAATCTGGTCGGTGGCAGTGTGCTGGTGGGCCTGGCCTACCACGTGATCTACCGGCGCAGGCCGGATAAGGACTGACGGGCTCTAAGCGCCCCAGCCGAACAGCACCGCCAGGCCCAGCACCACGAAGATCCCCGCCGAAACCAGGTGCACCAGACGGATCGGGATGCGGCGTGTCATGCGCTCACCCAGCCAGACCACGGGCGCATTGGCCAGCATCATGCCCAGCGTGGTGCCAGCGACGACCCAGGCCCAGGCCTGGTATTGCGCGGCCAGCATGACGGTGGCGATCTGGGTCTTGTCGCCCATCTCGGCCAGGAAGAAGGCGACCACGGTGGTGCCGAACACCCCCCAGCGCGGCTGGGCGGCGGCGTCCTCATCGTCGATCTTGTCGGGAATCAGCATCCAGGCCGCCATGGCCAGAAAGGACAGGCCCAGGATCCAGCGCAACCAGACCGGGCCCAGCACGGTGGTAACCCAAGCGCCAAGCGCACCAGCCAAGGCATGGTTGACCAGAGTGGCGACCAGGATGCCGGCGACGATGGGCCAGGGTTTGCGAAAGCGAACCGCCAGGATGAGGGCCAGGAGCTGGGTCTTGTCGCCCATTTCGGCCAGCGCGACCAAGCCGGTCGAAATCAGAAAAGCTTCCACCCACTGATTCTAGCCGTCGGCCTAGACAGCCTCTTTTGCCGTCCTTGGTGCACCTGACGCACCGTCATGGCGCAGTTTGGCTTGAATTTTGCTTGTCATTGGTGCATTTCCTAAAAGCCCTGGTTTTCGCACCAGATAAAAGCATTTTCTTCGGAGATCTCCTTATGGACGCACTAAAGCAGGGCGCTGATGCCCTGTTCATTCTGCTCGGCGCCATCATGGTTCTGGCCATGCATGCCGGTTTTGCTTTCCTGGAGCTGGGCACGGTCCGGCGCAAGAACCAGGTCAATGCCCTGATCAAGATCCTGGTCGACTTCTCGGTCTCCACGGTGGCCTATTTCCTGGTAGGCTACACCGTGGCCTATGGCACCGGTTTCCTGATCGGTGCCGAGGAGCTGGTGGCGAAGAACGGCTATGAACTCGTGAAGTTCTTTTTCCTGCTGACCTTTGCCGCAGCCATTCCGGCCATCATCTCCGGCGGCATCGCCGAGCGGGCCAAGTTCTGGCCGCAGCTGATCGCCACCGCTGCCATCGTGGGCCTGGTCTATCCCCTGTTCGAAGGCGTTGCCTGGAACCAGAAGTTCGGCATCCAGGCCTGGATCAAGTCGGTCACGGGCGAGGAGTTCCACGACTTCGCGGGCAGCATCGTGGTCCACGCCGTCGGCGGCTGGATCGCCCTGCCGGCCGTGCTGTTGCTGGGCGCGCGCTACAACCGCTACCGCAAGGACGGCGGCATCTCCGCTCACCCGCCCTCAAGCATCCCTTTCCTGGCGCTGGGCGCCTGGATCCTGACCGTGGGCTGGTTCGGTTTCAACGTCATGAGCGCCCAGACCCTGGACAAGATCTCCGGCCTGGTCGCGGTCAACTCCCTGATGGCCATGGCCGGCGGCACGCTGGCCGCGCTGCTGCTGGGCAGGAACGACCCCGGCTTCGTGCACAACGGGCCGCTGGCCGGCCTGGTGGCCGTGTGCGCCGGCTCGGACCTGATGCACCCGCTGGGCGCGCTGGTGGTGGGCAGCGTGGCCGGTGCCATCTTCGTCTTCATGTTCACGCTCACGCAGAACAGGTGGAAGATCGACGACGTGCTGGGCGTCTGGCCCCTGCACGGCCTGTGCGGCACCTGGGGCGGCATCGCCGCCGGCATCTTCGGCAGCAAGGCCCTGGGTGGCCTGGGCGGTGTGACCCTGACGGGCCAACTCATCGGGACCGGGCTGGGCGTGCTCTGGGCCCTGGTCGGCGGTTTCGTGGTCTACGGCCTGCTCAAGCTCACCATGGGCCTGCGCCTGAGCCAGGAAGAAGAGTTCGACGGCGCCGATCTCACCATCCACAAGATTGGCGCCACGCCGGATCGCGAAGTCAACTGGTAAGGCCGACACCCGAAGCCCCCATGAATTCGGCGGGGCTGATGTTTGCCAATCTGTACAAGGCCCTGCGCGGGATGCGACGGGTTTGTCGCATCCTGGCGCCGCTTTCCTGCAAATCCAGGGTCTGCGGGTATCCACTTGCTGGATATTTCAACGGGATCACGCATAATAGTTAAGTACTGCTGTAAATCGGTGGTATTAAATTGCGGTGATTCGTCGGTTTTGCGTCTTCTTCAAGTCTTCAGTGCTTTGTTGCTCGCGGCTATCGGACTCCATCGCCTTCACTGAGTCTTTTTGAGGAGTCCCTTCATGGGCAACAAACTTTACGTGGGCAACCTGCCCTATTCCTTCCGTGATGAAGACCTGCAACGCGCGTTTTCCGCGCACGGCAGCGTGAGCAGCGCCAAGGTCATGATGGAGCGTGACACCGGCCGTTCCAAGGGCTTCGGTTTTGTCGAAATGGGCAGTGATGCCGAGGCGCAGGCCGCCATCAGCGCCCTGCACGGCCAGCAGCAGGGCGGTCGCGCCCTGGTGGTGAACGAAGCCCGTCCGATGGAAGCCCGCCCGCCCCGTAGCGGTGGCGGCGGCGGTGGTTACGGCGGCGGCGGCGGCGGCGGCGGTGGTGGCTACGGTGGTGGTGGCGGCGGTTACGGCGGCGGTGGCGGTGGTGGCCGTCGCGAAGGCGGTGGCGGCGGTTACGGCGGTGGCCGCAGCAGCTACTAAGCCCTGCTATCTCCCCCAAAAGGACCCGCACAGGGTCCTTTTTTCATGGTTTTTCCTAGGCCGGGGCACCTTGTCTGAACAGGATTTCTGTGTCAATAATTAAAACGTGGCGGCTGGGAGGCCTGTCACAGGATTGCGGTGACCTGCCGAATTCGCATCGTCGACACCCGAATTGATTGCGTTTCTGGGACTCCATCGCTTGTTTTAGGCTTTTGAGGAGTCCCTGCATGGGCAATAAACTTTACGTGGGCAATCTTGCCTATTCCATCCGCGACAACGACCTGGAACAGGCTTTCAGCCAGTTTGGCAGCGTCAGCAGCGCCAAGGTCATGATGGAACGCGACACCGGCCGCTCCAAGGGTTTCGGCTTTGTCGAAATGGGCAGTGATGCCGAGGCGCAGGCCGCCATCAACGGCATGAATGGCCAGCCCCTGAGCGGCCGCAGCATCGTCGTCAACGAAGCCCGGCCGATGGAACCGCGTCCCCCGCGCAGCGGAGGTTATGGCGGCGGCGGCGGCGGTGGCGGTGGGGGGGGTTACGGCGGGGGTCGCCGTGAAGGCGGCGGGGATGGCGGTGGCGGGGGTGGTGAAGGCGGTTTCCGCAGCCCCTATGGCAATCCGCGCGGGGGTGGGGGCGGCGGTCGCCGCGGCTACTGATACTGTCCAGGCACCTGCTTCCGGCAAAGGCCCCGTCAGGGGCCTTTTTGCTGGGCCCGGCTCAGGACGCCGGGGCGCGGTGCTTGCGCGGGCGACCCGCCAGCAGGCGGTCGAACAGGGCATCGGGCAAGAAGCGCAACAGCTTGGCGGCCACGCCCATCTGCCAGGGAATGACACGGTAGCTTACGCCCGCCTCGATCGCCCGCAGGGCACGCTCGGCAAAGGCCGGGGGCGACATGAGAAAAGGCATGGCGTAGCGGTTCTGCCGCGTCAGCGGGGTATCGATATACCCAGGGCAAAGCGTGACCACACGCACGCCGCTACCCCGCAGTTCACCCCGCAGGCTCTCGCAATAGCTGATGACACCGGCCTTGCTGGCACAGTAGGCGCCATGGCCAGGCAGGCCGCGGATGCCGGCCACGCTGGCGATGCCCACCAGGCGGCCCGACCCGCGCTCTTGCATGGGCGCGATGAAGGGATGGAAAGTGGCCGCCAGGCCCACATTGTTGACAGCAAAGGTGCGCGCCATGATGTCTAGGTCCGGCCTCTCGACGGTGTCCATGCCCAGGCTGATGCCGGCATTGGCCACCACCAGGTCGGGCAGGCCCTGCTGGGTCAGGCAGGCCTGGCCGGTTGCCACGATGCTCTGTATATCCGCCACATCGGCCGCATACAGGCGATAGCGCCCGCCATCGAGTTGATGGGCGTCGGCCCACTGCTGCATCTCATGCACACGACGCGCCACCAGGGCCAGGTCGTAACCAGCCTGGTAGCAGTGCCAGGCCAGGGCCTGGCCGATGCCGCTGGATGCGCCCGTGATAAAGACCAGTTTGCGCATCGCAGCTCCCACCGGGTTCAGCGCTCCTGCGGCGCCTGCAGCGTGCCGCGCACCCGACCCTTCAGCTCCACCACCTGGTCGAAGTTGCTGTAGTCCATGCTTTCGGCGGTGATGTGGTCGTTGCCACGCGTCAGCGCCACCGGCTTGTGCGATTTGATGCGCTCCTCTTCCAGGAAGGCATGCAGGAACTCGCCGTTGAAGGTCACGCGCGGCAGGGTAGCGCCCGTGCGGTCCACCGTCGCCTCGCGCACCACCTGTGCATCCCCGATGAGCTGCACCTCGCTCGCGTCGTTGTTGGCCAGCGCGCGTTTGGCGGTGGCCACGGTCAGATGACCGCGGCTGTTGAAGCTGCGGATGCGCACCTGGTCGATCTCCAGCAGATCGGTATGCGGATAGTGCCGCGCCTGTTCGCCATAGACCTCGCTCTTGAGACGCCCCGTGGCATCGAAGGTCTTGATCGAGAAACGCTCCATCATGTAGTCAGGGTCCTTGCGCAAGGGCTGCTCCGTGGCCCCGGGCTCCAGCAGCGGCGTGCTGCGCACCAGCCAGTAGGTGCCCAGTGCGAGCAGGCCCATGAGCATGAGGGGCAGGTAGATCGACAGCCGGTCCCAGGCCAGGCGCACGACGCGGATCACTGTGTGTACTCCTGCAGCAGGCCGGCGTAACGGCCACCAGCCACCAGCAGCAGGTCGCAGAACTCGCGTGCGGCGCCGCTGCCACCTGCTGCTTTGGTCACATGGTGGGCCCGCGCCAGCACTTCAACATGTGCGTTAGCCGGTGCGCAGGCAAAAGCACAACGCTGCAGCACCGGCAGGTCCGGCCAGTCGTCGCCAATGGCGGCTGCCTGCGACCAGTCCAGCCCCAGGGCCTGCAGGGTCTGCTCGGCGGCCGGCCGTTTGTCCTCGGTGCCATAGTGCACATGGCCGATGCTCAGGGCTTGGAGACGCGCGCGCAGCGCCGGGCTGTCCCGCCCCGTGATGACGGCCGGCGTGATGCCGGCGCGCTGCAGGAGCTTGAGGCCATGACCGTCCAGGGTATTGAAGCGCTTGAGGCTTTCACCGGCCTCACCTATGTACAGGCCGCCGTCGGTCAGCACACCATCGACATCGAAGAACGCCACACGTACGCCCTGCGCCCGCAACAGCAGCTCGGGAGCAAAGACCAGCGCCGGTTGCCGGGCGTTCATATGACCTTGGCACGCATCAGATCGTTGCTGTTCAAGGCCCCGCACAGGCGGCCCTCGCCGTCAACCACCAGCACGCTGGTGATGCGGCGCAGCTCCATCATTTCGGCCGCCTCCACTGCCAGCGCGTCGTGCGCGATGGTCACCGGATTGGGGTGCATGAACTGCTGTGCGCTGCCGACGCGCACATCCACGCCCTGTTCCAGCAGACGGCGCAGATCACCGTCGGTGAAGATGCCCAGCACACGGTCGGCACCATCGACGATGGCCGTCGCGCCCAGGCCCTTGGCGCTCATCTCGCGCATGATGACGCTGAAACCGGCATCAGCACTCACCCTGGGCACGGCCTCACCCTGGCGCATCACGTCGCTCACATGGGTGAGCAGCTTGCGCCCGAGCGAGCCCCCTGGATGCGAGCGGGCGAAGTCCTCGGCCTTGAAGCCGCGGGCATCGAGCAGGGCAACGGCCAGGGCGTCGCCCAGGGCCAGCTGGGCCGTGGTACTGGCCGTCGGCGCCAGATTGAGGGGACAGGCTTCCTTCTCGACACCGGTGTCCAGCACCAGATCGGCGTGCAGGCCCAGGGTGGATTGCGGGTTGCCGGTCATGGCGATCAGGGGCACGCCCTGGCGCTTGAGCACGGGCAGGATGGCAGTGAGCTCTTCGGACTCACCGCTGTTGGAGATGCCGAGCAGGAGATCGGAGGCCGTGATCATGCCCAGGTCGCCGTGGCTGGCCTCGGCGGGATGCACGAACATGGCCGGCGTTCCGGTGGAAGCCAGGGTGGCCGCCATCTTGCGTCCTATGTGCCCGCTTTTGCCCATGCCCATGACCACCACACGTCCCGGCACCTTGAGGATCAGGGCCACGGCCTGGGCAAAGGGCGCCCCGATGCGCTGGCGCAGGCCGAGGACGGCTGCGGCCTCGATCTCGAGGGTTTCATGGGCGAGCCGGATGGCCCGTTCCGCATCCAGAGGCGGATATGCCTGCTTGCTTTCGCTCATGGTGGGATTCTATCGGGCGCGTACTGTCTTGCTAGTATCCGGGTATGACCGGGCTTGAACTGACTTTGATCTATCTGCTGGCTGCCGTACTGGGTGTGGTGGTTTTCCGCAGTCTCAAGCTCCCACCCATGCTCGGTTATCTGGTCGTCGGTGTGCTGATCGGGCCCCATGCGCTGGCGCTGGCACAGAACTCCGAAGGCATCGCCCACCTGGCCGAGTTTGGCGTGGTGTTCCTGATGTTCGCGATCGGCCTGGAATTCAATCTGCCACGCCTGCGCGCCATGCGGCGCCATGTCTTCGGCCTGGGCCTGCTGCAGGTCCTGTTCACCATGCTGTGCACCATGGCCGGCGCCTATGGGCTGACCCTGCTGTTACCCGACCAGTGGTCCATCAGCTGGCAGACGGCCCTGGCGCTCTCCGGGGTCATGGCCATGAGCAGCACCGCCATCGTGGTCAAGCTCATGGCCGACCGGCTGGAACTGGAGTCCGAACACGGCAAGCGCGTCATGGGCATCCTGTTGTTCCAGGATCTGGCCGTGGTGCCCCTGCTGGTGCTGATTCCCGCCCTGGCCAGCCCGGCCAATGAGCTGCTGGGCGCCCTGGGTTACGCCCTGCTCAAGGCCGTGGTGCTGCTGTCCCTGCTGCTGCTCGGCGGCCAGCGCCTGATGCGGCGCTGGCTGACTGCGGTGGCCCGCCACAAGAGCAATGAACTCTTCATGCTCAATCTGCTGCTGATCACCCTGGGTCTGGCCTGGCTGACCGAACTGGCCGGCCTGAGCCTGGCGCTGGGGGCTTTCGTGGCCGGCATGCTGATTGCCGAGACCGAGTTCAAGCACCAGGTGGAGACCGACATCCGGCCCTTCCACGACGTGCTTCTTGGCCTGTTCTTCATCACCATCGGCATGATGCTGGACTGGAGCATCGTCTGGCAGCGCTGGCCCCTGGTGCTGATGCTCATGGTGTCGTCGCTGCTGCTCAAGCTGGTGCTGATCACCGCACTCACGCGCGCTCTGGGTGCCGCCATGGGCGTAGCCCTGCGCACCGGGCTCTACCTGGCGCAGGCCGGCGAGTTCGGCTTCGTGTTGCTGACGCTGACACATGAACAGGGGCTGATCGAAGCGGCGATGCTCAACCCCATCCTGGCGTCAATGGTTCTCTCCATGCTGACCACACCCTTCATCATCATGTACAGCAACCGCCTGGTCATGCGTCTGGTGTCCAGTGAATGGCTGCAGCAATCGCTGCAGATGACCAGCATCGCTCGCCAGTCCATCAGCGCCAGCGGCCACGTCATCATCTGCGGTTATGGCCGTTGCGGCCAGAACCTGGCTCGCATGCTGGAAGGCGAGAAGATTCCCTACATGGCCCTGGACCTGGACCCCGATCGCGTACGCCAGGCCACCGCCGCCGGCAATGCCGTCGCCTACGGCGATGCCGCCCGGCGCCAGGCTCTGATCGCAGCGGGTCTGAGCCGCGCCAGCGCGGTTGTCATCACCTATCTGGACGTGCAGGGCGCCCTCAAGGTGCTCGCCAATGTGCGCGAGCACGCGCCGCATATCCCTGTGATCGTGCGCACCCAGGATGACTTTGCACTTGACAGACTGCGCGCAGCGGGTGCCACCGAGGTGGTACCTGAAGCCATCGAAGGCTCACTGATGCTGGCCAGCCACGCCCTGGCGCTGGTTGGTGTGCCCATGCGGCGGGTGATCCGCCTGGTGCAGGACCAGCGTGATGCCCGCTACAACCTCTTGCGCGGCTATTTCCACGGCGCCGACGACAACGCCATAGACGAAGGGGGACAGGAACGCCTGCAGAGTCTGACCCTGCCCGCGGGTGCCCACGCCCTGGGCCGGCCCCTGGGTGCACTCTTGCCACGACTGGCCGACACCCGCATACTCAACTTGCGCCGGCGCAACGGAAAGAACCTCTCCCCCGATGCCGGCCTGGTGCTCGAAGATGGCGACACGCTGGTACTCAGCGGATCCGCCGAGTCACTGGCGCTGGCCGAGGAGCAGTTGCTGCGGGGCTGAGCCGACCGCCCACAGCACGACCCCATTCAGGATCATCATGCAGGACTGGAACATCCACGAATACCTCCGCAGCCACATCCGGACCGTGCCTGACTGGCCCTCGCCTGGCGTGCAGTTCCGCGACATCACGCCCCTGTTGCAGAACCCCAAGGTGTTTCGCGTCCTGATTGACGCCTTTGTCCACCGCTACATGGACCCTGACCTGCGCCCAGACGTGGTAGCGGGGCTGGATGCGCGGGGTTTCATCCTGGGTTCGGTGATCGCCTATGAGCTGGCCGTGGGCTTCGTGCCCATCCGCAAGAAGGGCAAGCTGCCCTTCACGACAGTGGAGGAGACCTATGAGCTCGAATACGGCAGCGCCACGGTGGAACTTCACACCGATGCCGTCAAGCCGGGCGACCGCGTTCTTCTGGTGGATGACCTGATCGCCACTGGCGGCACCATGATGGCGGGCAAGAAGCTGCTGGAAAAACTGGGGGCCAGCGTGATGGAGGGTGCGGCCATCGTCGACCTGCCGGAACTCCAGGGCTCGGCCCGCCTGCGCGAAGCCGGCCTGCCTCTGTTCACACTGCTCGATTTCGCCGGGCATTGAGGCGCGCTGCGGCGCCTGCAGATCAGATCAGGTCGCCGTACTGGGTCCGGCTCAGCGGCAGACGCTCCACTTCCTCCTCCATGCGGGTTTCCTCGAATTCGGTCGGGGGGAACTCGGTCGGGGCGAAGTCTGCGGGCTGGGCTTTGCCGGGCGCGGTCGGCCGGTCCTTGTGACCTGATGCCAGGGACTGCTTGAAAGCGTTGACCTCGTCAGGGCGGATAGGTTCGAAGCGGCGCTTGGGCTGGCCTGGTGCCGAAGGAGGCTGGGGTGCCTCGGGAAACATGTCGCTGACCATGGGCGCAGAGAGCGCCGCACCCAGTTCGCTTTCGGGGCGCGGCTTGCGCAGCACGGACGTGACGGTCTTGGTCAGCTCATTGATGCGCCAGTACACCGCGCTCACCTCGATCTTGTGGCGCATGCGGGCATTCTGGGTGACGACTTCCTCGATCTCTGCCAGTTGACCGATGTGCTCGGTCATTTCCTTGGGCAGGTCCATCATGATCAGGTATTGGCTGCCGCGTGAGTCGAGCGAGAGCACCTTGTACTTGTAGCTCGACGAAAGCATGCCCACACGTGCCATGGACTCACGCACCACGGCATAGAGCAGCTCGCGACGCTCCAGCCGCATGGACTTGCGGTCCATGGCCTGTTCTTCATCTGGCGGCAGATTGGTCGGGCCCGCGTCCGGCACGGGGCTGGCCTTGGCTGTCGGTTTCTTGGAAAAGAGGTTGTCCAGTCGTCCCATTTTTCATTCCAATGTCGCTGCTTGCACAACACAGGGCAGACGGTCTGTCTGTGCCCCACATTTTCTTCCGAATTGCCTGAACGTGCTCGTCTGCCGGTATGTCCAGCGTAAGAATTTGTTTCCCGGTCCGGCCCTGCGAACAGTACGCCGATTTCAGCGCATTGACAACGTGGGTGCGGCAACCGGGCCCGGCGCTACTTGCCGATGCAAAAGCGGGAAAAAATGGCACCCAGCAGGTCATCTGATGTGAACTCACCCGTGATCTCATTGAGCGCGCTCTGCGCCAGGCGCAGTTCCTCGGCCAGCAGGTCCAGCGCATGGGCCTGGGCGGCCAGATGCGCTGCGGCCATTTCCAGATGCGCCTGCACGCACCGCAGCGCCTGTACATGGCGTTCCCGTGCGATGTAGACGCCTTCCGGCGCGGCCTGCCAGCCCACGGTTTCCAGCAGGCGGCGGCGCAGCAGCTCCAGGCCGGCGCCGGTCTTGGCCGAGAGGCTCAGGCCCTGGGCGGGCGCCGCTGCCGCGTCCGCCTTGTTCCATACATCGAGCACCGGCACGCGTGCCGGCAGGCGTTGCGCCAGGGTACGGGCAATCTCTTCATCCGCCTGGCGGTAGTCGGGCCGGGTCTGGCGGGTGAGGTCGCGCAGGAACAGCACGGCGTCCGCTGCCTCGATCTCGGCCCAGGCGCGCGCAATGCCGATGCGCTCCACTTCGTCTTCGCTCTCCCGCAGGCCGGCGGTATCGATCACGTGCAGGGGCACCCCCTCGATCTGTATGGTCTGCTGCACCTTGTCGCGCGTGGTGCCGGGAATGGCCGTCACGATGGCCAGCTCGGCCCCGGCCAGGGCATTGAGCAAAGAGCTCTTGCCGGCATTGGGCTGCCCGGCAATGACCACCTTGATGCCTTCACGCAGCAGGCTGCCCTGGCGGGCGTGCTGCAAGACGGCGGCCAACTGCGCCTGCAGCCGGACCAGCTGGCCGCTGGCGTCGGCCTTCTTCAGGAAGTCGATTTCCTCTTCCGGAAAATCCAGGGTGGCTTCCACCAGCATGCGCAACTGGATCAGCGCCTCGCGCAGCACCCCGATCTCCCGTGAGAACGCACCGTCCAGCGATCGGCTGGCACTGCGCGCTGCCGCTTCGGTACTGGCATCGATCAGGTCGGCAACGGCCTCGGCCTGTGCCAGGTCGATCTTGTCGTTGAGGAAGGCGCGCTCGGTGAATTCACCTGGCTGTGCCAGACGCAGACCCGGCAGGTGGGCACGTCCGCTGGCCGCGTCCGCCTGCGCCGCCACCTCGAGGCAGCGGGCCAGCAGGAGCTGCATCACGACGGGGCCTCCATGGACCTGCAGTTCCAGCACGTCCTCGCCGGTGTATGAATGCGGTGCGGGGAATTGGATGACCAAGCCGTGATCGAGCGCTTCGCCGGCCGCGTCACGCAAAGGCAGATAGGTCGCCTGGCGCGGCTGCAGCGGGCGGCCGCAAAGCGCAAGGACAAAAGCGTCCAGGCCGCGTCCACTGATGCGCACGATACCCACGGCACCGCGGCCCGGCGCGGTGGCGACAGCGATGACGGGTTCCTGATGGCGGGCCAGCATGGTGTGCCTATTTTGCTGCGGCGGGAAGTGAAAGGGCCGCTTGCGCGGCCCCTGTTTGTCTGCTTACTTGAACTTCGGCAGATTGAACTGCGGTGGCACGCCCATGCGGGTGTTGATGATCCACTGCTGTGCAATCGACAGGATGTTGTTGGTCAACCAGTACAGCACCAGGCCGGCCGGGAAGAAGAAGAACATCACACTGAAGATCAGCGGCATGAACCACATCATCTTGGCCTGCAGCGGATCCGGGGGTGCGGGGTTCAGGGCCGTCTGCAGCATGGTGGTGGCCGTCATGAGCAGGGGCAGGATGTAATAGGGATCGTTGGCCGAGAGATCCTGGATCCACAGGATCCAGGGCGCGTTGCGCATTTCCACGCTGGACAGCAGGACCCAGTACAGGGCGATGAAAACGGGGATCTGGACCATGATGGGCAGGCAGCCCCCCATGGGATTGACCTTTTCTTCCCGGTAAACCCGCATCATTTCCTGCTGCATCTGCTGCGGCTTGTCCTTCAGGCGTTCTCGCAACTCGGTGATGCGCGGCGTGATGGACTTCATCTTGGCCATGCTGGCGTAGGCCTTGGCGTTGAGCCAGTAGAAGGCGATCTTCAGCAACACCACCAGCGCCACGATGGCCCAGCCCCAGTTGTGCAGCAGGCTGTAAAGCTGGTCCAGCAGCCAGTACAGGGGCTTGGCCAGGATGGTCAGCCAGCCGTAGTCCTTGACCAGTTCCAGGCCGGGTGCGATGGCTTCGAGTCTCTTCTCTTCCTGCGGCCCGATGAAGAGGCGCGCCTCCACGGCACGGCTCGTCCCCGGGGCAATGGCTTCCAGCGGGGTGATCATGCCGACGGCGTACAGATTGGTGTCGACCTTGCGCGCGAAGATGTCGCGCTGCAGGCCCTCGCCCAGCAACCAGGCGCTGGCGAAGTAATGCTGCACCATGGCCACATAACCATTGGCCGATTGCTTGTCGAATTCGGCCTTGCCTTTTTCGATATCGCTGAACTCGACCTTCTGGTACTTCTTGGCTTCGGTGTAGATCGCCGGGCCGGTGAAGGTGGAGTAGAAAGAAGACTCTCCGGCCAGCTTGTTGCCGTCTCGCACCAGCTGCAGGTACAGCTGCGGCGTCACCGGCGCGCCGCTCAGGTTCTGCACTTCGTGCTTCACATCCAGGACATAGCTGCCCCGCTTGATCGTGTAGGTCTTGACCAGCTTGACGCCGCCGACTTCGGGCGACTCGAACTTCAGCTGCAATTCGTCCACGCCATCCTTGAGTTCGCGCACGCCCGGTGCGAGCTTCATGACCGTCTTGTGGGTCGGCAGGTTGCCGCCCGCCGCGCCGGCGATCAGGCCGGTCTGGGACAGGTAGACGCGGTCCTTGCTTTCATCGAACAGCACGACACTGGTCTCGGGATGCTTCTGGTCATGGTGTTTCAGGAATTCGGAACGGACCAGGGAGCCGCCCTCCGTGTCGAAGCTCAGCTTCAATACGTCCGTGCGCAGTTCCACCCGCTCGCGGGCCACCGGTGCTTGCGCCTCGGTTTTGACGATGCGATCGCTGCTATTGCCAGCCGGCAACGTGGCAACGGGGACGGGGACGGCCGCCACCACCGGCGCAGAAGCCGCGGCTTGCGGCGCCACCGTGGCGGTCTTGGCCGGCGGGCCCGGGAAGAAGGTGGCGGGTCGGCCATTGTGGATCTGCCATTGGTCCCAGAGCAGGACCAGGGAAAAACCAAAAATCACCCACAGGATGGTGCGGCGAATATCGTTCATGGAGTCTTCTTTTCAGAGGGGGAAGTAAGCAGGCCGCTCAGGAATCGCGGTTTGTGTGCCGGCACGGGATCATGCCCGCCCTTGCACCAGGGCTGGCAACGCAGCAGGCGGCCCGCCGTCAGATAGCTACCGGCCAGTGCGCCATGCTGGCGCAAGGCCTCCAGCGCATAAAGGGAGCAGGTGGGCTCGAAACGACAGGCCGAACCCAGCCAGGGACTCAGCAGGAAACGGTAGCCCCTGACCAGGCCGATGAGCAGTTTGGCGATCATGCGACCACCTTGTTCGACTGAGCCGCCCTGCTGAACAGCTGTTCGACCTCGGAACAGACCGCGGCACGCAGGGCGTCGGACGCGGCGCTGCGGAACTGCTGGCGCTCGAAGCCACTCCGCAGGCGCACCAGATAGGCGGCCGCCGGCAGCGCCGCCTCGTGCTGCGCGGCGATGCTGTAGATCTGTCGCTTGATAAGGTTGCGCGTCACGGCACGACGTGCCCAGCGCTTGGGAACCATGGCGCCGAACCAGAGCTCGTCAACAGCAGGAAAGGGCGGCGGCACGGCTGGCGCGCCGGAACCCTCCCGGACCATGCGATGCATGACGAAGTGCTCCGTCCGGGCAAATGAGGCGCATGCCAGCACGGCCTGGAACTGTTCCCGGGTTTTCAGCCGCCGCGCCAGCATGGTGCGCCGTCTAAAGCACTGCGCATCAGCCGTACTGGGCTCAGGCTGGACCGTGGGACTTAGACGGCCAGGCGCTTGCGGCCCTTGGCGCGGCGTGCGTTGATCACGGCACGGCCACCACGGGTCTTCATGCGGACCAGAAAGCCATGGGTACGCGCGCGGCGGATCTTGGAAGGCTGGTAAGTACGTTTCATCTCGAAATCCTAGTGATAAGCGGTGGAGTTTTTCTGCCATGCGGAGGTGCCATCACAGTGCTGGCCCACATCCCATGTCATGTCCCGCCGCATGTCCGTCACCTCGGTCTGCGCCTGGCGGCGCTTTCCGGGCGCGTCACAGGCCTCGGGGAAACCGCGAATTATCGCAAAATTTTCCAATGCTGGCAATGCCTTGGCTGTTTGAATGCGTGCGGCACATGAAGCCCAGGGTCGATTTTCGGGCTTGTGGATAAATTCTTGATAATTTACAATTTGAGCTTCTGGTCAGCATAACTATCCACAATAATCAACAGGCATGAGCGAGGGACAAATCAACGGGCAGCCGATAGGCGTCGGCCAGGAAAGCGGGCAGGGACTGTGGCAGGCCTGCGTCGATCAATTGGCCCAGGAATTGCCCGAGCAACAGTTCAATACCTGGATCAAGCCTCTGACCGCCCAGGTCGCCGAAGACTTTTCCCGTGTCACGCTTTTTGTCGTCAATCGCTTCAAGCTGGACTGGGTCCGGGCCCAGTACAGCAACCGCATTGCGGCCTTGCTGGAAAAGGTATATGGCCAGCCCATGCACCTTGAGTTGGCACTCACCCCCAGAGAAAACCAGTCCAGACCTAGAGAGAATCTGGTTGAGGCCGATGTTTTGCCGGCCGAGGAGTCCTATGCGGCGGGCGTCGAGCGCAACCCGCCAACCAACCGGACTCGCCTCAACACCGCCCTGACTTTTGAAACCCTGGTCGAAGGTACGGCCAACCGCATGGCCCGTGCCGCGGCCATGCATGTGGCCAGTTCACCGGGGCAGCTGTACAACCCCCTGTTCATCTATGGCGGGGTCGGCCTGGGCAAAACCCACCTGATGCACGCCGTGGGCAACCGGCTGCTGGCCGAACGCCCCAGCGCCAAGGTTCTCTACATCCATGCCGAACAGTTCGTTTCCGATGTGGTTAAGGCCTACCAGCGCAAAACTTTTGACGAGTTCAAGGACAAGTACCACTCCCTGGATCTGCTGCTGATCGACGACGTGCAGTTCTTCGCCAACAAGGACCGCACCCAGGAAGAGTTCTTCAATGCCTTCGAGGCGCTGCTGGCCAAGAAGTCGCACATCGTGATGACCAGCGACACCTATCCCAAGGGCCTGCTGGACATCCACGAACGCTTGGTGTCACGCTTCGATTCAGGCCTGACGGTGGCCATCGAGCCGCCCGAACTCGAAATGCGGGTGGCGATCCTGATCAACAAGTCGATCAGCGAGGGCACCGAGATGCCCGAGGAAGTCGCCTTCTTCGTGGCCAAGAACGTCCGTTCCAACGTGCGTGAGCTCGAAGGCGCTCTGCGCAAGATCCTGGCCTATTCACGCTTCAACCAGAAGGAAATCTCCATCCAGCTGGCCCGAGAGGCCCTGCGCGACCTGCTGTCCATCCAGAATAGGCAGATTTCGGTGGAAAACATCCAGAAGACCGTGGCCGACTATTACAAGATCAAGGTCGCGGACATGTATTCCAAGAAGCGGCCGGCCAGCATTGCCCGCCCGCGCCAGATTGCCATGTACCTGGCCAAGGAACTGACCCAGAAAAGTCTGCCCGAGATCGGTGAGCTGTTTGGTGGACGCGACCACACCACCGTGTTGCATGCCGTTCGCAAGATTTCGGGCGAACGCCAGCAGCTGACAGAACTGAACCAGCAATTGCACGTGCTTGAGCAGACGCTCAAGGGATAGAGGAGCCATCACCCACATTTAAAAAACGACCGCTGAAACCCTGGGGACAGTTCTGGCACAAGTCATCACTTATCCACAGGCTGAGGCAGATCTTCCAAGTTATGCAGTCTGAGGCCGGGACAAACAGGCCCCCTGCACACATGGTTGGAGACCAGGCAAGTCGTTGATAAAAAAAGGGAAAATGGCAATGTCCACAGAAAGCTGCCCGCTCTATCTACTACTACTAATTTGAAATAGAGAAATCAAAGAAGAGGTTGACATGATCGTCCTGAAGGCAACACAAGACAAAGTTCTTTCCGTATTCCAGTCCGTTTCGGGCATCGTGGAGCGTCGCCACACCCTGCCTATCTTGGCGAATGTGATGATTCGCAAGACGGGCAGCGCTCTGCAATTCACGACCAGTGACCTGGAGATCCAGATCCGCACCACGGCTGAACTCGATGGGGATGCCGGCAACTTCACGACCACCGTGGGTGCGCGCAAGCTGATCGACATCCTGCGCACCATGCCCGCGGACCAGACGGTGTCGCTGGAATCCAGCCAGAACAAGCTGATCCTCAAAGGTGGCAAGAGCAAGTTCACGCTGCAGACGCTGCCCGCCGAGGATTTCCCCCTGGTGCAGGAAGCCGCCAATTTCGGCCCGGCTTTCAGCGTGCCGCAAAAGGTTCTCAAGGAACTGCTGGGTCAGGTCTCGTTCTCGATGGCCGTGCATGACATCCGTTATTACCTCAACGGCATCCTGTTCGTGGCCGAAGGTAAGCAGCTCAGCCTGGTCGCCACCGACGGTCACCGCCTGGCCTTCGCTTCGGCCACGCTGGACGTGGAAGTGCCCAAGCAGGAAGTCATCCTGCCGCGCAAGACCGTACTGGAAATGCAACGGCTGCTGAGCGACACCGAGGGTGCGATCGAGATGCAGTTCGCGAGCAATCAGGCTAAATTCAGCTTTGGTGGCATGGAGTTCGTGACCAAGCTGGTCGAGGGCAAGTTCCCGGACTACAACCGCGTGATCCCGAAGAACCACAAGAATGCCATCGTCCTGGGCCGCCAGCCCCTGCTGGCCAGCCTGCAGCGTACGGCCATCCTGACCAGCGACAAGTTCAAGGGCGTGCGCCTGAACATCGATCCCGGTACCCTCCGCGTGGCTTCCAACAACGCCGAGCAGGAAGAGGCGGTGGACGAGCTGGACATCGATTACAGCGGCGACAGCATCGAGATCGGTTTCAACGTGACCTATCTGATCGACGTGCTGACGAACATGGAACAGGACATGGTCAAGGTGGAACTGTCGGATTCGAACAGTTCGGCCCTGGTCACCATTCCTGATAACCACAGTTTCAAGTATGTCGTGATGCCCATGCGCATCTGATCCTGAGCGAAGGTTCATGACCCGCGATGAACGTCATGTTCATGGCGGGTCTGTTCATTCAAGAGTTTGAGTAGAGTTGAAAAAGCAAGCCATGACCGAAGAAAACAAGCCCAGCGCTGCCGAGAATTTCAGCGCCCAGCCTCGCATTGATGCCCATCAGGTCGGTGCATCAGAGGGTTATGGCGAGTCGTCCATCCAGATCCTGGAAGGCCTGGAAGCGGTGCGCAAGCGTCCCGGCATGTACATCGGCGACACCTCCGACGGCACCGGTCTGCATCACCTGGTGTTCGAGGTGGTCGACAACTCGATCGACGAAGCTCTGGCGGGGCATTGCGACGACATCGTGGTGACCATCCACCTGGACAACTCGATCAGCGTGGTCGACAACGGACGCGGCATCCCGACCGGCGTCAAGATGGACGACAAGCATGAGCCCAAGCGCAGTGCTTCCGAGATTGCCCTGACCGAATTGCACGCCGGCGGCAAGTTCAACCAGAACAGCTACAAGGTCTCGGGCGGCCTGCACGGCGTGGGCGTGTCCTGCGTGAATGCGCTGTCCAAGTGGCTGCGCCTGACAGTACGCCGTGAAGGCAAGGTGCACCAGCTGGAGTTTGCGCGTGGTTTCGTGCAGAACCGCATCATCGAAAAAGTGGATGGTGTGGAGGTGTCGCCGATGAAGGTCATCGACGCGACCGAGAAGCGCGGGACGGAGGTGCACTTCCTGCCTGACCTCGACATCTTCCAGCAGAACCACGAGTTCCATTACGACATCCTCGCCAAGCGCCTGCGTGAACTGAGTTTCCTGAACAACGGCGTGCGCATACGCCTGAAGGACGAGCGCAGCAACAAGGAAGACGATTTCTCGGGGGCCGGTGGCGTCAAGGGTTTCGTGGACTTCATCAATGCCAACAAGAAGGTCCTGCACCCCAACGCCTTCCATGCCAATGGCGAACGCCCGGCCGAAACCTATGGCGGCATCCCCGGCACCAACATCGGTGTCGAAGTGGCCATGCAATGGAACGATGGTTACAACGAGTCCGTGCTGTGCTTCACCAACAACATCCCGCAACGGGACGGTGGCACCCACCTGACCGGCCTGCGCGCGGCCATGACCCGCGTGATCAGCAAGTACATCGAGAGCAACGAACTGGCCAAGAAGGCCAAGGTCGAGATCTCGGGTGACGACATGCGCGAAGGCCTGTGCTGTGTCTTGTCGGTCAAGGTGCCCGAACCCAAGTTCAGCAGCCAGACCAAGGACAAGCTGGTCAGCTCCGAAGTGCGTGCCCCGGTGGAAGACATCGTGGCCAAGACACTGACCGAGTTCCTGGAAGAGCGCCCCAACGATGCCAAGATCATCTGCGGCAAGATCATCGAGGCCGCGCGGGCCCGTGAGGCGGCGCGCAGGGCGCGGGAAATGACACGCCGCAAGGGCGTGCTCGATGGCATGGGCTTGCCGGGCAAGCTGGCCGACTGCCAGGAGAAGGACCCGGCCCTGTGCGAGATCTACATCGTCGAGGGTGACTCCGCTGGCGGTTCGGCCAAGCAGGGCCGAGACCGGAAGTTCCAGGCCATCCTGCCCCTGCGCGGCAAGATCCTGAACGTGGAGAAGGCCCGCTACGAAAAACTGCTGACCAGCAACGAGATCGTGGTGCTGATCACGGCACTGGGGACGGGCATAGGCAAGGCCGCCGCGGAAAGCGGCAAGTCGGCTGTGGATGATTTCAACATCGACAAGCTGCGCTACCACCGCATCATCATCATGACCGACGCCGACGTGGACGGCGCCCACATCCGTACTCTGCTGCTGACCTTCTTCTACCGCCAGATGCCTGAGCTGGTCGAGCGCGGCCATATCTACATCGCCCAGCCGCCGCTGTACAAGGTCAAGTCGGGCAAGGAAGAGCTGTACCTGAAGGATGCCTCCGCCCTGGACAGTTATCTCCTGCGCATCGCCTTGATCAATGCCGCTGTTCATACCGGAGGTGCCAATGGCACCACCATAGAGGGAGAAACGCTGGCCGAACTGGCACGCAAACACCAGCTGGCCGAGCGCGTGATTGCGCGCCTGCACAACTTCATGGATGCGGAGGCGCTGCGCTCCATTGCCGATGGCGTGGAACTCAAGCTTGATACCCTGGCTGAAGCCGAGGCCTCGGCCACCGCCTTGCAGGCCAAGCTGGCAGGAGCCGAAGTGGCCGGCGAGTTCGACGTGCGAACCGACAAGCCCATCCTGCGTATCAGCCGTCGCCACCACGGCAATGTGAAGAGCAGCATCATTACGCAGGACTTCGTGCACGGCGCCGACTACGCGGCGCTGGCCGAGGCCGCCAACACCTTCCGTGGCCTGCTGGCCGAAGGCGCCCGTGTCATGCGCGGCGAAGGCGAGAAGCAGAAGGAAGAAAAGGTCAACGACTTCCGCCAGGCCATGGCCTGGCTGATCGTGCAGGCCGAGAACGCCACCGCGCGCCAGCGCTACAAGGGTCTGGGTGAGATGAACCCGGCCCAGCTCTGGGAAACCACCATGGACCCGACGGTGCGCCGCCTCTTGCGCGTGCAGATCGACGATGCCATCGAGGCTGACCGGGTCTTCACCATGCTCATGGGTGACGAGGTCGAACCGCGGCGTGAGTTCATCGAGACCAACGCGCTGCGGGCCGGCAACATCGACGTCTGATGCGATCCTGGGCGGGATGAACACCGTCGCCGTCATCGACTTCGAGACGTCGGGCATTTCGCCCGAGCAGGGCGCCCGCGCCACGGAGGTGGCGATCGTGCTGGTGGAAGACGACCAGATCGTCGACCGCTACCATAGTCTGATGAATGCCGGAACCTATGTCCCGGCCTTTATCACCCAGCTGACGGGCATCAGCAACGCCATGGTGCGGGCGGCCCCCGATGCCAGCGAGGTGATGCGTGAGGCAAGTCGCTTCGTGGGAGACCTGCCCATGGTGGCGCACAACGCCTCGTTCGACCGGAAGTTCTGGATCGGCGAGTTGTCTCGCCTCGGCCTGGCTGCAGAGCAGCCGTTTGCCTGCACCATGCTGCTGGCGCGCCGGCTCTATCCACAGGCACCCAATCACAAGCTGGGCACGCTGGTGGACTACCACCACTTGCCGCGTATCGGCGCTGCGCACCGTGCGCTGGCCGATGCCGAGATGGCGGCCGAACTGCTGATGCGGATCCGGCAGGACTTGCGGCGGCGCCATGAGCTTGCGGACATCGACCACGGCTTGCTGATGGCTCTGCAGCAATGCCAGCGCCAGGCGGTGCCTGCGCTGCTGGCGCGGCACGCCCGGACATAGTCGCCAGCTTGGTCGCATAATCAAACGATGCTTGCCGAACGGTTCATTTCATGAGCGACAAAAAACCTTTTGAAATCGCGCGCGAGGCGCTCAAACAGATCACGGCGCGCCAGCTGGCACCCACACCGGTCAATTACCAGGCGATCTACAACGAGATCGCCGGGCTGCCGAATGTGCAAGCTTTTCCGGAAGGGCCGCTGCGGCAGATCGCCCAGGCCCTGCCGACACGCAACCCGGGGCAGGAGAAGCAGCGCAGCCTGCTGGAGTACGCCATAGGCCAGCGCAACTGGGTGGGCGTGCAGAACGCGCTGGTCGCCTACAGCGGTTTTGCCATGCCCGGCAGTTCCGACTCGGCTCCTGCGCCCCTGGCGGCAGCGCCCGCCGCACCCTCCCTGACGCCGGAGTTCTTCGAACTGATCGCGCGCCTGATCGAGTACGCACAACCCGCCCTGGGCAGGGATGACGCCCGTTTCCAGGAGCAGTTGCAGCAGGTCGTCCAGGCCCTGCGCGACCCGGCCGCCGAGGCCTACAAGGTCAAGGCCATGCTGGCGGAATTCGGCCATCGCCTGTCCTTTGCCGCCGAGGACCAGGCCGAGATCCACCTGACCCTGCTCAAGCTGCTGCAGCTCATCATCGAGAACATCGGCGAGCTCAGCCTGGACGACAGCTGGCTCAAGGGTCAGACCGATGCGCTGAGGGATGCCGCGCAGCCGCCGCTGACCCTGCGCCGTCTGGACGATGTGGAGCGTCGTCTCAAGGACGTGATTTTCAAGCAGAAGGACGCCAAGGGCCGGGCGCTGGAAGCGCAGGAAGAATTGCGCCAGATGCTGGCCACTTTCATTTCCCGTCTGTCGCAGATGAGCGAGACCAGCAGCGTCTACCAGGGCAAGATGGAAGAGAGCGTCAAGCAACTCGAGCTGGCCAAGAAGATCGAGGACATCGCGCCCGTGCTCAAGGAGGTCATCAGCGCGACGCGCCACATGAACACCGAGTCTACGAACGTGCGGGACGAGTTGCGCAGCATGCGCGAGAAAACCCAGGCCACGGAGGCCGAACTGGTCAAGCTGCACCGCGAGCTGGACCGCGTCAGCAGCCAGGCCCGCCACGACACTTTGACCGGGGCGCTGAACCGCCAGGGCCTGGATGAGGCCATGAATCGCGAGGTCTCCGGCGTGCGCCGCAAGGACACGGCGCTGTCCGTCGCGCTGCTGGACATCGACAACTTCAAGAAGCTCAACGACAGCAAGGGGCATGAGACCGGCGACGCGGCGCTCAAGCACCTGGCCACGGTGGCGCGCGAGTGCATGCGCCCGCAGGACACACTGGCGCGCTACGGGGGCGAAGAATTTGTCGTGCTGCTGCCCGACACGCCACTGGACAAGGGCGTGGAGGCCATGACGCGCCTGCAGCGCGAGCTGACCCGGCGCTTCTTTCTGGCCGGCAGCGAGAAGATCCTGATCACCTTCAGCGCCGGTGTCGCGCAGCTGGCCGCGGGCGAGACAGGCGCCGATGCCGTCAAGCGGGCCGACCAGGCCATGTACCTGGCCAAGCGCGCCGGCAAGAACCGTGTCATCGGGGCCTGAGGCACCGCAACAGGAGCATCGCCATGGAGATATTGATTGCCGGACTCGTGATCTTCCTGGGGGTGCACTCGGTGCGCATGCTGGCCGAGGACTGGCGCACTGGCATGCGGGCGCGCCTGGGTGAAGGGGCCTGGAAGGGGCTGTATTCGCTGGTCTCCCTGGCCGGGCTGGTGCTCATCGTCTACGGCTTCGACCTGGCGCGTGAGCAACCCCAGCTGATGTGGACACCGCCGCCCGTTCTGCGCCATGCCACCTCGCTGCTGACCCTGCTGGCCGTTGTGTTGCTGGCGGCGGCCTATGTGCCGGGCAACGCCATCAAGGCGAGGGTGCACCACCCCATGGTGCTGGGCGTCAAGACCTGGGCCCTGGCGCATCTGCTGGTGAGCGGCATGCTGGCGCAGCAGTTCCTGTTCGGCGCCTTCCTGCTCTGGGCCGTGGCCAATTTCAGCGTCTCGCGCCGGCGTGACCGGCGCGATGGCGTGAGTTACCCGGCGGGACGCATGTCGGCCACGGTGATCACGGTGCTGTTGGGGGTGGCTGCCTGGGCTGCTTTTGCCTATGGCCTGCACGGCCTGCTGATCGGTATCAAGCCCTACGGCTGAGCAAACCCATCCCTGGTGGCCGGGCCTATTTTTCCAGGGCCCACTGGATGATGAACTTGGCGGCGAAGCCCACCATGCCAAAAGCCAGGCCGAGGAAGAGTACGAAGGTGCCAAAGCGCCCGGCCTTCGATTCCCAGGCGAGGTGGGCGATGATGAAGAGCATGTAGAGCATGAAGGCCCCCACGCCAAAACTCAGGCCGAAGGCGGCGATCTGTTCCTCTGTGTAGCCGAACATCAGCGCGTCTCCACGGTGCCGGTCGTGCGCTCGGGCCAGGCCGAAGCATCGACCAGGTCGCGGTAGGCATGCCAGCTGGCATGGCCCAGCATGGGCATCACGGCGATCAGCCCGAGCAGCGCCGAGAACAGGCCCAGCAGGGTGAAGCCCATGATGAGCGCGGCCCACCAAGCCATGGGCAGGGGATTGCTCAGCACCGCGTCCCAGCTCGTGACCACCGCCTGCAGCACACTGACGCGGCGGTCCAGCAGCAGGGGGATGGCAATGGCGCTGGAGGCGAAGATGGGGGCGGCCATCAGGCCGCCCAGGGCCAGCCAGACTTCGAACAGCCAGTTGTCGCCTGACAAGACCACGTGTTTCAGGAAGTCGAGAGGTTGCTCGATGGGCAGGGGCGACATCAGGGTGATCAATGCCGCCGAGGTCAGGACCCAGCCGGTACCGGCCAGTCCCAGCAGAAGGCCGAACTGCACCAGGCGCCAGTCCTTGCCATCCGCGCTGCTGCCGTGCTGGCGCCAGCTCAGCCAGGTCTGCAGCACCAGCCGCCAGGAGACGGGCTCACCGCGCTCGACCGCGCGGCTCAGGGCGTACAGGCCGGTGGCCAGCACCGGCCCCACCACCAGCAGACCCGAGAAAGCACCGGCCAGCCACCAGAACTGGTGATGGGCCAGGGTCAGCAGGACCAGGCCGACGAGCGTCAGCACCAGGCCGTGGGCGAAGCTGACCCAGCCGCAGCCTGCGATGTCGCGCCAACCCAGTACCAGCCAGCGCAGGGGCTGGTGCAGGGTGATGGTGCGTATGGCAGGTGCGGCGGAGGGTTTCATGGGGTGCTTGGGGCCTTAACGCGGACCGCGCCGATGGCCTTCTTCGAAGGGCCGGGCGGTGTTGTCGTCAAAGACCTTCTTCTGTTCGGCGTTCAGGCTGCTGTAGAAGTTGCGGGTGGCGTCGTCGCGCTTGTCGAACTCGGCGTCGCGTTGCTTGCGCATGTCACGCATCTTGTCCAGGCGCTCGGGCGTGCTGAGCTTGGCGATGTCCTCGCGCTTCGGGACAGGCGGGTGGGCCGCGGGTTTCATGGCTGCCAGGTAGGTGTTCCAGCTGCCCTCCTGCTCGGCGCTCAGCTTGAGCTTGGCCTTGAGCTCGGCAGCACGTTTGCTCATTTGCTCCTTCATGCGGTCCTGCATCCGGGCGCGTCGCTCGGGGTCAGGCTGGTGCATGCCGGGACCCGCACCCGGGCCGGCCGCGGGAGCCGGACCCGGCTGTGCCAGGGCCATCAGCGCGGAGGTGGCCAGCACGGTGGCGAGCACGACGGGTTTGAAGTTGACTTTCATATCCTCATCCTTTCAGATCAAACCTGTTGTGAAGTAACAGGGTGACTGCAGTCTGCGCGGCTTGTGTATCGCGGGAATGAGGGTATGCATCGCCTGTGTAAAGAATGTGGCGCGTTGGTGATGTCAGGCCAGGCGCCCGTTCTGGAAGTCTTCCACCGCGGTCATCAGCTCTTCGCGCGTGTTCATGACGAAGGGGCCGTACTGGGCGATGGGTTCTTTCAGGGGCCGCCCGGCAATCAGCAGGGCGCGTGTCGGTGTGCCGCCGGCATCTGCCTGCAGACGCACGCCGTCGCCGCTGTTGTCCAGGATGGCCATGCGGTGCAGCGGCACCGGGGTGGCCTGCTCAGCGACGTCCAGCACGTGCGTCGTGCCGCGGTAGGTGTAGAGGAAGGAGTTGTACTCGGCCGGCAAGGGCTGGTTGAACACGGCACCCCCCGCAGGGAAATGCAGGTCCAGGTAGAGCGGATCGGTGGGGAAGGCCTCGGCCGGGCGTGCCATGGCCCCGGTGACACCGTGGCTGCGGCCCGAGATCACGCGCACGGTCACGCCCTCGGGCGTGGTGAACTCGGGGATCTCCGCACTCTGGATGTCGCGGTAGCCGGGCGGGCCCATCTTGTCGCGGCCCGGCAGGTTGAGCCAGAGCTGGAAGCCTTCCATCACACCTGCTTCCTGTTCGGGCATCTCGCTGTGGATCAGGCCGCGGCCGGCCGTCATCCATTGCACGCCCCCGTTCTGCAGCAGGCCCTCGTTGCCGGCGCTGTCGCGGTGGCGCATGCGCCCGGCGATCATGTAGGTCACGGTCTCGAAGCCGCGGTGCGGGTGGTCGGGAAATCCGGCGCCGTAGTCCTTCGGATCGTCGCTGGCAAAGTTGTCCAGCATGAGGAAGGGGTCGAGCCGACGCTGCAGATCGTGTGTGAGCACGCGCGTGAGCTTGACGCCGGCACCGTCCGTGGTGGGCTGGCCCGTGATGATGCGTTCGACGCGGCGGGGGGTGGTGAGGGGTGTTGCTTGCATGATCGAATTACACCGCAAAGCCGGTGCCAGCGTCGTCGTCAAGGTCTGGGCCGCGGTCACAGGCCGCAGGCCGCCTGGCCCGCTGCTCAGGCCTGGCCGCTGTCCTTCATGCGGCAGGTGCTGATGCCCAGCATGGCGTAAGGCGGGCACCAGCCCGTCAGACCGGTGGCCAGCGGGACCAGGCCCAGCCAGCCCCACCAGCCTACGGTGCCGGTGGCGGCCAGCACGGCCAGGACCAGGCCCGCAACGATGCGGATGATGCGTTCGATGCCGCCGATATTGATCTGGAACTTCATGGAGGTACTCCTTTAAGGTTGTGGTCCATTATTGGACGCAGGGGGGGTGACGTCAACCGGCGCGCAGGGGCGTGCCCAGCGGTGCTTGGGCCAGGTCGTCGAGGATGGGGCAATCCGGGCGCTCGTCGCCATGGCAGTGGTGCAGCAGTTGGTGCAGCGTGCGCTGCATGGACTGCATGGCTTCGATGCGCGCGGCCAGTTCGCCCACGTGCTTCTGCGCGATGCGCTTGACGCTGGCGCTGGTGCGCCGGCGGTTCTGCCACAAGGCGACCAGTTCGCCGATCTCGGCCATGGAAAAGCCCAGGTCGCGCGAACGCTTGATGAAGCGCAAGGTATGCACATCGGCCTCGCTGTACTGGCGGTAGCCGGCGTCGGTGCGGGTCACGCGCGCCAGCAGGCCCAGCGATTCGTAGTGCCGCACCATCTTGGCCGAGATGCCCGAGAGCTCGGCGGCGCTGCCGATGTTGACCGGCCAGTGGATGTCGGTCAGCTTGCTCATGCCGCGACGGCGTAGCCTTCTTCGGTGATGGCCTGGGCCAGCGTCTCGCGCGGCTGCTGCGACTGCACCTCGACCCGGTTCTGGCTGCGGTCGATCTTGACCTCGGCCTGCGGGTCCACCTGCTTGAGGGCGCGGGTGACGGATTTTTCACAATGGCCGCAGGTCATGCCGGTGACGGTGAAGGTCTGGTTCATGGTCTTTCTCCTGAAGAGCAGGGGTTGTAGGAGAGCATATGCTGAACCCTGCCACGATGGGAAGGTCAAGCACGCCGGGCAACAACCTTTTGTGCAACAAGGTTGATCCAGCGCAAGGCTTGACCCTGCCATCATGGCAAGGTTCATCATCCCGACCATGAACACTTCCAACCCCCCCTCCTCCCTGGCCACGCTGGATCTCGGCATTACCGGCATGACCTGTGCCTCCTGCGTCACGCGCGTGGAAAAGGCGCTCAAAAAGGTGCCGGGTGTGACCGGCGCGGCGGTCAACCTGGCCACCGAGTCGGCGCGTGTAAGTTACGCGCCGTCGGAACAGATCGAGGCCCGCCTGCGTCGGGCCGTGCGCGATGCGGGCTACGAGCCGCGGGCCGCGGATGCGCCGGAGCAGGAGGGCGATGCCTCACCCTGGGCCGGCTTCACACCGGTGGCCATCGGCCTGATCCTCTCGTTCCCCCTGGTCGTGCCCATGCTGGGGGATCTGGCGGGCTGGCACTGGATGCTGCCGGCCTGGGCGCAGTTTGCGCTGGCCACACCGGTGCAGTTCATCCTGGGCGCGCGTTTCTACAAGGCAGGCTGGTCCGCGCTCAAAGCCCTGACCGGCAATATGGACCTGCTGGTGGCCATCGGCACCACGGCGGGTTGGACCTTGTCGGTCTGGCTCTGGCTGTCGGCGGAGCACGGCGAGATGGCACACCTGTACTTCGAGGCCTCTGCCGTGGTGGTCACCCTGGTGCTGCTGGGCAAGTGGCTGGAGGCGCGCGCCAAGCGCCAGACCACCGCCGCCATCCGCGCCCTGCATGCTCTACGTCCCGACGTGGCACACCTGATCGGCGCCGACGGCGAGGTTGATGTGCCGGTGGCCGAGGTGCTGGTTGGCGACCGGCTCGTGGTGCGTCCTGGCGAGCGTTTCCCGGTGGATGGTGTCCTGCTGGAAGGTCACACCCAGGTCGATGAGTCCATGCTGACCGGCGAGCCCCTGCCGGTGGCCAAGGATGCCGGTGCCAGGCTGACCGGCGGCTCCATCAATGGCGAGGGCCGCGTGGTGGTGCAGGTGGCCGCCGTGGGCAGCGAGACCGTGCTGGCCCACATCATCCGCCTGGTGGAGGACGCCCAGGCGGCCAAGGCGCCGATCCAGCGCCTGGTGGACCAGGTCTCGGCGGTGTTTGTGCCTGTGGTGCTGGTGATCGCGCTGGCCACCCTGCTGGGCTGGTTGTGGCTGGGCGCTTCCGGGGAGGCGGCCATCATCCATGCCGTGGCCGTGCTGGTGATTGCCTGCCCTTGCGCCCTGGGCCTGGCCACGCCGGCGGCCATCATGGCCGGCACCGGTGTCGCAGCCAGACACGGCATCCTGATCAAGGATGCGCAGGCCCTGGAACTGGCGCACAAGGTGGATACCGTGGCGTTCGACAAGACCGGCACGCTGACCGTGGGCCAGCCGCGCCTGACGGCATTTGAGCTGGCGCCTGGCGGGGACGAAGTGGCCCTGTTGGCCGCCGCCGCCAGTCTGCAGAGCGGCAGCGAGCACCCGCTGGCCCGCGCCGTGGTGCAGGCGGCACAGGCCCGCCAGCTGGCGGTCGAGGCACCCGACAACGTGCGCGCCGTACCCGGCCGTGGCAGCGAAGGCGAAGTCGGCGTGAACAGCTACCTGATCGGCAGCCTGCGCTGGATGGACGAGCTCCGGGTGCCTCTGGGTCCCCTGTCCGCACGCGCTGTCGAGTTGCAACAGCAGGGCGCCACCGTCTCGGCCATGGTCGAGCGCACCACGCAGGGCCTGACCTTGCGGGCGCTGCTGGCCTTTGGCGATGAACCCAAGCCGGGTGCAAAGGAAGCCCTGATCGCTTTGCGCGCGCGTGGCATCCGCACCGTGATGATCTCCGGCGATAACCGCGGTGCGGCCGAAGCCATGGCGCGCCGGCTGGGTCTGCGGCCCGAGGCCGGCGAGGTGCTGGCCGAAGTACTGCCCGGGGACAAGGCGGCCCGTGTCACTGAATTGAAACAGGGCGGTCATGTCGTGGCCATGGTGGGCGATGGCGTCAACGACGCGCCGGCACTGGCCGCGGCCGACGTCGGCATGGCCATGGGCAATGGCACCGACGTGGCCATGCATGCGGCCGGCATTACCCTGATGCGTGGCGACCCGCTGCTGGTGGCGGCGGCCCTTGAGGTTTCGGATCGTACGGTGGCCAAGATCCGCCAGAACCTGTTCTGGGCCTTCATCTACAACGTGGCCGGCATCCCGCTGGCGGCCCTGGGGTATCTGAACCCGGTGATTGCCGGCGCGGCCATGGCCATGAGCTCGGTCAGCGTGATGGGCAATGCCCTGTTGCTGCGCCGCTGGCGCCCCGTGGTCCGGGTGAAGTGAGCATCATCGTTGCCAGGACCTGAATAGACCTACAAATACGTGCTATTACCGTCAGGCCATAGGAAGGCAGCGCTCTAGAATGCGCGGATCAATCTAAGGAGGGGAGTAACTCTATGGTCAGCAGCATATTTGTCCTGATGCGCCAGTTCACGATCCGCTTTCGCATGCTCGGCGCAATCGGCGTGGTGCTGGCCCTCTTGTTGCTGGTCGGCGGCGCGGGTGTGTACGGCATGTTCCGCATCCACCAGCTCAGTGCCGAGGTGATCGATGAGTCCATGGCCGTGGTGGATCGCGTGGCCCGGTTGCGGCTGGACATGGCCCAGGTGCGCCGGCACGAGAAGGACATGATCATCCAGTACGAGAAGCCGGAACAGATCCGCCAGATCCGCACCCGCTGGGAAGCCGACATGCAGCAGATCGAGAAGGCCGTGGAAGCGCTCTCGGCCAGCCTGACCGAGGCGCGCCGGCCGCAGCTGCAGAAGGCGGCGGATCATCTCAAGAGCTATCGCAGCATGTTCGGCGGCATTACCCGCCAGCTTGAAGACAGCGCCTACGAGACCGCCACCATCGCCAACCGCATGAGCGGGCGCGCCGTGGCCGAGTTCGAAGAGGCCGACAAGCTGCTCACCCAGATCGACGAAAGCCTGCGCGCCGAGGCGGCGGTCTCCAATGCCGGGCGCAATGCCGTGCTGGACCAGACCCTGTTGATCTTTGCCGGCCTGGTGGTGCTGAGTCTGCTCGTGGTGGTGCCGCTGACCCTGCTCAATATGCAGGCCATCTGCCGCCCGGTGGAGCAGGCCCGCCAGCTGGCCCAGGCCATCGCCAGTGGCGACCTGTCGCAAGGCCTGCGGGTGGAGGGCCGCGACGAGGCGGCCGATCTCCTGCGTGCGCTGGAGCAGATGCGTGGCGGGCTGGCCGGCATGGTCGGCCAGTTGCGCGAGGCTGGGGAAAGCATCTCCACCGCCAGCAGCGAGATCGCCACCGGCAACCAGGACCTGTCCAACCGCACCGAGCAGACGGCCGGCAATGTGCAGCACACCGTGAGCGCCATCGGCGCGCTCAGCAGCAATGTGCAGCAGACCGCCACCTCGGCGCAGACGGCCAACCAGCTCGTGGCCACGGCCTCGCAGGCAGCGCAGCGCGGTGGCTCGGTCGTGACGCAAGCGGTGCAGAGCATGCACAGCATCTCGCAGTCCAGCCGCAAGATCAACGACATCATCGGCGTGATCGACGGCATCGCCTTCCAGACCAACATCCTGGCGCTGAACGCGGCCGTGGAAGCCGCGCGCGCCGGCGAGCAGGGCCGAGGTTTTGCCGTGGTGGCCAGCGAAGTGCGTTCGCTCGCGGGCCGCAGCGCCGAGGCTGCCAAGGAGATCAAGACCCTGATCGGCGCCAGCGTGACGGCCGTGGATGGCGGTGTGCGCCAGGTCGAGGAGGCCGGGGGCGTGATGCAGGAAATCGTGGCCGGCGTGCAGCGCGTGCGTGACATCATCGGCGAGATCTCCGTGGCCGCCAGCAGCCAGTCCACCGGTATCGGCGAAGTCAATCAGTCGGTGCAGGAGATCGACCGCATGACGCAGCAGAACGCCGCCCTGGTCGAGCAGTCGGCCGCGGCCGCTGCATCCATGCGCGAGCAGGCCCAACGCCTGGCCGAGATCGTGCGCCAGTTCCGCCTGGAAAGCCAGGGCCGGGCCGGCCAGCTGCTGCTGAGCTGATTCCGGCGTCAACTGATCAAAGCTTGACGTTCGTCAAGCCGGGCCGCGGGCGCCCGTGCCATCCTGCAAACCGTCATCTGATCCGGTCAGGAGGTTTGCCATGGCTCATGAAAGCATCCGCATCATCCACGAGGAGCATGCCGCCCTGTCGGCCATGCTGCAGTCGCTGCGCATGATGGTCCAGCGCGGCCCGGGGGACGCCCCCGGGGCGTACTTCGACGTGCTGCGCGCCATGCTCTTCTACATCGACGAGTTCCCGGAACGCCTGCACCACACCAAGGAGAGCCAGCTGCTGTTTCCGCGTGTGCTGGCGCGTGCGCCGCATCTCAAGGAGACCATGGAGCGGCTGGAGCGCGACCATGTGCGCGGCGAAGCCGCCGTGCGTGAGCTGCAGCACCTGCTGCTGGCCTGGGAACTGCTCGGCGAATCGCGTCGCAGCGCTTTTGAGGTGGCTGTCCTGCGTTACCTGGACTTCTACCTGGAGCACATGAAGCTGGAAGAGACCGTTGTGCTGCCCGAAGCCCGGCAGGTGCTCAGCCCGCAGGACTGGGCCTCGCTGGACGCGGCCTTTGCCAGCAACTGCGATCCCCTGACCGGCAAGTACCCGCGCGACCCCATCTACGACCGCCTGTTCACGCGCATCGTGATGCGCGCGCCCGCGCCGATCGGCGTCGGCGCAGGCTGAGCCTCACGCGTCAGAGCTGCTCGCTGGTCTTCTTGTTCGAGAACCAGGCCACGTAGAGCACGGGCAGCACCACCAGGGTGAGCAGGGTGGCCGTGACCAGGCCGCCGATCACCACGATGGCCAGCGGGCGCTGGGTTTCCGAGCCGATGTCATGCGACAGGGCCATGGGCAACAGGCCCAGCGCGGCCAGCATGGCCGTCATGAGCACCGTGCGCAGGCGCTGCATGGAGCCGGTACGCGCCGCTTCGAGCACGCTGTACCCCGAATTGCGCAGTTGCTGGAACACCGAGAGCATCACCACGCCGTTGAGCACCGCCTGGCCCGACAGGGCGATGAAGCCGATGGCGGCCGACACTGACAAGGGAATGTCGAACACCCACAGCGCGATGAAGCCGCCGATCAACGCCAGCGGCACGTTGACCAGGATCAGCGCCGCCTTCTTGAAGGAGCTGAAGGCGTCGAACAGCAGCACGAAGATCAGCAGCAGCGAGATCGGCACCACCACGGACAGGCGCTGCATGGCGCGCTCCTGGTTCTCGAACTCGCCCGACCAGTTGACGACGTAGTTCGCCGGGATCTTGACGTTCTTCTCCACGCGTGCCTTCATGTCCTTGACCACCGAGCCCATGTCGCGGTCGCGGATGAAGATGCCGATGGCCATGGTGCGCCGGCCGGCCTCGCGTGCGATGTTCATGGCGCCGCTGGTCTCGCGGATCTCGGCCACGTTGCCCAGGGTGGTGTAGCCGCCGTCGGGCGTGGGGATGGGTGTGGCGCCCAGGTTGGCGATGCTGCGGCGCTCGGCCGGCAGGCGCACCGCCACGGCGAACTTGCGCTCGCCTTCCCACAGGCGCGTGGCAGCCTTGCCGGCCAGGGCGGCCTCGATCACGTCCTCCACGTCCACCACGTTCAGGCCGTAGCGCGCGGCGCGCTCGCGGTCGATGTCGATCAACAACTGCGGCAGTTCACCCAGGCGGTCGATCTCGGCGCGGTAGACGCCGACCACCTGGCGGATCTCGCGTTCGATGGCCTCGGCCGTCTGCCGCAGCTCGACCAGGTCGTCACCGGCCACCTTGATCACGATCTGCCCGTCGATCTGCGAGATCGACTCCAGCACGTTGTCGCGGATGGGTTGCGAGAAAACCGGCACCAGGCCCGGGATGGCGACGACGGCATGCTCCATCTCGTTGATCAGCGCCTCCCGCGTCAGGCCCTTGCGCCACTGTTCCTGCGGCTTGATGTCGACAAAGACTTCGGCCATGCTGATGGTCTTGGGGTCGGTGCCGTCCTCGGGCTGGCCGGCCTTGGAGACCGTGGTGCGCACCTCGGGCACCGTCAGCAGGGCCTGGCGGGCCTGGTGCAGCATGCGGGCCGCTTCGTTATTGGAGACGCTGGCAGGCAGGCGCAGATTGACCCAGAGCGTGCCCTCGTTGAGTTCGGGCAGGAATTCGGAGCCCAGCCGCGCGGCGGCGCCCAAACCCAGCACGAAGGCGGACAGGGCGATGGTGACCACCTTGCGGCGGTGGGCCAGGGCCCAGTCCAGCACCGGGGTGTAGACGCGTTTGGCGGCGGCGATCACGCGGTTGTCGCCGTGCGGCAGGTTCTTGCGCAGCATCCAGTAGGCCAGCAGGGGCACCAGCGTGAGCGAGAAGATCAGCGAGCCGACCAGGGCCGTGGTGACGGACAGCGCCATGGGCTGGAAGATGCGGCCTTCGTGCCGCTGCAGCGCGAAGATCGGGATGTGCGCGGCGATGATGATGAGCATGGAGAACAGGGTGGGGCGCCCCACCTCGTTGGTCGCGTCGATGATGGTCTGGCGTCGTTCGCTCTCGGACATGTTCTCGCTGTCCTTCTCGAGCCGGTGCATGATGTTCTCGATCACGATCACCGCGCCGTCGACGATGATGCCGAAGTCCATCGCGCCCAGCGACAGCAGGTTGGCCGGCACGCCCATGATCTTCAGGCCCATGAAGGTGGCCAGCAGCGCCAGCGGGATCACCACCACCACGGCCAGGCTGGCGCGCAGGTTGGACAGGAAGATGTAGAGCACCAGGGAGACCAGCAGCGCGCCCTCGACCAGATTGCGGAACACTGTGGACAGGGTCTTGCCCATGAGCCAGGAGCGGTCGTAGAAGGGCACGATCTGCACGCCCGGGGGCAGGCCGCGTTCGTTGAGTTCGGCCACCTTTTCCTTCACACCCTTGAGCACCTCGCTGGGGTTCTCTCCCTTGCGCATCACCACCATGCCGGTGATGACGTCGTCGTCCATGTCCTGGCCGACGGTGCCCAGGCGCGGCACGGCACCGATCTGCACCCGCGCGATGTCGCGGATCAGGATGGGTGTGCCGTTGCGCGAGGCCACCACGATGCGGCCGATGTCGTCGGCCGAGCGCAGCAGGCCGATGCCGCGTATGGCGTACTGCTGCACGCCCTGGGCTACATAACTGCCGCCGGCGTTGGAGTTGCCGCGCTCCAGCGCATCGAGCAGATTCTGGAAGGTGAGCTTGTAGGCGCGCAGCTTGTCCAGGTCGGGCTGCACCTCGTACTGCTTGATGAAACCCCCCATGGCGACCACGTCGGCCACGCCGGCCACCTGGCGCAGCGAGCGCTCGACCACCCAGTCCTGCAGGGTGCGCAGTTCGGTGGTGGACTTGCCGTCGCCGCGCAGGCGGTAGCGCATGACCTCGCCCACCGGTGTGGCGTTGGGCGCAATATTGGCCTCGACGCCGGACGGCAGCTCCACGCTGCGCAGGCGCTCGTTGACCTGCTGGCGCACTTCCAGCACCTTGGCCGCATCGTCATAGGTCACCACGGTGAAGGACAGGCCGAACTGGGTGTGCGAGAAGACGCGGATGGAATTGGGCAGGCCCGACAGCGCCATCTCGATGGGCAGCGTGACCTGTTTTTCCACCTCTTCGGCAGCGCGGCCAGGGAAGAGCGCGATCACGGTGACCTGGGTGTCGGTGACGTCGGGGAAGGCTTCGACCGAGAGGTTCTTGAAGGCAATGACCCCGGCCATCACGAACAGCAGGGTGCCCAGCACGATGAACAGCGGCTGGTGCACCGCATACTGGATGAGACGTTTCATGGGCGCGGCGTTCCGGCTTCGGCTGCTGCCGGTTTGCCCGCGCTCTCGGCCAGGCGGAACTGGCGTGCCAGCAGCAGGACGTTGTCCGTCACCACCTGCTCACCGGCCTGCAGGCCGCTGGAGACCACGACTTCGCGGCTGCCCTCGTAGCTCAGTTCCACCCGGCGTGGCTCGAAGGCGCCGGGCTGGGTCTGCACGAACACCCGGTGTTGCGAACCATGCAGCAGCACCGCCGAGGCCGGGATCACCAGGCCACGCTCGAAGCGGCGCTCGAAGAGAGCCGTGGCCAGCATCTCGGCCTTGAGCAGGCGTTTCGGGTTGGCCACGCTGGCGCGGACCTTGATGGTGCGGGTCAGCGGGTCGATGAAGTCCGAGCTGTTCACGATACGGCCCTCGAATTCCTGGCCCGCCAGAGCCGGCACGCGCAGCTTGAAACGCTGGCCCGGTTGCACCACGCCAATTTCGGTCTCGCGCGCGTCAATCTGCAGCCACAGCGAAGCCGGGTCGGTTACGACGAACAGAGCCGGCACGCCCGGCCCGCTGAGTTCGGGCCGAAGTTCCTGGCCCGGGTTGAGGTTGCGTTCGACCACCACGCCGGCCAGGCTGGCACTGAGCACCAGCTGCTGGTTGATGTTGCCGCCGCCGCCGTACAGGCGGGTGCGGGCCCGCGCGCGATCCACCTCGGCCCGGGCGCGTTCCTGGTCGGCTTCGGCCTGCTCCAGTTCCTTGCGCGCCACGATGCCGGCATCGAACAGCTCGCGCTGGCGCTGCAGGGCCTGGGCGGCCAGGCGGGCGTCGGCTTCGGCGCGCGCGGTGTCGCTCTGGGCCTGGCCGAAATCCGGCGAGGCCAGCACGGCCAGCGGTGTGCCGGCCGACACGTGTTGCCCGACATCCACCTTGATGGCCGTGACGCGACCGGCGAAGGAGGGATAGATGCGCTGCGTGCGTTCCTCGTTCCAGACCAGCTTGGCGGGCAACTCCACCGTGATGGGCTGGGCTGCTGCTGCTGCGGCCACCGGCAGCAATTGCAGTTGCGGATGGCCGGCCGTAAAGCGCAGCTGCTGGCCCTGCACGATGGGGGCGGGGGCCTCGGCCTGGGGGACCGGGGCTTCACCGCAGGCGGCCAGCAGCAGGACGCAAAACGAGACAGGGAGTGAGCGGTTCAGCATGGTCGGTCTACGCTCCGGTACAAATGTGAAGGGCCAGTGGGCGTGGGGGCTCAGGGCTGGGCAGCCGCCACGGCCTGGCCGCTGCGCAGCTGCCATGCCCCCAGGGCCTTGGCGTGTTCGCTGCGTGCGGCCACGGCGTCCAGCACGGTCGTGCGCAGGGTGCGCCGCGCGTCGAGCAGGTCGGTCAGCGAGAGGGCGCCCTTGCGGTAGGCCAACTCGGCACCCTCGGCCACGCGACGCGCGCGCGGCAGGATTTCGGCATCATAGGCGTTGGCCCGCACGGCCGCACTCTGCAGCTCGTGCTGCAGGCGTTGCAGTTCCGCGCGGGTCAGGCGCCGGATCTTCTCCAGCGCGGCCTCGGCCTGCGCAAGCTGGGCGCCGGCGCGACCGATCTCGCCCTCGTAGCCATACCCCCATTGCAGCGGCATGGACATGCGCAGTGCGATGAGGGCCGTGGACGTGCCGGGGTAATGGTCGTAGGACACACCCACCGTGATGTCCGACTTTTTCTGTGCGCTGCTGCTGTCCAGGGCGGCCTGGGCTGCCTGCACCCGGGCCCGCGCGGCAGCCACGTCGGCGCGGGCTTCGACCAGTTCGTCCAGTCCGGCGGCAAGGGAGGGCGCGGCCGGAAACCGGGGCCAGTCGGCCCGGGCCTGCAGCTGTTCGGGCGCCGGGGCCAGCAGGGTGAGCTGCCACAGCACGAGGGCCGCGCGGTGCTGTTCGAGTTCGGCCAGGTGCAGGTCGGCGCGTGCGCGCTGGGCCTCGATCTCGGTGCGCGCCGTTTCCTGGGCCGACAGATCGCCAGCCTGCAGACGCCGCCCGGCGATGCGGGCCAGCTCGTCGGCGTTGCGCTCGATCTGGGTGATCTCGGCCACGCGCTCCTGGGCCGCCAGCAGCTCATAAAAACCGGACAGGGCCGCCAGGCGCTGCTGCATGCCAGTCTCCTGCAGTTCGGCGTGCGCCGCGTCGGCGGCGCGCTGCGCGGTCAGGGTGCGCAGTTCGCGCTTGTTGCCGCGCTCCCAGGTCCAGTCCAGTCCGACCGATTTGTCATAACGCTGTTCGGTCCAGGCATTGCCACTGCCGTTGCCGTTGCGCAGATCGATCTGGCTCGCGCTGGCCGAGAGCACGGGAAAGGGTGCGCGGTCGGCGCTGGTGATGTCGGCCTGGGCGCTGGCCAGCGTGCGCCGCGCCAGCACGACGTCCAGATTGTCCTGGGCGGCCTGCAGGGCCTGTCGCAGGGAGACGGGCTGGGGCGCCGCGACCGGTGTCTGTGCCTGGGTGGCGGCCGACAGCAGCAGGCTGCCCAACAACAATAACTGACGTATGCTCATGAATCCATCCACACGGGGGGTCGAGTGTCTCCGGCCTCGCCTGACCGCCTGCTGACTCCGCCCCTGGTGAAAACGCGTAGACAGTCCCCGTAACGAGCACTGCCACCATGAGAATCCTGCTGGTCGAAGACGATCCCGTGCTGCGCGAAGTCATGCGCCTGAGCCTGCGTGATGCCGGGCATCGCGTGGACGAGGCGGGCACCCTGGAGCAGGCCGCGCATTTCTGGCGCGTCCAGCCTTTCGACGCCGTGCTGCTGGACCTGAACCTGCCGCAAAGTGACGCACCAAACAGCCCGCTGGCCAATGGCCTGACCCTGCTGCGCGAGGCGCGCGCGCGCGGCGATCGCACGCCCGTGCTGGTGCTGACCGCGCGCAACCGCACCGACGAACGCATCGCCGGCCTGGACGCCGGCGCCGACGACTACCTGGGCAAGCCCTTTGAGCTGGCCGAAGTCGAGGCGCGGCTGCGTGCCCTGGTGCGCCGCACCGCCGGCACCGAAGACCTGTTCGAGATCGGCCGCCTGAACCTGGACCGCAAGGCCCGGCGTTTTACCGTCGACGGCGTGATGCTGGAGCTTCCGGCACGTGAATTCGAGGTGCTGTGGGAGCTGATGACCCCGCCGGGACGGGTGGTGAGCAAGCGCAGCCTGTCGGACAAGCTCTCGGACTTCAGCGAAGCCCTGGGCGACAACGCACTGGAGGCCTTCATCTCACGCCTGCGCAAGAAGCTCAGCGGCAGCGGCGCGCGCATCCGCACCCTGCGCGGCCTGGGTTATGCGCTGGAGCGCGGCGACGGGGGCGAGGCTTGAGCACCACGCTGCCGCCGGACGCAACGTTCGACAAGCCTTCCCTGCGCGCGCGTCTGGTGCGCCATGTGCTGCTGCCCCTGGCGCTGACCTGGCTGCTGGGCTCGGCCGTCACGGTGGCCGTGGCCTACCACTTTGCGCAGAAGGCCTTTGACCGCGCCCTGCTCGACGATGCCTACGCCCTGGCTTCGCGGGTGCGCTTCCTGCCCCAGGGCCTGGCCCTCGAACTGTCCAGTCGCGAAATGAGCACGGTGCTGTTCGACCAGAGCGAGAGCATCTATTTCGTGGTGCGCCGCGCCGACGGTTCGGTCATGGCCGGCCACCCCGGGCTGCGCGCGCCCATGCCACGCAGCCCGGACACCATCCTGTTTGCCGAAGCCATCTACGAGGGCCAGCCCCTGCGTACGGTGACCGTGGTGCAGGACGAACCCGACAACTTCACCGTCATGGTGGGGCAGACCACCCGCAGCCGGCGCACCCTGCTGCGCGACGTGCTGACCTACTCGGTGGTGCCGCAGATCGCGCTGCTGCTGCTGCTGGCCGTGTGGCTGCGCGGCATCATCGGCCTGGAGCTGCGGCCCCTGAACGCGCTGCAGCGCTCGGTCGAGCAGCGCGACGCACTGGACCTCACGCCGGTGCCCGTCTCAGCCAGTTCCCGCGACCTTGAGCACCTGGGTACGGCCATCAATGCACTGCTGGGGCGAGTGAGCCAGAGCATGCAGGCGCAGCGCGAGTTTTCCGGCAATGTGGCGCATGAGTTGCGCACGCCGCTGGCTGGCATCCGCGCACTGGCCGAGTACGGCCTGGCGCACGCCGAGCCGGCCGTCTGGCGCGAGCAGCTGCAACGCATCGGGGCCAGCGAGGCGCGAGCCAGCCGTCTGGTCGAACAGCTGCTGGCCCTGGCCCTGGCGGACGAGGCCGATGCCGGCGTGCAGAACGAGCCCGTGGCGCTGGACGAAGTAGTGCGCGAGACCGTGCTGCGCTACCTGCCGCGCGCCGACGCCATGGGGGTGGACCTGGGCGTGCAGGGCCTGGACGAGCCCGAGTACGTGGCCGGCAATGTGGCGTTGATCGAGGGCATCCTGGGCAACCTGCTGGACAACGCCCTGCGCTACGGCCGCGCCCCGGCCGGCCAGGCCAGTACGCTGACCGTGGAACTGGCGCGCGAGGGCGGCGGTGTGCGGCTTTCGGTGATCGACAACGGCCCGGGTCTGAGCGCGGCGGAACGCCAGCGTCTGGTGCAGCGCGGGGTGCGCGGCCTGCATGCCGAACGGCTGGGGCAGGGCGCCGGCCTGGGCCTGGCCATCGTGGCCAAGTTCGCGGAACTGATGCATGCCCATTTCGAATTGGGCAGCGCGCCCGCGGGCCCCGGCCTGTGCGCCAGCGTGAACTTTCAGCGGCCGCCGGTCTGACTAGAAGCGCGTGCCGAAGGCCAGGCGCCACATGTCCTGCACCGTGAAATTGACCTTGGGGTCGTAGCTCAGGCGCAGAAACCAGCGCGGCCAGTCATAGGCCACCGACAGGCCGGTGCGTTCGATCATCTCGTCTTCCACCAGGCCGCGTTTGTGCAGCAGGTCGACGGTCAGCCGGTGGCCGTCGGGCAGGGGCCTGCGCCAGACCAGGTGCAGGTGCTGCTGGTCGGGGTTCAGGCGGTCGTCACGCACATACACCAGGCCCAGCGAGGTGCCCTCGGCCCAGCGGTAGCCACCGCTGAGGCTGTAGGCGTCGTTGGGGTCGAAGTTCAGGTTGACGGTCTCGCGCTGGTTGGTGCGTCCGAATCCGGCGCCGACATACCAGTCCTCACCGGTTTCCACGCCCACGCTGCCGTTGAGGGCACCGCCGGTGGCCAGCTGCGCCGAGGGCTGGACGCGCACGGCGCCCACCGACCAGGTGCGGTCCCAGCCGATGCGGTCCTGGATCAGTTCGCGGGCCGGGGCTATATAACGGCCGACCCAGACCGTGCCCAGCTTGGAGCTGTGGCGCAGGTTGATGTCGGTCGAATCGCTGCTGGGCTCGCCGCCGCCGCTGGACTGGTACAGGCCGGCGGTCAGCTTGAAGGTCGGGGACGCTGCCTTCTCGCCGTCCTGCGCCCAGGTGGCATGCATGGCCAGGCCCAGACAGGCTGCGGTCCAGATTCGGATGAAATGAAGTTGCAAGACGGCTCTCCTAGAATGTCAGCATGAAGTTTGCCATCATCCTGGCCGGCCTTCTGCTGGTTGCGCCGGCCTGGGCCGCCCGTCCTTTTGTGACGGACGACGCCCGCCTCACAACGGCGGGCAGCTGCCAGCTGGAGAGCTGGATGCGACTGTACGAGGGCAGCAGCGAGTTCTGGGCCCTGCCGGCCTGCAACCCGACCGGCAATCTGGAGATCACGCTGGGGGGCGGCCGCGCCAGTTACAACGGGGCCGGCACGAGTGACGACTATGTCCTGCAGTTCAAGACCCTGTTCAAACCCCTGACGACCAATGGCTGGGGACTTGGTATTGCAGCGGGACGGGTCGAGCACCCCGAGATCGCTCCCGGACCCAACCAGCTGGGCAACACCTACGTCTACCTGCCCTACTCGGCCTCCTTTGCCGACGACCGTTTCGTCCTGCACGCCAATGCGGGCTGGCTGCGTGACAAGGCCAGCAGCCAGGACCGCAGCACCTGGGGCCTGGGCGGCGAGTATTACCCCCATCCGCGTCTGGCCGTGATCGCCGAGTCTTTCGGCGACGACAAGGGCAAGCCCTACTGGCAAACCGGCCTCCGGTATTCGGTGATCCCCAATCTTTTCCAGCTCGACGCCACGGCCGGGCAGCAGTATGGTGGCGACCCTGCCAGCCGCTGGCTTTCCATCGGTTTGCGCTGGACACCCGAGCGCCTTTTTTGAAACCCGCATCACCCAGGAGATCATGATGAAACAGCTTTTTGCCACCCTGCTTTTTTGCTCGGCCGTGCCGCTGGCGGTCCAGGCGCAGACCGCGCCTGCGCTCAAGACCGGCGAGCAGGTCTACCGAGAAACCTGCATGGTTTGCCATGGCCCAGGCGTCAATCCTGGCCTGCCCAATGTGCCGCGCATGGGCGACAAGAAGGCCTGGAGCAAGCTGATCGCCGAAGGCCAGCATGTGCTGACAGCACACGCCTGGGTGGGCGTGCGCGCCATGCCGCCCAAGGGCGGGCGCAATGACCTGAGCCTGGAGGAGTTTGCGCGCGCCGTGGCCTGGATGGCGCGCGCGTCCGGTGGCACCTGGCAGGACCCGGACGCCCGCATGCTCGAGCGCATCCGCGGCGAGGAAGCCAAGCGCATCGAGCAGCTGAAGAAGCAGCCCGCCAAGGGCTGAGTCCTGTATGCGGCGCGCCCGCAAGGTCCTGCTCCGGGCGCTGGCCGCACTGTTGCTGGTGCTGGCCGCCGCGCTGCTGGTCGTGCATCGCTGGGTGTCGACCGACGAATTCCGCCTGCGTGTCGAACAGGAAGCCACGGCCGCCTTGGGCGTGCCGCTCAAGCTGGAGCGCGTGGGACTGACTTTGTGGCCCCTGCCCGGGGTGGCACTGGACGGCGTGGCGTTGCGCACGCGCCAGCCCTTGAAGGTGGAGCGCATCGAGTTGCGCCCGGCCTGGGCTTCGCTGCTGATCGGCCGGCTGGCGATTTCCACCCTGGTGGTGCGGCGCGCGGTGCTGCCGCAGCAGGGCATCGACGCGCTGCTGGCCTCCCTGCAGAAGATGCGCCAGCGCGACAGCTCGCCGCAGTCGGCCTCTTCGCTGCACCTGCTGCCGCGGCGTACCGTGCTCGACGAGCTGAGCTGGGTGGATGCCCGGGGCAAGGCCATCGTGATCCAGGCAGAGGCCAGGCTCGACAGTGATGCCCTGCCCGAGCGGCTCGAGCTGGAGGTGCTGCGCGGACGTTTGCAGGGCAGCCGCCTGGACCTGCGCCGCAGGGATGCGCTGGCCTGGGATGTGATGCTCCAGGTGGCCGGCGGCACGGTGCAGGGCCGTGTGGAGGTGCAGCCTGCGGGCCAGGCCGGCGCCGAGTTCCTGCTCAAGGGCCAGCTGCAGACGCGCGAGGTCGAGCTGTCGCAGCTCACCGCGCCCGAACCGACCGAGGCCGTGCGCGCCCGCCAGCCCCTGAGCGGCCGGCTCGAGGCCAGCACCACGCTGAACGCGCGTGCGCGCCAGCCCTCGGCGCTGCTGGAACTCATGCAGACACAATCGAAATTCACCGTGCGCAGAGGCATGCTGCACGGCATCGACCTGGCCAAGGCGGTGCAGACCGTGGGCGTGAGCCGCGGGGGCGATACGCCGCTGGACGCGCTGTCCGGTCAGGTCAGCACGCGTGGCAAGGCCATCGAACTGCAGAATCTGGCGGCGAGTTCGGGTTCGCTCGGTGCCACCGGCCAGGTCAGCGTGTCCACCACGCAGCAGCTCAGCGGGCGGGTGAACGTGAGCCTGGGCGGCGCGGTGGGCGTGCCGCTGCTGGTGGGCGGCACGGTCGAGCAGCCCGAGGTGTCGCTGACGGCCGGTGCCAAGATCGGCGCCGCCCTGGGAACCCTGCTGATGCCCGGCGTGGGCACGGGCGCGGGGGCGTCCATGGGTGGCAGGCTGGGCGAGCTGTTCAGCAAATAGCGGGCTCGCACTGAGCTCTCAGGTCTTGTAGCCGGGGTCCAGGCGCTCGGCCTTGCGCAGCAGCGCGGGCCAGGCCAGGTTGGCGCCCTGGCCGGCGGTGGCGGTTTTCATCACGCCGGCGATGCCTTCGAGGATTTTCGGATTCACGTGCACCAGTTCGCCGCCGGCCTGCGCATCGAGCTGGATGCGGCAGGTGGCCTCGAAGATGTACATGTTGAGGAAGGCGTCGGCGATGGTCTTGCCCACGGTCAGCAGGCCGTGGTTGCGCAGCATCAGATAGTTGGCCGTGCCCAGGTCGGCCTGCAGACGAGGTTTCTCTTCATCCCGCAGGGCCACGCCTTCGTAGGCGTGGTAGCCGAGCGAACCCAGCACGAAGGTCGATTGCTGACTGATCGGCAGCACACCGCACTTCTGCGCGCTGACTGCCACGCCGGCGCGCGAGTGCGTGTGCAGCACGCAACCCGCGTCTTCACGCACGGCGTGGATGGCGCTGTGGATCACGAAACCGGCCGGGTTGACGGGGAAGGGCGAGTCGCTGAGCTTGTTGCAGTCCTGGTCCACGCGCACCAGGCTGGAGGCCGTGATCTCGTCGAACATCAGGCCGTAGGGGTTGATCAGGAAGTGATGCTCGGGCCCGGGGATGCGCGCGCTGATGTGCGTGAAGACCAGGTCGCTCCAGCCGTAGGCGGCCACCAGGCGGTAGGCGGCGGCCAGATCGCAGCGCAGCTGCCACTCTTGGGCGCTGACGACTTCTTTCAGGGAGGGGATGTGCATGGCGTCTCCAGTTCTGGATGTCGGTACGGTGGTTTCCGCACTGTCCACCATGCCGGGGCGAGGTGGGGTCACCTGGGCGACGCGGCACGGAATTCGCTGGGGCTGCGTCCCGTGTGCTCGCGGAACACACGGCTGAAGTGCGAGAGGTTGTTGAAACCCCAGGACAGGGCGATGTCGGTGATGGGCCGCGTCTGCGCCATGGGGTGCTGCAGTTCGCGGATGCAGGCCTCCAGGCGCAGGGTCTGGATGTAGCTGGCCAGGGTCTGGTCTTCGTCGCTGAAGGCGTTGTAGAGGTGTCGCTTGCTGCAGTTCAGGGCCACGGCAATCTGGTCCACCGTCAGTTCGGGGTCGCGCAGGTGCAGGGCGACGTAGCCGCGGATGCGGTCTTTCAGAGCCTCGCGCTGCGTGAGCTGCGTTTCCTGGCCGGAGAGTTCGATCAGCGAGAGGCGCACCAGCTGGGCGATCAGTTCGCCGGCGCCGCGCGCCGCGTCCGCGCTCATGTGGGGCAGTTCCTGGAAGGTGCTGCGCATGGTGGACAGCGCCACACGTGCAATGCCGCTGGCGCCGCCCACGGGCCGCGCCATCAGGTTTTCCAGGCGCAGGCCGCGCTCGATCATCTGCGCCTTCGGGACCATCACGATCAGGTGTTCCACCCGTTCGGGGTTGGCGACCGAGTAGCTGCCGGTGGTGTCGTAGATGGTCCAGGCGCCGGGCGTGACCCAGGCCTGGCGACCCATCTGCTCCACCCCCGCCGAGCCCTTCATGGGCGCCACGATCTTGAGGTAACCCTCGTCGCTGGCGCGCACCATGTCGCGGGTGCGCACCACGCGGTGGCGGTTGGCTTCGAGCTTGGTGAGGATGAGATCGCCGGCGCGGGCCGAGGCCATGTGGCCATCGAAGTCGGTGTCGCCGTAGAGGTCGGACTCCAGTCCGCCGAACTGCTTCCAGACCCAGTCGCGCCAGACCGGCGCGCGGTCGGCGGGTGCGTAATCGTCGGTGCTGACGGCCGTGGCATGGGTCATGGTGGCCGGATTATCGGCGCATCACCGCCCCGGGACAAACCCGACGCCTAGGGTTAACCCGAGTGCTCTTGCATGAACCGTCAACTACTTTGTGCACGTTCAGCAAAGCCGCAAGCCGCCGGGCTTTCTAGTATTGCTGTGCGATCCTGAAAAGCAAATTCAACGGAGACAACCATGGTTCAACAAACAAAACGTACCCTGCTCAAAGGCACTGCCGCTGCTGTCGGTGCCGCCACCTTTGCCCCGCACCTGTTCGCAGCCGCCCCGGTGCGCGTGGGTTATGCCATGGCCCGCACCGGCCCCTGGACCGGCGGTGCCCAGGTCAGCCAGGAACCCAACTACCTGCTGTGGGCCGAGCAGCAGAACGCCGCAGGCGGCCTGAACGTCAAGGGCGAGAAGCGCCCCATCGAGCTGATCAGCTCCGACGACCGCAGCGACATCGAGACCTGCGTGCGCTCCTATGAAAAGCTCATGGGTTCGGACAAGGTGGACCTGGTGCTGCCGCCCTGGGGCTCCAATGCCAACTTCGCCGTGGCCCCGCTGGCCAACCGCTTCGGTTATCCCTTCCTCGCGCCCACGGCCCTGTCCAAGCGCCTGATCGAGATGAAGCTGCCCTACTTCTTCCTGATGCTGCAGCAGCCCAAGCCCATGTGCGAAGCCCTGGTCGACATGCTCAAGGCCAATGGCGTCAAGACCGTGGCCTGCATCTACGTGGACGACCTGTTCGGCCTGGAGAACTATGCCGCGCTGAAAGTGGCGCTGCAGGGTACCGGCATCAGCATGGTGGAGGACAAGAGCTATCCGGGTGGCGTCAAGGACCTGTCGCCGGTGCTGCGTTCCATGAAGGACAAGAACCCCGACGCCTTCGTCGGTTTCACCTACCCGCCGGACACCATCCTGGCCAGCAAGCAGGCCAAGGAAATCGGCTTCAACCCCAAGTACTTCTACGCCTCGGTCGGCACGGCCTTCCAGCTGTACCGCAACGTCATGACACCGGCCGGCGCCGAGGGCGTGCTGGGCATGGGTTCCTGGAACAGCAAGACCAGCCCCGGCGCCAAGGCCTATTTCGACGCGCACACCAAGAAGTTCGGCGGCAAGGAGCCCGACCGCTGGGCCAGCGGCGCGACCTGGGCCAGCCTGGAGATCCTGACCAACGCCGTGGCCAAACACGGTCTGGACCGCAAGGCCATCCGCGACTACGTGGCCAGCACCACCCACAAGACCATCCTGGGGGACATCAAGTTCGAGGGCAGCGAGAACGTGGGTACCCCGGGCACCGTGAGCCAGTGGCAAAAGGGCGAGTTCGAGGTGGTGTGGCCGGCCAAGGTGGCCACTGCCAAGCTCGCTGCCAAGCCGGCTTGGTGATTCTTTCCCCGTGACGGGTTTCTGACCCGTCCTCGTTTCTTTTGTTCGCCCGCCTCTGCTCAGGCAGGGGCGGGCGGAATCTTCTTGATATGTCACTCACTGCCTGGCTTGAACTGATCGCTTCCGGTCTCATCACCGGGGGCATCTATGCGCTGGTCGCCCTGGGGCTCAACCTCCAGTACGGTCTGATGCGCATTCTCAACATCGCCCATGGGGAGTTCCTCATGGTGGGCGCCTACCTGACCTGGCTGGTCCAGACCCAGTTCGGCATCTCGCCGCTGCTGATGGTGCCCGTCGCCTTCCTGGTGCTCATGGTGCTCGGTGTCATCGTGCACTTCCTGTGCTTCCGCCGCCTGACCGCCACCTCGCCCAACCTCGACGTGTTCGAGGCCCGTGGTCTCATGGTGGCCTTCGGCCTGATGTTCCTGGTGCAGAACTTCGTGTCATGGTTGTGGGGCGGGGACCTGCGCGGCTACGACTACCTGACCGAGCCCGTGAAGTTTGGCGAGGCGCAGTTCGCCGCCAACAAGCTGCTGGTCTTTTTCCTGGCGCTGCTGTTCGCGGGCGCGCTCATCGTGCTCTTGCGCCTGACCCTGCTGGGCAAGGGCGTGCGCGCCCTCATGCAATCGGCCATCGGCGCGCAGCTCATGGGCATCGACACCAAACGCCTGCACCCGCTGATGTTCGGCATCGGCCTGGGCCTCTCGGGCGTTGCCGGCGCGCTCTTGTCCATGGCCTACACCATCACCCCCTATATGGGCCAGCCCTACACCGTGACGGCGCTCATCGTCATCACCCTGGGCGGTTTCGGCAGCATGGGCGGTGCGCTCATCGGCGGCCTTCTCCTGGGCGTGATCGAGGCCTTCGGCATGCACTTCACCAACCCCTCGCTCAAGGCCCTGCTGTCCTACGTGGTGTTCATCGCCGTGCTGCTGCTGCGTCCTGAAGGCCTGTTTACACGCAAGAGTCGTAAAGCCTGAGCATGAACAGCAAGCAATTCCTCATCCGCGACCTGCTGGTGCTGCTGGCCTTTGCCGGCTGGTGCCTGGCCCTGCCTTTCTACGCCAGCGAGTTTGTCGTCTCCATGGCGCTGACTTGCCTGATGTACGTGGCCCTGTCGTCCAGTTGGGGCCTGTTCTGCGGCAGCACGCGCTACCTGTCCCTGGCCACCTCGGCCTTTTTCGGCATCGGCGCCTACACCTCGGCCATCCTGCTGGGCCAGTTCAGCTGGGTCGAGACCATAACCATCGGCGCGGGCATAGCCGTGGTGGTGGCCATCGTCATGGGCGCAGCCGTGCTGCACCTGCGCGGCACCTACTTTGCCGTGCTGACCTTCGGCATGACCGAGCTCATCCTGCACGCCGTGACCTATTTCGAGAAGTCGGTCACCGGCACCGTGGGGCGCGTGCTCACCGTGGTGCCCGAGCGCGACACTATCTATCTCACCATGCTGGCCCTGGCCCTGTTGGCGGTGGCCACCTCCATCTGGGTGCGGCGCACGCGCTTCGGCCTGGCCCTCATGGGCATAGGTGCGGACGAGCAGCGGGCCCAGACCCTGGGCGTGAACACGCGTGTGGTCAAGATCGCGGGTTTTGCCATCACCGCGGCCTTTGCCGGCGCCGTGGGCGCGGCCATGGCGGTGCGCTGGACCTATATCGATCCGCACACTGTGTTCAACCCCTTCATCGGTTTCCAGACCGTGCTGATCACGCTGATCGGCGGCGTGCTCACGCTCTGGGGCCCGCTGCTGGCCGCCATCATCTTCAGCGTGCTGGCCGAGTCCCTGCGCCTGCAGTTTCCGCAGATCTACCTGATGTCCCTGGGCCTGCTGCTCATCCTGTGCGTGCTTTATCTGCCGGGCGGCCTGGCCTCGCTGCGCTGGGCCACCTTCAAGGGCTGGTGGACCGACAGCCGTGATTGGGCCAAGGACATCAGGCGCGAACTCAGCGGCGAGAAGGAACGCGAGAAACAGCGCATCAAGCGCCGCGAGAAGGAGAGCCACTTTGTCTAGTATGTCGGCCCCCACGCTTGTCGCTGCGCGTACTGCGCTGCCCCCCCAGGGGGCCCCGGGGGCCCTGGGGCGGCCCGGCGGCGACCGAGTCATCCCCCTGCTGGAGGCGCACGAGGTGACCGTGCGTTTCGGCGGCCTGGTGGCCGTGGATGCCGTCAGCGCCAGTTTCGCGCCCGGCGAGCTGGTGGGCATCATCGGCCCCAATGGCGCCGGCAAGACCACCTTCTTCAACGCCATCTCGGGTGTGCAGGCGCCCACCTCGGGCCGTCTCGTTTCTCATGGGCGCAACCTGACCGGCCGCGGCCCGCACCGCTATGCGGCCAACGGTGTGGCACGCACGTTCCAGACACCCCGCGTGTTTGCCGACATGACAGTCACCGCCAATATCGAGTTCGGCCTCAAGTTCGCCGGCCGTCGCCGTCGAAAGTATGTGTTCTGGGGCGACGAGATCGGTGTGCCCTGGGCCCTGCGCGACGCCACGAGCATCCTGCAGCTGATCGGCCTGGCCAAACAGGCCGACTTGCCGGCGGCGGCCATCACGCCTTCGCAGCAGCGCCTGCTGGAGATCGGCATGGCCCTGGCCACCCGGCCCAAGCTGCTGCTGCTCGACGAGGTGGCCGCCGGCCTGACCGAGTCCGAGATCGAG